>NZ_RDBR01000003.1 GCF_009663775.1 Lactobacillus sp. 0.1XD8-4
AAGTTTAGTTTTAACGCTAATTTTGGTCATATAAAATACCCCCAGAGTTGATTTCCAACTCTGGGGGTACACGTCACCAATCTCTTTTTTATATTTTTAACCGAATCGGATTAGTTGTGGCGCTTCTTTGAGCTGTAAGTAATACCAATGGTACCAAGCAATGCAGTGGCAGCTAAAGCAACAATTGACATCGAAGATTGATTTACCTTTTGCGATGATTCATTCTTCTTTGCAGGAGATTGCTTCTTAGCAACAGTTACATCAGCCTTTGTAGCTGACTTCTTACTGTTATCCGCCTTAGTGGCTTTGTTAGCGGTAGCAGCAACTGGTGTAGTAGCAGAATTGTTGTTTGTAGTCGTGCCATTGTTAGTTGTAGCAGCAACAGCAGCAGTTTGGGTTACAACTGGTGCTTGTTGCGCATTGCCATTTCCAGCTACGCGGTTCGTGGTTGCAACAACTGGAGCAACTGCAACGGGTGCCTGAGTAGCAGTCCGAACAATTGATGGCGTTGAAACAGTTTGCACATGACTAGCAGCTTGTGGACGGCTAGCGGTGGCTGGGAATGCAACAGTAGCAACATTGCCATTAGTAGTCTTACCTTGAGCTGGAAGAACCACTGTATTGTTACCAAGTTGAACCTTATCAGCGTTCTTAGCAGCATCACGCTTTTGAATTGCAGCTAATTGAACGTTAAATTGGCTTTGAAGCTTATCGTAAGCAGCCTTGTTAGTAGCCTTTAATTCAGCAAGGACTTCATCACCATGAGCAACAACTGCTTGGTGGCGTGCTTGCAATTCTTGAATTTGTGGTTCGATGCTTGGTACTAATTCGGCAATCTTAGCATCAAGTTTAGCATTTTCACTAGTCTTGATATTAGCAATCTTGGCATCACGGTCAGCAGCAAACTTTTGTGCGGCCACTTGGTCAGCCTTAACAAGATTTTGGTAAGCTTCATCTAATTGTGCCTTGTAAGCTTGGAGATCTACTGCACCATTTGCCTTAAGAGCAGCATCTCGTACACTAACAGCCTTAGCAACAGCATTGTCGTAGTTTGCCTTTACTTGAGCCTTAGCATCATTATATTGTTGAGTAAGCTTATTTACGTTAGCTTGATGGTCATTTTCTAAGACCTTAAGTGCTTGTTGTGCTTGTGCCTTAACATTAGCCAAGTTTTGTTGTGCTCCAGCAGTATCCTCTTGAACTTTTTCATCAGTTGGGTTTACCGTTTGGCTTGTCTTTTCAGTGACAGTGTAATGTTGGGCACCCTTAATTGCATTAGTCTGAGCATCAACTGTTGAATTACCCCAAACATTACGTCCTTGAACTTCTTTAGTTAAGTTAGCATTGTGGTCAATGTTGATACCAGTGTGGTCAAAGGTTACGGCATATGAAGGATTTGTCCGGTCAGAAACACCTGAACCTGGCTTAGTAACCATTGCGTCTGTTAACTTTTGGAAACCAATTCCAACGATGTGAGCATCGGCCCGAAGAAGGTTCTTAGCGTGACCACCAATGTGTGTAGGATTTACTAATTCACCGTAATACATACCCTGCATTGAGTTGTAAAGGTTGATAGCATAATTAAGTAACGTTGGGTGAGCAGCTTGCATCGTTGTAAGGTTTTCGTTAGTAACATCATAAACTGTCTTACCTGTAAATTCGTTAGTTAAATCGTTTTGTAGGTTCTTAGTGGCATTGGCAAGGTAAGCACTATAAGTAGCATCCTTTGGCATTCCACTGCTAGTAATACTGTGACTGTTGTTATCAACATTGTACTTAGTCCGACTAGCAACTACTTGATCAGCAACACTATCAGAAATGTTAGTATTTACAAGGTCATTAGGTGCAACATTAGCAAAACCATTTTGACTATTTACAGCATTGTAGAAGTCGCGATAGTTATTGAAGACATTGTTACGAAAACCATTTTCCCATGAAACTACTAATGCCCGTAATACTTGAATTTGAGCAGCAGATAGACCTTCTGCTGAAACCTTTTCAGATTGATCGTTCTTAGCATCGTAATTCAATAGACCTGGTTGGAAGTCTAATGGCAGTTCGTTAATACTGTGTGGCGTTGAATCTTCAGCCTTGTTAAGGATTACAGAAGAATCAGGATATTCACCATAGTAAGTATTAGCAAATTCTTTGTGTGTGTAAGCTGAAACAGGAATTGTACTATCATAGTAACCAGGAACTTCTAGACGGATTCCTTGCTTTTGAACGAAATCATCAACCTTAACATCTAGTTGTGACTTAGCAACCCGACCATCTTTAGCTACTTCCTTTGTACCTTCTACATTGTATGGCTTTTTAGCATTAGCAGTAGCGGTAGCAAGTGCTGCTTCAGCGTTCTTTACATTAGCTGCATTGGTTGCTTGTTGTGCATTAACCTTATTTTGGTAAGCGTCATTTTCTTTTGCAATTGCGGCATTGTAATCGTTAGTAGCACTTTGGTTTTGACTTGTTTGTGTATTAGCAGCATCGCTTAATGACTTTTGGTATTGTGCTTGAACATCAGCGATTGCTTGTTGGTTTGCAGCTGCTTGACTAACGGCTTGTGCGTACCGTTGATCATTAGCTGTGCGTTGAGCGGCTTCGTTTTGTTGTTGTGCGTCAATTTGTTGTTGGTATTCAGCATTTGCAGCTGAAGTTTGCGCTTCAATTGAAGCAGCAGTTGAAGCTTGTGCTTGTGCAATAGCACCAGCTTGTTGTTGTTCTAAGGCAGCATGACTAGCTTTTAATTGATCAATTTGTGCGTTGGTTTGTGCAAGATCCGCAGCATTTGATTGCTCATTGGCCGTAGCTTGTTGAGCTTCTTTACTATCATTAGCTGATTGCAATTGTGCAAGTTGCTGATCAGCAGTTGCCCGAACTTGATCATAAGTAACTTGGGTGTCACTTACTTGTGCATTATTTTGGTTATCATCAGCGTGTGCATTAGTCGTTGAAGTGGTGGTAACGACACCTGCTGTTAAGATTGCCCCCGCAACCAAAGCAGTTGAACGCCAATTATTTGTATTCGAATTTCTCATTTTAATAAACCCCCGTTTATGAAAAAATATTCAAAAGAAAATAAATTATTCATGCAAGGTTTATTGCTTAATGACTTAACAGTTCCTACTATATCAAGGTTTTGCGGGATTACAAGTGACTTGAAATTTCAAACGGTCATTTTCACTTTTTAGCTATTCACCTGTTAAGTAGCTCTACTTATCAGCGAAACAACTGTTCATTAATCACTCGAATAGAATTTTATATATAGAATAAATCCTTATTTATCAACGATTCTGGACTAATCACGTAATCAGTCAACCACCAATTTAATTAAAACCATTTTCGGTTATTTAAATCCTCCGTTTAGTTTCAAAAAAAATTAAAAAATTTTAAAACCGTTCCCGTGATAATTATAGGTCATTAAATCACCTTTTATTTATCACTCCAAGTACCCTAAAAATCACCAATTTCCACCTTACATTTTGATACAACTGTCGCAAAAAAAGACGTTAGTTAGGAGATGCAACAACTATTTTTTAAGCTTTTCGTACACTTTTTACCCCATCATTTAACAAGTGGTAACCTATCAAACCCTTGATAAATCTAAGTTTAAGGCACTTACATTTAACAAGAGCACCCTTTAATCGACTTTATTTTTCACATGTTTAGATGAGATGATAAGTCAACTTGATCACTAACCCTTTTTTTACCCTATTTTTGTCTGATTTTAGGAGTTTTTTGCCCATTTTTGTCTTAAATCCTCTACCTACTTTTCCGAGCATTTTATGCATATTACCATTTACAATTACTACCCTTTATCCCAAACTAGGAATTAATAACTATTTAAGGAGCTGACTTTAAGTGAAAATCACTACTGCTCATCTTTATAAGATAAATCTGCCACTTCAGTCACCATTTATAACGAGCTTTGGTCAAATGACGACTAAAGATTTCACCTTATTAGTATTAAATGATGAAGATGGCTATTCGGGATACGGGGAATGTTCTGCATTTAGTTGCCCTTTTTATACGGAAGAGTTTAGGGATAGTGCTTATCTTTTACTCAAAAACACCCTTATTCCAATGCTTCTTAATCAAGAACTCGCTTCACCCGCTGAATTGAAGGATCTATTTGCTGTTATTAAGAGAAACAACATGGCTAAAGCGGCAATTGATACCGCTATGTGGGACCTATACGCCAAAAGAAACCATCAATCACTTGCAAAAGCAATTGGTGGGAATAAAAAAGAAGTGCTGGCAGGCATTAGTATCGGTATTCAACCTTCTCCGACAGCCCTAATCAAAAAAGTCCGTCAAGCTGTGCAAGCCGGTTACCAGCGTGTGAAAGTTAAAATCAAACCAGGTGCTGATTATCAGTTTCTTAAGGCTGTCCGCAATGAATTTCCGCATCTCAAGCTAATGGCTGATGCTAATTCCGCCTATCGATTACAGGATAGTAAAAACTTACAACGTCTTGATGAGCTTAACCTCTTAATGATTGAACAGCCACTCGAAGCCGATGATCTCCTTCATCATGCACAACTCCAACAGCAGCTAATCACTCCCATTTGTTTGGATGAGAGCATCAACAGTCTTGCCGATGCACAAGCAATGGAGCAGTTAGGAAGTGGTCGAATAATAAATATCAAAATCAGTAAGGTTGGCGGTTTAACTATCGCTAAAGAAATTCAATCATTCGCTCAAACTCATCAAATAGCCTGCTGGTGCGGGGGAATGCTCGGATCAGGAGTTGCACGAGCAGTTGACATCGCGGCAGCTGCACTTCCTGGTTATACCCTGCCAAATGACATTTCTGCCTCACAGCGTTACTTCGCCCATGACATTATTAATCCTGAAATTAAATTAAACGATGGCAAAATCAATGTGCCAACCAACTCTGGGATTGGTTATGAATTAAACTGGAACACTATTCATCGTTATACTATAGAAGAAACAAGTTTTTAAATGCAAAAAACGCACGAACTAACCCCTTAAGTTAATTCATGCGTTTTTTATTAATTTAATGAAGGAAAATTACTTTTCGTCTTTCTTGTCTTCGTCAGACTTTGAATCTTCTTCCTTCTTGTCATCTTTCTTTTCGTCTTTAGGAGTGTATTCCTTGCTGTCATCTTCAGCGGCATCCTTAGCATCTACAATTACCAACTTGCCGTCCTTCATTTCAGCAACTAAGTGCTTTACATCAAGGTGGTCAAGGTAGTAATCAGTTACCTTATCACGGATTTCACGTTCGATAACCCGACGAAGCGGACGAGCACCCATCGATTCATCGTAACCTTCATCGATCAAGTATTGCTTAGCAGCATCAGTAACCTTAACATCCATGCCCTTCTTAGCTAATGTCCGGTTAACTTCAGCCAGCATCAAGTCAACAATCTTCTTCAAGTCTTCCTTAGTTAAGCTGTGGAATTCAACAATTGCGTTGAACCGGTTCAAGAATTCTGGACGGAAGTAATTAGTCAATTTCTTGATTAAGTCTTCTTCGTCTTCGTTATGACCCATCTTAACTGGGGCGTCATTGGAGTACCCTGCATTTGAAGTTGCAATGATTACAGTATTCTTGAAGTCAATTGTATTACCTTGACCATCAGTTAATCGACCATCATCAAGCACTTGTAATAAGAGGGTGATAACTTGTGGGTTAGCCTTTTCAATTTCATCCAAAAGAATGATGGAGTAAGGGTGACGACGAACCTTTTCAGTTAAGGTATTACCGTTGTCTTCGTAACCAACATAACCGGCAGTAGCACCAATCATCTTAGATACAGCTGTCCGGTCAGAGTATTCAGACATATCTAACCGAATAATGTCATTCTTGCTACCAAACATATCAAGGGCTAATTGCTTAGCAAGTTCAGTCTTACCAACCCCAGTAGGTCCAACAAATAAGAAGCTACCAATTGGTGAGTCGCCTTCGTCAAATCCAGCACGGTTACGACGGATGGCACGAGCAACTGCTTCAACAGCTTCATCTTGACCAATAACCTTACCTTCAAGCCGCTTGTCCATATCCTTTAGCCGTTCAACATCACTGGCCCCAATCTTAGAAACTGGAATACCAGTCATTTGTTCAACTGCCTTAGCAACATCTTCTGGAGTAGCAGTAACCTTTTCTGATTCAGAGTTTTCACTCAATTGCTTCTTCAAGTCAGCAATCTTTTCCTTGGCTTCTTGAGCCGCTTTGTAATCTTCTTTCTTAGCTGCTTCCTTTTGCTTCTTTTCAGCAGCGGCAATGTCTTTTTCAATTGCCTTAGCATCACGAGCTGGGTGTTTTGCAGCTAAGTGAGCAGCAGTCATATCAATTAAATCAATTGCCTTGTCAGGTAATGCCCGTTGTGGCATGTATTGAACAGAGTAATCAACTGCAGCTTGAAGGACATCGTCAGGCAATTTTACATTGTGGTGACGTTCGTATAAGTCACGAATACCCTTCAAAATTGCTACAGTGTCAGCCTTACTTGGCGCATTAACTGTAACTGGGTTAAACCGCCGATCAAGCGCAGCGTCCTTCATAATTGTATTACGATATTCATCTTGGGTAGTTGCACCGATAACCGTGATTTCACCACGGGATAATGCTGGCTTGATAATGTCAGACATTCCCTTTGAACCACTAGAGTCACCAGTTGAACCGGCACCAATAATTTGATGAATTTCATCGAAGAAGAGGATAATGTTTCCAGCCTTCTTCACTTCATCAATTAATTTTTGCATATTTTCTTCAAAGCTACCACGGTATTGCGTACCTGCTTCAAGACCAGAAATATCAATGCTAATAATTTCCTTATCCTTAATAGCAGCTGGTACATCACCGGAAACAATTGCTTGTGCTAAGCCTTCTACAACAGCAGTCTTACCAACCCCAGCATCACCGACTAATACAGGATTGTTCTTGGTACGACGGCTAAGAATTTCAGCAGTTTCTTGAATTTCTTTGTTACGACCAATAACTGGGTCAAGTTCATGTTGCCGAGCTTCTTCAGTTAAATTACGACCTAACTTGTGTAAGATACTATCTTTTCCTTCGTTAGGTTGAGGGCCTGGGCCTTGTTGAGGATTTGCGCCACCAGGTAATTGACCGGTCTTACGATATTCAGCAAATTCTTCTGGTGTTACTTCACGACCATTGATTAGGTAACGCCGATTATCAGAATTAAAACCATTCATTCCACCCATTAATTGGTTGAAAATGTCGTTCATGTCACTGTCAAATGGATTCATTGGGTTTTGAGCCATATGCAATCCCTCCTCATTAGTTAATCTGCTTTTCTAAAAAATCGTAGTCTAAAATAATATTGAAAGCCAAAAGTTAACGTATCTGACTTCCTGTGGCTACAGCAACGCCACAATTTCATTCGAGATAATTCTCTTCTAGCTCTTTCAGAACTTCCCACATGCTCTTATCTTGAGCTTGCGCTAAAGCATCGAGATCACGTAGGTTAAGCGAAGTCGAACTAGATTGTGGTTTGTTAAACGATTTGTGTAAAGTCGTGTAGCCGTAACCGGAACGTTTGGAAACTTGATAGATCGTCAAGTGGTTAACTTCCAAATAATGTTTGATGTCGATCCGCATTGCTACCCACTTCCTTTACGATTTTTATTATATCACATTTGTGAAATAGTACAATAAAAACACCTATAAAAAATAAAAAAATTTTTAAAAATATAAATAAGAACAACATTAAAAATCACCATAAACATTGCTCCTTAGTTAAAAGCCTATTTTTCTATTATTTATTATTTTTTTCTAAATAAACCATTGACATAGATTAAAAAATAATTAGAATTATTAATAATCAGTTAATCAAAGGAGGACATAATGATGATCACTGTAACACTTCACTTACATCAAGCGTATGCCTTCTGGTTTAGCGACAATCTCGTCCGCTGACCAGCAGTGATTTCGTCATTGTGGCGTTTCCGGATGATCCCCAAACATCCGGAAACCTCTTTTATACTCATTCCAATCTGATCGAGGAGCCCTGGATGTTATAAACATTAGCATCCAGGGCTTCTTTGTACATAATTTTACCTATTCATATTAATTAGGAGGAACTACTATGCCAGCAACTAAAAAAGAACTACTCACAAATCTCAACCACAATTTTAATAAACTTACTCCAGGTGGAATTCGCGAATTTGACTATAAAGCAAGTTCTATCCCTGGAATTATTAAACTAACCCTTGGTGAACCAGACTTTAATGTTCCAGCAGCAATGAAAGAGGCCGCGATTGCAAGTATCAATGCTAATGATTCACATTATGCTCCGGGAACTGGAACCTCTGCTTTGCGAAAGGCTATCGCTCATTTTATGGCCGACCGCTATAATCTTGACTACGACCCAGATAGTGAAATTGCCGTTACTGTTGGCGCAACTGAAGGAATCTACGCCTCTCTTTCAGCTATTATTAATCCCGGTGACGAGATCTTAGTTACTACACCTACTTTCCCGCTCTACATGGTCGTCACTAAGATTTTAGGGGGTACCCCAGTTGAAATTGATACTAGTGCTGATAATTTCGTCCTTACTCCCGCAAAATTACAAGCTGTTCTCGCAAAACATCCGCATGCTAAAGGAATTATTCTTAATTACCCTTCTAACCCAACGGGCGTAACCTATACCGCGGCACAAATTAAGGCGCTGGCCGAAGCAATTAAAGCAACTAACTTAGTTGTAATTGCTGATGAAATTTATTCTGAACTTGTATATGATGGGCCGCATACTTCGATTGCCAGCTTCATCCCCGAGCAAACCCTCATTTTAAATGGCGCTTCAAAGTCTCACGCTATGACTGGCTACCGCATTGGTTTTATCGCTGGTCCACAGGAGTTAATGAAACCCGTCAGTGCAATTCATGCCATGATGGTTACTGCGGCATCTGATCCTGCCATGGCCGCTGCGGTTGCCGCATTTGATACAGTCGAAGGAAAAACGGCCACGCTTGAGATGAAAGAAGCATACAAGCAACGTCGTAATTTTGTCGTTGAGGCGCTAAAACAACTCGGCTTTGAGATGACTACGCCAAATGGCGCTTTCTACATTTTTGCGAAAATTCCTGCTCAATTTGGTAATGATGATTTGAAGTTCGCTACGGATCTTGCTAATGAAGGAAAAGTCGCAGTAATTCCCGGATCATTTTTTGGCACAGGTGGTCAAGGATACGTTCGGATTAGTTACGCTACTAGCATGGAGACATTGAAGCAAGCAATGGATAATATTGCTGCATTCGTTAATAAGGAGGACTAAAATGACTAAAATTTTGATGACTAGTGTTCGTGATGATGAACAACCCGCAATTAAGAACTACGCTAAGAAAAATAATATTGAAATCATCACAACCCCGAAACTAATTGATGATGCCATTGACCTAACTACTGATATCGATGGATTAGTAATTCAACAACGCAGTAAGCTCCCTGATGATATTTATGCTAAACTCCACGCTAATGGTCTGAAGCAAATTGCTACTCGGACCGCGGGATTTGACATGGTTGACGTCAAACAAGCTAATGCTAACGGCTTAACTGTCACTAATGTTCCTGCCTATTCCCCACGAAGTGTTGCCGAATTTGCCTTGATGCAGATTTTGCGGTTACTACGGAATTCTTATCGTTTTGACCACCAAGTTGCTAATAATGACTTCCGCTGGTTTAGCGATGAACAATCAATAGAAATTCACACGGCAACTATTGGAATTATTGGAGTCGGGCGTATCGGCGGAACACTTGCTAAACTCCTCAATGCCCTCGGTGCTACTGTTCTTGGTTATGATACTAATCCACGGACTGATCTTGAAGGAGTTGTCGAATTCGTTGCTAAAGAAGAATTACTAAAACGCGCGGACGTAGTAAGTCTCCATGTTGACTTAAACCCTACTTCCAAGGGGTTGCTGACTGCTAAAGAGTTTGCCTTGATGAAACCAACCGCTGGTCTTGTCAATGCTAGTCGGGGACCTGTCGTCAATACGGCTGACCTCGTTACAGCATTAAAAGCTGGTGAAATCGCCGCGGCCGCCCTCGATACCTTTGAAGGTGAAGAAACAGTTGCAGCTGCGGACCGCCGAGAAAAAGGGCTTGATGACCAGCCGCTCGTTAAGGAACTACATGCGATGGATAACGTAATTCTTACACCTCATATTGCCTTTTTTACTAACCTAGCCGTTCAAAATATGGTTGATTTTTCCTTAGATGATGTTCTCGCCATTCTCAACGGAAAGCAATCACCCCACGAAATTAAATTATAAAAAACAATCCCCACCAGCTTTTTTAGTGTATTTGGCGGGGATTATTAATAAGCAATTAGGTTGAACTATCATGAGTGAAAAAGTAAACTATGGTTAATTAAACGAGGAGGGACTATTGATGACTAAGTATAAAGTAACTGCGACTAAGACTACCACGGGAATGCAGGTATCAGCTGGTACTCGTGGCTTTGAGATCACTTTTGATGAACCAGGAAGTACCAATACGGGGATGAATCCGGTCGAGATCCTCCTAACTTCATTTGGCGCTTGCCAAGCAATCACTGCTCAAGCACTAGCTAATAAACGTAATTTTGACTTGCAAGCATTTTGGGTAACTATTGAGGGTGACCTTGACCGTGAAAATGTCGCTGATGGCAAAAACGTTCGCAAATTTACCGAGATTCGTTACCAACCACACCTCCGCAGCAGTGAATCAGATGAAGACATTAAAAAGTTCCTCGCTGACGTAGCTGCTAAGTGCCCGGTTGAAAACACCTTAGTTTATGGGACAAAATTCGTCCAAGATGGTTTTGTGCGGGTAGATTAGAACAAACGCCTTGGTGTTTTGATAGGTAGTCAACCTATACGAATTCTGCAAAAAAACTAACGAATAATGCAAGATGGTCTAAATACTACGATTTTCCTTATAATCAATCACATAGAAAATATTCTAATCGGTTGTATAGGGGAGATTGTTATGAAGATTCATTTCAACAGATATTTTTGGCGCAGCGGATCATTCTATATGTATTTATTCCTGCTATTCCTTTGGCTAAGCCCTTTTCTCGATGGACCCTTGCCACAATACGAGTCATTGATGTGTATCTTTTTTATCATTTTCATAATCGGCTCAATACTTAAAACCATGTTTTATAAAGAATAATTTATTCAATAAAAGCTCCGTATCCATTGCGATTCGGAGCTTTTATGCATTCCATAAGTCATAATAATCTTGATGTTTGCTTAGCAATTCTTGATGGTTCCCTTCCTCAACGATTTTGCCATCATGCATCACAATAATCCTGTCTACTCGTTTTGCAATTGAAAGGCGGTGGGCAATAAAAATCATTGTTCGATTCTTAATTCTAATTAAATTATCAATAATTCGTCTTTCAGTAAGCGGATCTAGGCTACTGGTCGACTCATCAAAGACCAAAACATGAGCAGAAGATAATAATGCACGAGCAATCGTTAGCCTTTGCTTTTGTCCACCAGACAATACTGTTGCTTCTTCATCTAATTTTGTTTCATATTTTAGGGGCAGTGCTTGAATATCCTCATAAATTAACGCCGCTTTGCAAGCACTATCTAGCTCTTTATCAGAAACAGAATGATGGACCCCCATTAATAAATTCTCCTTAATTGTTCCTGAAAATAACTGTGGTGCTTGGGGCAAATAATGAATGTAATTTCTAACATCAGAAAGGTTAACCTCAGCTATATCATGTTCATTAAAAGCTATTTTTCCATGCGTTGGTGCATAAAATCCTACAAGCAATTTCGCTAGCGTTGATTTTCCAGATCCACTAAGGCCTACTAAGGCAAGCTTTTCATTATCAGCAATTTTCAAATTAATATCTTGTAAAATTGGTTTACTGTATTCATAAGAATAATCAACATGCTGTAAGTCAAGCTTACCGACTAAAGCCTGTTGAGGACTTGTATCTGCGGTCAATTTTTCAGTTTCAACTTGTAATACTTCATTTAGTCGATTATTAGCAACTTTTGCTTCTTGAAGCTTGGGTTGTAAATTAATAATGTTTTGCAACGGACTGATAAAGAAAGTTAATAGTGCATTAAATGCCATTAACATACCAATACTTAAGTTGCCTTGGATTACTAATACGGCACCTTGAAAAAGAACAACTGTTACTAATCCATACTGAATCCATATTTTTATTGATTCTTGGAATGACTTTGTTTTGACATAAGATAAATTTTTCTGCAGAAATTTCGTAAAATTGCTTTCAACGTTTTCATAACGACTCTGTTCCAATTGAAGGACTTTTAACGTTTCGATTCCTTTTAAGTCCTCAATAATTGAAGAGGTAAGTTGAGCATTACTTTCCATCTGCTCTTGATTTAATTTAGCAAAGCGTTTATTAAAAGCATAAATAACAAGCGTATAGATTGGAACGGTAGCAACTGTCGTGAAAAATAATGTCTTACTATACATATAAAGTACTAAACCCGTTACTACCATTATGCCAACATCTAACAGTATCGATATAATCGTACTTGATAAGGCATCAATTATCTTATTAATATCTTCAAAACGTGATGTAATTTCGCCTGTCTTCCTTGTTGAGAAAAACCGCATCGGTAATTTATAAACGTGTTGAATATAGCGTAAACTTACTTGGGATGCTAATTTCTGGTCCAAACGGGTTAACAGAAAATCTCTAAAATAATTAAAAGCCGAGTTAAGCAAGTATACAATCACTAAACTACCAGCAAGGATACTCAACCCGCTAATATTTTTAGTCGGGATAAAACGATCTATAATTACCTGTAAATAATATGAACCGAAAATACTAACAACAGTAATTAGCGCCGCAGATGCAACTATTCCTATAATCTCTTTTTTGTAGTTAACTAACTGACCAAACATACTCATAAGGCCTGCTAACGGTTCTTTTTTCGGAATATATTTATCAGCTGGTGCAAATAATAAACAGATACCAGACCATAGTTGCCCAAATTCTTCCCGTGGCATCTTTTTAATCTTTGTTGCCGGATCTGGGTCTGCTACATAGATATAATCTTGATCTGCTTTAAAAACAACGCAAAAGTGCAATAAATCTTCTTTTACAACGTGGGCAATTAGTGGATATTCGATCTCTGGATCATCAAATAATGATAAATCAGCTTCAATCGGCGTTACATCTAAACCAAGGTGATTAGCCGCTTTAACTAACCCTAATGCAGTAGTTCCTTGTTTAGTTGTGCGCGCTAAATCACGAAGTTTTGCGATCGGATAAATTGAACCGAAATTACGTAGAATCATTGCTAATGAAGCAACTCCACAATCTGCTTCATCAACTTGAGCTACATAATGAGGGTAATTCATTTTATTTACCTTCCTTTCTAATTGTTAAAGAAATAAAGTCCAAAATTATTAGATAATTCTGAACTTCGTATCTTAATAAAAGGTTATTCACTTTTTGAACAGAATCCGTAAAGCCGCAAAAATTCCAATAATTGTACAAGCCACACAGATAATTGTTTCATAAATATTGCTTGCTTTAGGAATTGCTAAAATCCAAAAGAATGTAACTATAATATAAATATAAAAATCAAGGTTAGTATAAAATTTGCGATTAAATTTAGAACTCATTATCAACACCGTCTTTCCAACAAGATTGTTCTTCTCGCACGATTAGTATATATGATAAAAGTTGCCTTGTTTCATTTTGCAAAATTCGTATACTTTCATGCATAATTCGTCGCCACTTTAAGAAAGCGCTATCATATTATACACCTGTTAGAAAAGCACTTGCAATAAGTCATAAATTAAGCAAAGAGACTGAGTTTTTCCCCAGCCTCTTTGCATTCTAAGATAAAAATACTATTTCTTCTCTCTTTCAAGAAATTCACTCAACATTTTTACTTTTCGATAACTTACCGTTACTTTCAGTTCACTATCACCAAAGTAAACAACGCGTTCTTTCCGATTAAATTCCTGAATTGACAAAGGATTTATCAAGGTGCTTTGATTCACTCGCAACAACCTGTCATCATCTATCTTTCGCAATTCACCATGGTACTCAATACGAATATTTTTGCCCACAATTCGCAAACGACGATTTTCATTTTTTACGGATTCAATATAATATAAATCATCAAAATTGACTTGGCGTTTTACACCGTGAATTGGCTCATAAGTAAATTTATCTTGCTTTTTTTGTCCGCCATTAATATAGTTCTGGTAACGCAAATATGCTTCATCAATATCTTTTCGCAAGCGATCAGTGATTGATGTAATATCCTGACCCTTAGAAACATAATCAAAAGGTTCAATTCGACGTGATACGGTATACGGTAAATATTCTTGATAAGCTGTCACAAAAATAATTTCAGCAAATTCTGATTTTTTACGGATTTCCTCCGCAACATCTATCCCACTAATTTTATTATCCAGTTCAATATCTAAAATTGCGAGATAATCTTCATCTTTTACCTTTTTTATTACTTCTTGGGGATCATCTGTTTGTAGCCAAACCTTCATATCATGACTTTGCGGAGTATTATTAATCATCCGCCGTTGAGTAACTATTTTCTCAATATAATCAGATTGATAATCATTATTTTCTAAAATAATTACCTTTAGCATTTTATTCTCACTTTCCTTGAATAAAACAAGTCATAATAATTACCTTATCTTTCACTTCTGCAGAAAAAGAATAATGGTCATCATTTTCAACTAGTTGCGTTACATTTGAAAGGCCAATTCCTTGATGTCCTCCCTTAGTTGAATGTTCAAATTTCATGGCCACATTAATATTAATTTTATCCGCTAACGAATTAGCAACCACCAACTCATATACCTGTTCACTATGTTTAATTAGTGCAAATTGGATATACGGTTTAGCTTGTCTTAGGGTTGCTTCAATTGCATTATCCATTAAAATTCCAATAATTCGCGCAGTCTTTATTTCTGACCCCGGTAATTTATCAATTTCAGTATTAACCTCAAATGAGAAAGGAATACCCTTTTCTACTATTTTGTAAGCTTTTTCCTTAATCAAATTATGCAAACCTGAAATTTTTATTTTATCTAACGCATGATCAACTTCATCATAGTGCTTCTCGGCCGTGTCATTTTGAAGAAACGTCGATAATATATCCTCTGCTTCTTTATCTTTATGATCACGAATATACCCTTGAACACTAAGGAGCATATTACGCATATCATGACGCTCACGTCGGATTTCATCGTATTGTTTGTTTATTTTATGAGCACTTGCAATTTGTGATTGGTAACTATCAATTAATCGTTGTTGGTATTGAGTCCGCTCATTATTTTTCACAAAATTAAGAAAACCAGTAACAGACACTATTATGATTATAAAATACATGATTAACAGTAATGAAGCGTACCTATCAGCAATTTCTTCTTCTTCTGCAATAACAGTTAACCAAATATAAAGTATAAAATAGATAGCAGTTATTTCCCATAATTGAATAGGATTGGGAAATTTAATATAGAACCATTTGATTTTAGGACAAATAATCTTAATTACAAATACACCCACAATAAAAGTTAAAACACAATCATTCAATGGAATTAACCAGCCTAAAAGTGATATATGTGCCTTTCCTTGTATAAAAAATGTATAAGTATAATGATCTACTAAATCGAATAACGATGACATTATGATACTAGTACACATCGCAAGAATACTATTTATAGCTATATAGGGGTTAGATTTTATTCTGTCAACTAACCACAAATAAAATACTATAAGTACTGGATAGAACGATCCTAGCATCATAAATATTGCTGATAAGAATATCATCATCAAAATAGCTAAAAAGTCAGTTATTATTAATTTCAACGATAAATTTTTTGTTATCAATCGGTAAATTAAAATAATTTCAACAATATTTGATATAGATGATGCTAATCCTTGTCTCACAGTTAATTCAATCATCTTTTAATCCATTTTAAAACTGCTCTTTCCCATGAGCGTGGGCTTTTAAAAGCTAGTGAATAGCCCCAACCACCTAATACTTTAGATAATTCTTTCTCTGATAAAACTTTATATGATTTCTTTAACATAATTATCCTCCATCAAATAATAATTACTTATTTAATCAAAATTCCAGTAACATTAGCTAAGATTAACATGACAATGAATACCATCAAATTTATTGGACCTGCATGTAAGATGCAGTACAACAAAATCAATCCAATATAAAAGAGATTAATAATAATCAGATTTTTCTTCTTCTCTAAATCCATTGTTAAATCCCTACTTTATCCATCCCTCTGATAATGCAAAAGAAATAATAATCGTCAAAACAAAGCAAACAACTGCAATCATTATTGAGCGTTCAGCACTTGGGCGCATAATATATTCTCCTTTAATAGATAATTACAGGTTCGTTTTTCTGTAAATCATGAAACGCTTGTCCAGCGATATCTGGGTGCATATTAATACATCCATGCGATCCGCCACCTTTAGCCATATAGGCATGTTTTGACCAATCATGGCGCCAGCTTGCATCATGGAAACCACATCCACTATCTGTAAATGGTGACCAGTATTGTACCTTACTAGCGTACTTTGAACCATCATCATTTAATCCACGAAGAACCGATGGCGTTTGTTGGTACATAATGTACCAAACACCTTTGGGCGTTTCATTATCTTTATTGTTTGTTCCACTAACAATATCAGTACTAAGGACACATTTGCCATCTTTATAAAACCAAGCATGTTGATCAGCTATCGAAACTTCGGCATAAGTACCGCCTATTCCATTATTAGCCGTGGTATCATATCCTGTTCCATGCTGGTTATAGCCTTCACCGTAAATGTCGTCCTTTGCATTTACTTTCTGTTTATTTTCGACTAATGCATTAACAAGAGTTTTACCTGCTTGCTTTTTACTAATTTTCCATCCATACGATCCAGCATCCGTTGTTTTAATCACCGACCCACTATGAGTTTTAAATTCAAAGGCTTTACCAAGGGTTGCTTGCTTATTATTTATTTCATCAATCTTTGAATCAGCTGCAGCTGTATCAAAATGATATTTACCGTCTTGGTATGTAGCTCTAGTAACAATGTCAGCACAATTTAACCGATATTTCTTATCCTGTACTTGGTATATTACCGTCCGCTTCGATATTTCTTCAAGCTTTGCTTTTTCATTTTGAACAGTTTTACTATTTGCTGAAAGCGGAGCTTTATATACCGGTTTCAACTTAACGGTTCCATTAACAACTTCTTTTTCAAGCTTTTTATGCAATCCATCTACGCTATATTGGGTTCCACCAACTGCTTGCTTAACCTGTACACCGCCATTTTCATATACAGCATAAGCATCAATTGGAGCTTTTCGACCATTATTTAACTCAATCACCTTTTGATTAACTGCCTGGTCAATCTGAGGAATCATATTTTGATTAAAATTTTGTGGTTTAATTAAAATATTCTTTTCTTTAGCCGATGGAAAGAATGTATATTGACTGCGTAATGCATTTTTTACCTTTTGTTCATCAGCTTTACTAAACTTTGCAACTGGTTGCTTTTCTGCATATACTAAATCACTATTTATATATACTTTTGGTGATCGAGGATTATCTTGTAATTTTTTCAAAGCTTGTTTAGCAGTTAAACCACCAACTGCCACGTTATCGATACTAACGTTTTTATTAAAATGACGATGCTGGTGAATTGTCATGCAGCCTACTACTAGCACTAACAAGCACAGGATGATTATTATCAGTTGTTTAATAGATAAATTCCGCATAAAAGTACTCCAACTTAATAATTTAAATATAGAAATGCCCTACACACTACATCATTATAGCAGTAGGGTTTTCTATATTAAACTAGAAAAACAAATATTTTTAATTATAAAACACGACGTGCAAAACTAGGCATCCAGTAACGCATTGGTTGTTCTTTTACTGTTTGACCAGGTTGGGGAGCAAACAATGTGTTCCCATTGCCTGTGTAAATTCCAACATGATAGACGCCCCTAGAATTACTCCAGAATAGTAAATCTCCAGGTTGTAAGTTATTAAAACTAACACCATATCCACGAGTAGATTGTTGAGCTGCTGTCCGTGGAAGGTTAATACCTACTTGACGGTATACATATTGAACAAGTCCAGAACAATCAAAAGAATTTGGACCAGTTGCACCATATACATATGGTTTTCCAAGTTGTTGCCGAGCTAATGATATAATTTGCTCAGCTTTCGAACCTTGATTGACTGGATTTTGAGACGGAGTACTTGGCACGTTTGTACTCATACCATTAAACGAAAAATTATTTGAATCTGTTCCGAATGTTTGTCCCGTACTCAAATTCTTTATTGCAGCATAACGCCGAGCACCACTATAGCTCATGTATGATACCCAAAGATAGCCGTTAGCAACTACCTTGGAATCATAAGTAAAACTTTGTCCACCACTGTATTGAGCCATTACGGCTGATGACGTACTTGGTGCTTGACGAATATTTAATCCGTAAGCAACTCTGAATGTTCCGCGTTGTTGCATCGTAGTCCCATCTGCTGGAGTGCTTGGTGTTGGTGCAGGCGTTGGCGTACTTGGTGTTGGGTTGTTAAATGAGAAATTATTTGAATCTGTTCCGAATGTTTGTCCCGTACTTAAATTCTTTATTGCCACATAACGGCGAGCACCACTATAACTCATATATGACACCCAAAGATAACCATTGGCTTCTACTTTAGAATCATAAGTAAAGCTTTGTCCGCCATTATATCTAGCCATTATAGCTGATGATGTACTTGGTGCTTGACGTACATTTAACCCATAGGCAACTCTGAATGTTCCACGTTGTTGCATTGTACCATTTCCAGATGTTGATGGTTGCGTTGGTTGTTCTACTGGCGCTGTAGTTCCACCATGGTTTTGGAAATATTGATACCAGTATTGTGCTTGCTGGCCTCGTGCAGGTTGGTTACGATTAGCTGGTCGTTCAAAGTTATTAAGCCAAATCATTCCAAGATTATAGGCTGAATCATAACTATGCATATATTCATTCGCTGTCATTCTTGAATAACGAGATGGATAGTATTGTTGCCCATGTGTCATTTGATATTGGATATATGCACACTGTCCTTGCAATGTTCGATAATCATATCCATTATTTCTACACCAACCTTGAACAGCCGATGCAGGCCATTGAGCTATTCCATAACCTGGACCACCGCCATATTGATGAAGGTCTGGAATAAGTCCTGATTCAGAAACAAAGTTACCTAGCATTCCAGCAATCGCATTTGTCGTCCATCCTTGATTTATAAAGTAATTATGAATATAAGTTGCATTGTTAACTTGCTGTTGAGTGTAGTTTGTTGTATACAATGATGTAAACAATTGTGCGTACGATACTGGTGATTGTGATGACGGGTTGAATGTTTGAGTAGATTCAACTGCCTCTTCGTTAGCAGGTTTGGCATACAATGTCATATTTTCCGTAGTATGTAAATCAATGCCTTGATTTACAGAATTGCTATCCACGGCTGATGTAGCTGATGTAACGCTTGTAGCAACGGATGACGTATTTGGTGCCTCACTTGCAACTTCTGTGCTTGTTACTACCGGTGTATCTGACTGATTGCTATTCGTCACTGCAACACTATTACTACTTGCCGCATCACCATTTGATTGTGGCAATGTTTGAACAGTTGTAGGTATTTGATCTTGGCTAACAGTATCTGCCTTTGCATTTGTTACCGAAATAGCCATCAAAGCAATTGGAGCTGCTAAATAAATCCCTAGACGTCTATTAACTTTCATTATAAATAAACTCCCTTTCATTTAATTCAATGAAAATTATATATAAAAAATAAAATTTTGGAGCAATTTGCAATATTCGTATCGTTTTCTGCAGAATTCGTTAATTTTAATAAAAAAAGCAGTATAAGATTTCTCTTACCTGCTCATTAAAATAGATCATTATTTTACATTCGTAACCTGATACTGTCCATTGCCATTTGCTTTATAGTAAACAGTTTTACCATTATAGGTTACATAGCCGTTGCCTTCTTTGGCATTTTTATAAAATTCTTCAGCGGATGTTTTACTGTCAATTACTCCCGCTTTTTGGGCAGCCCGGTAACTAAAATTCATCCCATCTTGGACTGTTACTGGTTGCTGGGTCCGTGCTGCTGATGTCGTCTTTTGTGATGTCTTCTGACGGTTGGTTTGCTTTACTGCTGATACGCCATTACTCTTGTGATAAGTCGGTGCTGCATTTTGGGTTTGATTATTATTAGCAGCCACTGTTTGCGCTGTACCTGCGTTATTGTTGTTTTGCGCCGATTGGGTAGTACCTGCACTGTTCGGTGCTGATGAATTAGCAGTTTCATCATTATCATCCCCCGCAGTTGTGCTATCACTATCCGCCTCGTCGGACGAACTGTTTTTCTTAGCTTCCTGATGATGTTTCTTAGAACTGCTTGTACTTAACGTCTCCGTCTTCGTTGGTTTGTCTGCTGCCACATCCTTGGATGATGCTGGTCTTAAGAGCATATATCCGCCACATACCACGATAATTACAACTAATAATGAAACAATGATTAATTTGCCCCTATTTTTCATAACTCTAATACTCCTCAATAATTACTTTTATCCTTGTAGTATACCTAATATTTTTCTTAGTGGGTCAATTTGCAAGATTCGTAACGATTTTTGCAGAATTCGTCATATTCCGCCAAATATTTTACTAAAAAGTAAAGAAATAGTAAAGAAGCGTTTTCATTTAATGAAATAGGCTTATAATATCGATGATTAAATTTTTGGAGGGGTTTAACATGAGAAGAGTTAAACTATTTAGCGCGGCATTAGCCGTAGTCGCCGGATTATCATTTGCTGAAACTAATGTCAACGCTGCACAGCATAGCAATAATAATACAAACGATGTTAATGAAGTTGGTTCCCTTATTTATGCCAATGCGTATGGACAAAATTATGTAAATGACGCCCACAGTATTAGCGTCTTTAAAGATAGTAACGGACGCTACGGAATTGGCCAGGGAACAGCTGATAGCACCGCTTTCTTTAAGATTAACAATGATGGCACTGTTACCATTTGGCAAATCAAGGGCGACCCGAATACCCCCACATATAAGCAAGGATATACCAAGAAGACGGTGCCGATTTCAAGCCTCCAAAAGTCCGAAAATCAGACTTCTGCCCAAAAGGCCACAATCAACCACGCAATTTCATCAATCAAGAATACGCCATCAGCAACACCAACTCAAAGTAGTCAGGCGGGCAACACTGCTAGTTCTAGTAACACCAATGTCCACCAACTACTGCAAGATGGTCAAGTAATCGATGACTTAGGGCTGCAACTCTATAACCGCTACTATGGGACGGCCTACCAAAATCCAAACTTAAATGTATTCAAAGACAGTAACGGTCGAATGGGTATTGGCCGTGGTAGTTTCAGTAATACTATTTATTACAAGATCAACAGTGATGGTAAGACGATGACTGTTTGGCGCCCGGTTTCTAACGCTAATACGCCTGTCGCTAAACAACAATACACAACTTCCACCGTTTCATTAAGTTCTCTCGGCTTTAACCCCGATGGTCAACCAAGTACACAATCAAATTCAAGTAGCAGCGCAACCAGCCAAGCTAATGCTAATTCTGCTTCCACAAGCAGTCAAACAACACAAACTAGTTCTGCTGCGAAAACAGCAACGGCCGATCCTGCAATCACTAGTGCCCGGCCAACTGCTAAGGAAAACAAACAAGTCGCCAAAACTGCTAGCAAGAAGATTACGGTTCCTTCTTCTCAAGGTAAAGAAACCCTCTCTTACTACAGGATTGCGGCCCTCGTTTATGCCAAAGCATATGGTATCGACCGTCTTGGCAGTAACCAAGGTTTGCAATTAACAATGAACAAAAATCATTCTCGCTTTATCCTTGGCGAAGGAACCGCTGATAGTACCCTGCTTTTCCGAGTAAACCAAGGAAAGAAGACCGTAACAGTCTGGACGCTTAACGATAACGACCGGACAATGAACAAAAACACATATGAAATTAGTGCATTAGTCAACGAATTCTATGCTAACAGCACTGAACAAAATCTAGTTAATGAAACTGCACAATCATTGAAGAAATAGACTAAGTATAATCGATAATTATGTGTTACTATGTGTAAAGAAATTCAATGGAAAGTGATTATGATTAAACAAATTAAAAATACATTTTTATTTCTTTTTGAGATAATCTTTGATTTAATTTTTTCTCTATAACACAATTACTTTAGATTAGCACTGTACGCAATAGGGCTCCAAAGGTCGAAAAAATTCGATCTCTGGAGCCCTATTTGTGTTTTTTCGGTTAGCTATATTTTATCTATCTTAAGATATCAATTAAATTCTTATTAGCTGCTTGGCGTGCTGGTAATATTCCAAATACCAAGCCAACCGCGGCTGAAGTTCCAAAAGCAAGCAGGAAGGCATCCAAGGATATATGAGCATGAATATGAATACCACCGCCACCAATCGCACTTGATAATAATGGTGCTAAGAGATGAGCTAAACCAGCCCCGCAAAGGAACCCCAGCAATCCACCTGTTAACGTTAGGATTACTGCTTCAACTAGAAACTGCATCATAATATTAAATGGCGTTGCTCCTACCGCAAGCCGAATCCCGATTTCTTGCGTCCGTTCTGATACTGAAATATACATCATATTCATAACACCGATTCCGGCAATAAAAAGGGAAATTGCGGCAATAAAACTAATAAAAGTCGTAATAATGCTCATTTGTGATGAGAATTGTTTAAGGGCCTTTTCCATATCTAAGTATTGGTAACTCCCTTGGGTCGCAGCAGGACTATTCTTTTTTAGGTATTTAGCGACCTTCCGCGAAATTGCACTCGCGTTGGTTCCCTGACTAAAGGTTAACTTAAGTGTATTACCTTCTTTAGCACTATCACCTTGGTAGTACACCGACTTAGGCAATAATAAGTCAACGCCGTAGGAATTTTGATTTCCATCATCGGTAAATTGTTCCTGTGACTTATACACGCCCGTAACCGTATAAGTCACATTATTCGCTGTTACAGTTGTCCCGATAGCATTTTGCGCCGAGCCATATTGCCGTTTAGCAACCTTTTCACTCATCAGTGCATTAGCTTCACCGATTTCCAGATCATTTTTAGTAAAATTCTTTCCAGCTACTAAACTTACACTATGCGTTGGCTTTTTCAGCAAACTCAATGTTACATTCTTAGTCGTATCGCCAATATCAGCATGTGTTGAAATATTATCAGACTCCTGTTCAATTTCGGCATTCTTAATTTCGCCACCAAATTGAGTGTTAATATCAGTCAGTTGCTCTTGCGTAAAGCCATTGACCGTCGAATTAACATTATCAGGATTATAGGCAATTTCGGTTGTTTGCTGACCTTGCTTAGCATTGTTACCGAATTTATCATACATCGTTTTAGTAATCCCATCCCCGATTCCAAGAATAGCGATTACGGCCGCAATACCAATCATAATTCCAATGATCGTGAGGAAACTCCGCTTTTTATTTGCCTTTAAGGATTGAATGGCGGATTTAAATAGCTCAATTATTTGCATTCCGTTCACCATCCTTACTATCACTAACAACGCGGCCATCAATAATTTTGATCACGCGGTCACATTGTTCTGCTACATGCGGGTCATGGGTTACCATGATAATCGTAGTCCCCTCTTCTCGGTTAAGGTGTTTAAAGAGATTCATGATTTCTTGGCTTGTTTCTGTATCTAACGCTCCCGTTGGTTCATCCGCAATCAAGAATTTGGGATGCGTTGATATTGCCCGGGCAATAGATACTCGTTGTTGTTGTCCCCCTGACATATTTTTCGGGAGTTGATTTTCATAGCCAGCTAAGCCAACTTGCTTAAGGACTTCTGACACCCGCGTGCCAATCTCTTTACGGCGTTTGCCCGCGTACAATAATGGCAATGCCACATTATCTGCCACAGTTGATTCCCGTAAAAGTTTAAAGTTTTGAAAAACAAAGCCGACATTTTGGTTTCGCAGGCTTGAAAATTGCTTCCGTGTATAGTCGTGAATAGGGTGGTTTTGGTAAAAATATGTCCCTTCAAAATCATCATCAAGAAAACCAATGATATTAATAAGAGTTGATTTTCCCGAACCAGATTCCCCAATAATAGCAACAAGCTCACCTTGCGCAATATTAATATTAATATCATGAAGAACATGGAAACGGTGATCTCCTTGGCGGTAATACTTGTTGATATTCTTTAGTGTGATCATTTTAATCAACCTTTTCGTTATCTTTTAGCTTACTGTTCGGATTAGTAACAATTCGATCTCCCGCATCGACACCGTCCGTGACAATATATGAGCTGTTAACTGCCCGACCACTAACCTCAGTTTCTCGTACCCGGTTGTTTGCATCAACAACAAATACTTTTCCATGGCGAACTGCAGACTTCGGAATCTGAACCCCGTCTTGCTTAACGGCAGCCTTCGCAGTTTGACCAGCCATGAACTTATTAGCATTTACATTGGCGGTTACTTCATATTTAGTATTATTGCCAGAATTTTTCGTTGGAATTGTTGCTAAATAGCTAACTTGCGTGTTGGCTGTCCGATTAGTGGCCAAAGCTTTAACCTTTAAATTTGTACTTTGATGGAGCTTGCTATAATCATACTCTGACACCTGACCGACAAATTGGAGCGTGTCCGAGTACAGTGTCACTACCGGTTCGCCTTCCTTTGCCTGATCAACCGTTACATAGCCGGCAAACGGCGCCGTGAGGGTTTGATTAACCTTACTTGATGCAGTATTAAGACGCTGTTGGGTTGTTGCGACACTCGCCTGTGCATCGGCATAAGCATTCTGTGCCTCATTAAGTTGATTCTGAAGGTCACTATAACCTTCATCTCCTTGACTCATCCCATTTAACTGTTGGCGCAAGTTATTAATCGTCTGCTGTTGCGAATTCATTGTTCGTTGACTCTTACTCAAGTCACCCTGTAATTCAGTCACGCTATCTTGAGTATTATCATTATGCATTGTCAGAATCGCTTCTCCTTGCGCAACATGATCACCATTTTTAACGTTTAAATTTTGTAGTTTTCCCGATGGGAGGGTTAAAGTCTGGGTCTGCACTGGCTCAATTTTCCCAGTAAGGTTAAAGTCCGCTTGGCGAGTCACTTTCAAGATGTTATATTTATGTTTCTCTGCCGCTTTTTGAGCATTATTATGACGAACCGCAATCATAATAAGCAACAAAAGGACAACAATTCCCCCTATTGCAATCCATCGCCGGCGACGAGTCGCAAATAGTCGCCGCATTCGTGGCTTCCGCTGGCTGTTTCTTTTCGCAGTCATGTGTGAATTCCTCCAAATAATAATCATTTTATGGTTAGTTACTTATGCAATCAAGTATATAAGTGGTCAGATATAATTGCAAGAAGAAATCTAAAAATTTTTAACATCTGATTAATGATTATCTCTCTTTAATAAAGAACTTATAAATGTAGAATCCAGCCCAACTGCCCCAAATAACCATTACATCATAGTGTTTTGCATATCCCGCACCAACACTTAATAAAACGCACAATATTATCAAATAAGTTGCTGGATCTCTTAAAAGATTTTTTACCACTTTATCGCTACCCCCTAAATATTAATCTTACTCACGATAAGATGTAAAAATCGTATAATAAGATTAATCACTTTCCAAGCTAATAATCCTAGCATTGCCGCTACCAAATATTTAATATAGCAAATTAATCCTATTTCCTGGGAAATAAAAAAGAGACTGAAAACGAAATGCCATCTTTTACTGCCAGACACTTCATTAACTCAGTCTCTTTCCTATTTTATTGCCGTGCTTCATAAATTAAATGCTTATTCATAAATTCATCAATCCCATAACTACTTAGTTCACGACCATAACCAGAGTTCTTTACTCCCCCGAATGGTAATTCTGGCAACGATGCCCATCCAGCATTAATCCAACTCATTCCAGATTCAATCTTGGCTGCTACTCGTTCAGCATGGGCGTAGTCTTTACTAAACACTGTATTTCCTAATCCGTAACTAGAATTATTAGCCAGCGCAATTGCTTCTTCTTCCGATTTAACCTTATAAACCGAAGCAACTGGTCCAAACATTTCTGTATCAAAGATTGGGTTGTTTGGTGTAATATCAGTTAAAATTGTCGGCATAAAGAATTGGCCTGATAAATCAACCGGTTTATTACCGTAATATACCTTTGCCCCATTTTTAACTGCTAGGTCAACCTGAGCTTGTAATTTTTCCTTAGCTTTCTTTGAAGATAATGGTGCCAGCGTGGTCAACGGATCTAACGGGTCGCCCATCTTAACCTTAGAAAACGCCTCTTTCATCATTTTAAGGAAACGATCATAATCTTTTTCAAGAACGATAAATCGCTTTGACGATGTACATACTTGCCCCGCATTGTAAAGACGTGCTGCTGGAGCAACCTTTTTTACAAGGTCCCAGTCAGCATCGGCTAATATAATAAAGGCGTCATTTCCACCTAGCTCCATTGTATTCTTTTTTAGATTGCTACCTGCTTCCTGGGCAACCGTTGCCCCGCCTCGTTCAGAACCAGTCAGGCAAACACCGACAACCCGTTTGTCAGCAATTGCCTTATTTACTTGGTCATACGAAATAAAGAGATTCGTCAAACTTCCAGCGGGCGCACCAGCCTCTTTAACAGCCTCGGCAAATGCTTGAGCTGATGCGGGGCAGTTGGATGCATCTTTAAGGATCATCGGATTGCCAATAATAAAGTTGGGAATGAAGACGCGGGCAATTTGATAGAATGGGAAATTCCATGGTTCCACTGCAACTAAAACTCCCAACGACTGCTTAAGAACTTTTGCTCGACCAGTTGTTGTCGCAATAATATCTGGCGCTAAAAATTCATCCGCGTGAGCAACATAATAGTCACAGAAAGAAGCACAAAGGTCAACTTCTCCTTCTGCTTCGCCAATCAGCTTTCCCATATCACGGGTCATTATCGTAGCGTATTCTGTTCGTCGTGCACGTAAGAGTTGTCCAAGGCGTAGGATTACGCGTTTTCGTTCTTCTAAATTATTATCTCTGCGCCAATCTAAATATAATTGATGGGCAGTTAATAATGTTTGTTCTAATTCTTCGTCAGTTGTGTTTTCAAAAGTTTTTTCAATTTCATTGGTATATGGATTAATTGTTTGATACGCCATACATGTTCCTCCTTTTTCTAAGCGCTTACATTTTATAACTAATTTATAGACCAATTCAACTGATATCCCTAAAATAATTTTAAACACTATTTAATGAATAGTTCATTACATAACAATAATTACTAATAGGAAAGATAAATGTATTAAATATTACGTTATAACAACAATTTATCCTTGATCACAAATTTCAACTAGACCAATTAGTGAATTTAAAATTTTGCTAAAAAGGCTTTTAGTTAGCGTCTCATGCCGAAATAAGCTAGGATTGATTTAGATACATGTAGAAAGGATGTTTTTTCAATGGCAATCAAAATTTATGCCTTCGGTGGCGGTCAAATGGTTGAAGCAATGTTACGAGCGGCATTAAAAAAGAAGGTAATCACAGCCGCCGAAACTGGAATTACTGATATTTCCACGACACGGGTAGATTACCTTACAGCCCAATATCACTTTAATGTTAGTCAAGAACCAGATTGGTCGGCTGTTCAAGCCGCTGATCTTGTAATCCTTGGCGTACGTCCGCAAGATAATTGGCAAGAAATCATGAAAGAACTAGTTGCCCATCATTATCAAAAAGATGTTCTTTCAATTGTTGCCGGGGTAACTGTTAACCAGCTTTCTTCATCTGATGATCTTTTTGCAATTACACGCATTATCCCTAACACATTAACTGATATCGCAATGGGGTATAGCGGAGTAGTAAAAAACGATCGTGCAAATCAAGCTGTTATTGAAGAATTCCTTAATAGTTTTGGAAAAGTTGACTACATTGATGAATCCTTACTAGATGTATTTACTGGATATGGGGTGGCTGGACCAAACTATATCTATAATTTCTTGATTAGCTTCACAAATGCAGGAGTCCTTGCTGGCATGCCCCGTGAACAAGCAAATAAGCTAGCGTTAGAAAACTTGAAAGCCGCCGCGGTCTTTGTTGAGCAAAGTGGCAAACATCCAGCAGAACTTCTCGACATCAATAACTCAGCAGGCGGTGTTGGGATTACCGCTCAACATGAATTAGATAAGAGTTCATTTGCGGCCGGAATTGAGAATGCCGTCCTTGCTGCTGTTAAACGCACAAAAGAACTAGGCAAAGAGAATACAGGTGATTAATAATGGTAGAAACATTAAATTGGGATCACACCATGGTCGATGTGACTGATCTTCAAGACGCAATTGACTATTTTAATGCTAAGGGCTTAGCATTTGCTCCCGGTGGTAAACATGAATACTGGGGAACAAAAAATGCCCTTGACTACTTTGGCCTAAACTATATCGAACTATTGACAGTTGCAGATAAAGAAAAAGCAGCGGCCTTTCCTTATCAAAATAATTCTGCAATTCATGATGCCGTTGAAGATTATTTTGATGGTATTCAACGGATCACTACAATTGCTATTCGAACAGATGATATTGTAGCAACTCACCGCCGCTTAAAAGGATTAGGACTTGACGTCGGTGAAATTACGGATGGCAAACGGGTTGATCCTGCTGGTAAATTAGTCCAATGGAAGATCTTCTATATTAACGATGAGTTAGCCAACCATTTACCAGCGCCATTCTTCATTCAGTGGAACGAAAATGATGATCAACGTCGTGAAGACTTGAAGAAACAAGGATTAATCAAGTTCCACCCTGCTGGTGACCTCTTTGTTAAACAGGCTGTCTTTAACGTAAGCGATCCTGAAGAAACTGCTAAACAATGGTCAGCAATTCTTCAAGCGGAGGTCTTACATGAAGGTGATAACTTTACTGTCAACATCAGCAACAAGCAACTAATCTTTACGCCTGGGGTAGAAAATCGTTTATTCAAGCTGATCTTCCATGGTGCCAAGCTCCCAGAAAAGTTGCAGCTTGGGCAGATTCGGTTTGAATTAACTGATAAGGAATAAGGGAGTGCAGTACAAACTTATTTCTTTGGTTAAAATCTATAGGACGTAAATAGGTCTGTGACATAAGTCCCCTATATAGTTGAAAATGCTACAGCGCAGTACACAAAGGGACTCTAGCGTTCGGAAAATCCGAACACTAGAGTCCCATTGCGCTTCCTATAACTAGTTCACACTTGAATATAAAAAGAGACAGGATTATACCTGCCTACTTTTCAATTAATTATTAGTAAATGCCATCGTAAGCCTTTTGGTAAAGCTTAACGACATCTTCAACAGTACCCTTACGTGGGTTAGAGAAGGCATTACCATCCTTGAGGGCATTCTTAGCCATCATTTCAAAGTCTTCTGGTTTAGCACCAATTTCCTTGATTGATGAAGGAATACCAACAAGCTTGCACATTTCACGCATACCATCGATTGACTTTTGAGCAGCTTCGTAAAGGGTAAGGCCAGTCGTGTCATAGCCCATTACCTTAGCTAATTCTGCAAACCGTTCTGGGCATGCAATCAAGTTATATTCTTCAACAGTAGTCAAAAGCAAGGCACAGCAAACACCGTGAGGAGCATCATATTGACCACCAAGTTGGTGAGCCATGGCGTGAACGTAACCAAGGTTAGCGTTGTTAAATGCCATTCCGGCAAGCATTTCAGCTTCGACCATCTTAGTCCGTGCTTCAACGTTGTGGCCATTAGCAACAACTTCTGGCAAAGCAGTTTGGATTAATTGGATAGCTTCTTTACATTGACTATCTGTGATAGGGTTGTGGTCAACTGAAACATATGGTTCGATAGCTTGAACAAAGGCGTCACAACCAGTAGCAGCAGTAATGTCTTGTGGAATATCAAGCATTAACATTGGATCATTGAATGATACCAATGGAATGTTACGCCATGAAACGACAACAAACTTCAAATGAGTTTCTTCGTTAGTGATAACTGCGTGACGTGTTAATTCTGAACCAGTACCTGCAGTAGTGTTGACTGCCATAAGTGGTGGAAGAGGATTGTCCAATGTTTCAATTCCGGCAAGCTTGGAAATATCATCACCGTTAGTCAAAACAATACCGATACCCTTACCACAATCGTGAGCAGAACCCCCACCAACAGTAATAATGGAGTCACAGTTCTCATCTTCATACATCTTCTTACCGGCTTTAACGTTCCGGATCTTTGGGTTAGGTTCTACACCAGTAAATACTGCGTAATCTACGCCAGCCTTTTCCAATGCAGCAAGAGTTTGCTTTACCGGACCATTATCAATTTTTGATAAACCTTCAGTAGTAACAACTAATGGTTTGTGCATATTAAGCATTTTTGCACGATCACCAATTTTAGCAATAACACCAGGACCAAAGAAGTTCACGCTTGGCATTAAGAAATCAAATTGTCTATTCATTAAAATACCCTCCTCATGGCATTTGAATACGTTACCATTATCATGCAACCGTATAACTTTTGCAATAGGAACATTTTGATTTTTTATCAATTATTGCCTGATTTAAGGAGATATTATTGCCTAATCCACCGCAATTTCGCGTTCTTTGTCATAATATTCACAAATTGAAACAATATTATCATTCTGTTTCGCAAAAAATTGCTAATTTTATCACAAGCTATTTAAGTGCTTCGCCAAAAGCTATCCGCATAAGAATCGCTTGCGGATTGTAAGTATTCAAAATTCGATCAACTGTCGCGGTCGAATCAGTCGGCATTATACTAATCTGCATATTAACCGGTAATGGTTGCATCTTCAGCCCAGTAATCACTAACTTCATCGCAACCTGCGCTTGAGAACCGCCATGACCTCCAAAAGTTACCATGCTAACCGGTTTTCCCTGCCATTCCTTACCTAGGTAATCAATAGCATTTTTTAGCACAGCTGGGTAACCCCAATTATATTGTGGAAAAACAAAGACGAATCCATCATATTTTTGAATTAATTCGCTCCACTGACGCGTCCTTTTGTGAGCGTATATTCCTAAATAAGGAATCCGTGGCTCATCCATCATTGGTAAATCAACTTTTTTTAAATCAATAATATCAAATTGAACTTGCGCGCTCTCTTTAAGTTGTATTTTTAACCAACTAGCTACTTGCATACTCCGTCGATTAGGCCGGACACTGCCAACGATAATTCCAACTTTTTTCATTCGAATGACCTCCTTGTTAATACCCTTATTTTAATAGTTTTTATGAAAAGGTAATAACAAAGTGATTCTTTTCGATATCAAAAAAACGAGGGCCTGTATTATTTTCAGCACCCTCATTTCTTTTGATAAAAGGACCAATTAACATTATATTTCGGTCGCTTCACCTGCCACCAAGTCCGCAGTTGTTTCGCCCGAAATTGATAGCGTTCAAATTCATCATTCTCAATTCTTTCCTCATTAGGTAATGTCAGTAATATTTTATTCTTTGTACTTGCATTTGCCATATCTTGCATAATAAATAGGCTTACTATAACTACTAACCATTGTAAAATTACTTGGTAACATCTTTTGCTTATCTTAAATCAAATCCTTAAAACATATCATTACATCTTTTCCTTCTAATCACTATAACATTTTCATTGATCTTAAGGGGATTTCTAAACGAAAACCAAGAAATTCTTTACTTATGGTATGGCAGGCCGTTAATAATAGTGAAAGCTCGATAGATTTGTTCACTTAAAACCAACCGCATTAATTGGTGAGGTAAAGTAAAACGCCCAAATGAAATTTGTGTATCTGCCCGCTTTAAAACGGCCGGACTTAATCCTAATGAACCACCAATCACAAAAGTAATATCACTATGACCATATGTTGTTAGTTGATTGATTTCTTTGGCAAATTCTTCTGATGTCCGTTCCTTGCCTTTAATCGCTAAGGCATATACATATTCACGATCCTTGATTTTATCAAGAATTCGTTCTCCTTCTTTTGCCATCACTTCGTCCATTTCAGCTTGACTTAGAGATTCAGGCGCCTTTTCATCTGGTACTTCGACGATTTCAAACTTACAATAGCGTCCTAATCGTTTAGCATACTCGGCAATCCCTGCCTTAAAATATTTTTCTTTCAGCTTTCCCACACCAATAATTTTTATATTCAAGATATCCACTACCTTCCACAGTTTATCCACAAAGTTATCCACAGGAAATTTTAAATTGTTTAACGTTTACCGAATGTTCGGCAACTTTTTGTTCAAAAAAGCGTTTTCTTAAAACTTACTTATCCACAGTTATCTACAGGAACAATCGTTCATTATCATTTCGATAACCCTTTGGCGCGCAAGGGATTAGATAATTAAAAACGTTCAAAAATCCACTTATCCACATTTGAGTGCAGCCCCTGTGGATAACTTTTGAACAATAATTGTTGCTGTTATATCAACAATTATAAATTTTTCTTAAATTGTGCAAAAGTTTTCCACCGACTTATCCACAAGCAAATTCACAGTACTATTTTAACGTATTTCTAACCAATTACAACACGATCTGTGGTAAATATGCGACACAACGTTACCTAGCGAATGTTACTAACTTTAACTTTTTGAAATATTCGGAATTTTACCTTTAAATCATTTAATAATCGTCCCATTCTGTTCTGCTGCTCGTTGAAAATCTGCTGGAACCTTCATCCCCAACTTATGTGCTTGTTTCAAATTAAGGATTGGTTCGCCATGATGGTAATCATCAATCGCCATTTGACTAGGTTTCTCACCCTTTAAGATACGGGCTGCCATTTTACCAGCTGCTTTCCCTTGTCCATACTGGCTAAGACTAATAGATGCTACTCCACCATCCTTTACCATTGTATCAGCACTCGGAAAGACAGGCTTATTCACAGCGTTCGCATTTTTTACCAATAACCCCATCGCTCCAGCAATGGTGTTATCACTAGGGACAATAACGGCATCAACCTTACTCAACATCGTCTGCGAAGTCTGATTCAGCTCATTGGCATTAGCAATCGTATAAGTTTTTAAATTAATATGAAGCTCACGAGCTGCTTTAACCATTGTTTGGTATTGACTTTCAGCCGAGGTATCACTCGACGTATAAATTACACCTAGCGTTTTAATATTAGGTATGAACTTCTTTATCAATGCAATCTGTTGTTCACTAGGATTAACATCATGCACACCTGTAATATTTCCCTCAGGATGTTTTTCATTCTTGATTAAACCGGCACCTATCGGATCGCCAATTCCGCCCATTATAATGGGAGTATCCTTAGTCGCATTGGCTAGCGCCTGACAAGCTGGCGTTGTAATTCCCACAATTACTTTTGCATGGTCATTTACTAATTTATTTGCCATTGTGTTTAAGTTTCCTTGATCACCATTTGCATTCTGATATTCTATTTTGATATTTTTTCCGTTTTGATACCCTTCTTCTGCTAATCCGGCCACAACCCCCTTTTGAATTTGGTCTAACGCGGGGTGATGCATCATTGTTAAAATTCCCACGGTTGGCTTTGCCGTCTGCTGATGAAGTTTTAAAAGACCAAAATAGCCTCCAATTATAATAATTCCTGCAATAATATATCCCATAATTCGTTTCATCACCATCTCCACCTTTCAAAATAAAAAGGAGTTCCACGTTCGGAACCCCCATTATTTACTCAGCAAAATGGAAAAAGCCCGTACGTGAAATCTGTACAGGCTTTGTTTGTACACGATAAAGAAGCCGGTACAGATATGATCTGTGAGTTAACTCAGGTCATATCTGCACAACAGCTATCCCTGAGTTACCGGCTTTGCCAACTATTATTTAATTGTAAGTTTTGGTAACTCATTTGCTTTACTCCTCTAAACGAATTATGTTCATTTTAATTAAATAAATCTTAAAAGTCAATTAAAATTATTTAATCAGGCATACTGGTGAGCAATTTTTCCACATACGGCTGCAACAATCGCCGCTAAAATATCATCAATAAATGTATTTACATGAACGTTATCATGATCAAATTTGGCAATAATCCCGCTTTTAACTCGATCAAAGTAGCCAAAGTTAGTTGTTCCAATTGTCCCATAGATATTAGCAATCTGCAGGGCAAGAGTTTCATCAACGCCAAACACTCCCGCGTCGTTCTTTATAATACTTGCTAAAGGTTCCGCAACTTTCCCTTCCTCGGTTAAACGATCAAGTTCCAGTGCAACCATTGCACTATTTAATAGTTCCCGCTTATGCATTGTATCAATTAGATATTTCTGACATGCCTCAAGGGTCAAGTCTGGTTCAAAGCTCTTTTGTGTTTCATACACAATCTTAGCTAGCTCATTTAAATCGACACCTCGTTCTTCTAATCGGTGTACCACAAACTCATATGCCTTTGTATCTGGATACTTAAATCGTGGATTATTCATTTTGCCCACCATCCTTTTACATTTATAGTTAATATTATAACGCTCTTTCCCCATAGGAAATAAGCTTCTAAGGTACTTAGACTTTAACCTATATAGTTGGAAATGCTACAACACAGTATATAAAGGGCGTAAAGACAAAGTCATAAATGATCTCGTCTTTACGCCCTTTTAGATTAATTATTATTGGTTGGTACCTTGTTGCGAATCGTTAGTTGTCGTATCAGCACTCTTTGTTAAGTGGAGAGTTGCCGTGTGCTGTTGTCCATCACGATAGTAGGTTACCTTAGCACTTTCACCGACTTTATATTTATATAAGGCCGCTTTTAGCGATCCTGCATCGGTGATATTGGTATCACCAAGTTTAGTAATCACATCATACTTCTTTAACCCCGCAGTATCTGCGACTGATCCATTACTTACATCCATTACTACAACTCCTTTACTTACACTTGTAGGCAGTTTTAGAACAGATTGTTGTTGGTCAGATGTCACATTACTAAGGTCAACCATACTAATACCAAGTGACGGACGGGTAATTTTACCGTTTTTGATTAATTGATTAATAATCGTTACTACTTCATTACTTGGGATAGCAAAGCCAATTCCCTCAACTGATGAACCTTGCGTATCAGAGGCAAGTTTCATTGAGTTGATACCGATAACCTGTCCCGCCATGTTAATAAGCGGACCACCTGAATTACCAGAGTTAATTGCGGCATCTGTTTGAATAACTGAAGTTAAAGTACCATCAGTTCCCGCCTTTAACGTCCGGTTTTTGGCAGAAATAATCCCTTTCGTAACAGTATTTGCATATTCACTGCCCATTGGTGAACCAATTGCTAACACATCTTGTCCTGGAACAACTGAGTTTGAATTGCCAAATGATGCAACAGTCTTCACATTTCCAGCATTGATCTTTAACACTGCTAAGTCAGTTGCGGCATCTGCTCCTACCAGATCAGCATTCACTTTCTTACCATTACTAAGAATCACCTGTAAAGCATTTGATCCTTTTACCACGTGGTTATTAGTAACAACATAAGCTGAATTACCGCTCTTCTTGTAGATAACACCAGAACCTTCGCTAGCAGTTTCTAATTTATTGTCACTGGATGAATCGCTATTACTGTTGGCACTGCTATTACCATACCCAAAAATGCCTAAAGTACCATTTGATTGTTGTACTTTTTGTTTGTTAATAACACTAACCACAGCACCTTGCACAGACTTATATGCTTGTGAAGCTTCTCCATTTAAGTCTGCCTTATTTTTATTAACCTTTGTTCCTCCCGATTTATTAGAGCCGCTTGGAACCTTTGTACTTGCAACTTCTTCGTGATGTTGAACCATATTATTAATTCCTAGGGCTATGCCACCACCAATTAGCCCAGCAAATAATCCAACGATAATTACGCCTAGCCATAAACGGTCTTTTAACCCTTCTCTTATCTTTTTCATCAATCAACCCTCCACTATCTCAAAGAATCATTACTTTCAAATTACAATTTAAATATGAAAAATCATTGAATAAAGTTGATAAAAAACGTGATATCTTACTATTTTTATTATAACGTCATTAATTTGCTTGGCGTTTCTGGTTCGGCATCACGTAATTCAAAGTCATGATTAACACCAAAATCATGTTGTTCCATCATGCTAGCAACCGTTAAATGGGCTAGTGACCGCATGTTATTGTGTTGACTGCGGTGACCTAAGAAAATTTCCTTTGTACGACGGCCAATGACCCCCATCAATGCATCGGCCCCTTCTTCATTTGAAAGGTGCCCTTCATCTCCTAGGATTCGTTGCTTGAGCGGCCATGAATAAGGCCCCATCCGCAACATTTCAGTATCATGATTGCATTCCATCAGATATGCATCAGCATCACGAATAGTCCCTTCTATGCGATCTGATACGTAGCCAGTATCAGTTAATACACAAAATGTCTTGTTATTATGATGAACTTGGTAAAACTGTGGTTGGGCTGCATCATGTGAGACCGCAAAGCTTTCGATATCCATATCGCCCAGATCTTTAACCGTATTTGGCGCAATAATGTGCTTTTGCTCCAATGGAATTTTACCGACTTTACTGGCCATTGCTGCCCACGTTCCTTCATTCGCATATACATCCATCCCGTATCGTCGTGCAAGAACCCCGACACCATGGGTATGATCACTATGTTCATGCGTCACAAAAATTGCGTCAACATCCTTCAATGAGCGATCAATCTTTTTCATTAAATTTTCAATCCGTTTTCCGCTCAAACCTGCGTCAATCAGAATGCGGTGGTGTCGCGTTTCTAAATAAGTTACATTCCCTGTACTACCACTCGCAAGTATACTGTAACGCAATGGATCAGTATCTGTCACTTAGAGTACCTCCTTGATTATTTATTATTTAATGAGTTGGTATTTATACTATCTGGTGTTTCTTTCATTACCGTACTGTTAAAAGCATTAACTTCTAACTGTTGGATAGCTCCTGAATTTTTTGTCTTAATTTCAACGACCCATGTTGGTACATAGACTGCCTTATCGTCAGTCGTCGTATTTAATAACTTAGCATAACTTAGCCGTGCCCAACGAATCCGTGAATTATTAGGGATTTGGTTGTGCTTATACAACCATGTTACGGCTCGTTGCTGACTAATAGTGTTGGAACGTTGTCGCAGTATTTCAACGTCCTGTAAGTAAGTTTGCGTATAACCAGTTACTTCACGGTCTGAATTCACCCGAAACCGAATTTGGCCGTCATTGGAAATTAATGGTTTTCCTTCAAGCATTTGGGTATAAACAAGAGTATTTTTATCAGATAACTCTTTGTCATATCGATAGTTCGCTCCTAGAGCAACCATCTTCTTATTTTTTAGTAAACGATTCACCCGCCGTAATGAATTCTCTTTAGAGAGCCTAATCGGCTTATCAAAATCACTTGTTAATGTGCCTGATGAGAAATGGAAATTCTGGTTGCGTAACCGTCCAGATTCCTGTTCCAACGTACCGCCATCTGTTGAACGTTTCCCAGCAATATAGTAGCCGGTTTGTTGCTTGTTAGAGAGTTCCCCGTAACTAATCGAATCATTATGCATCTCTTTTAAGACAGTCGATTGGCGATTCGGTTGTCCATTAGAAACTGTAAAACGGGTTTCAAGTATCAGTGAGCTGCCAATTAATATATCAAAAAGTAAGAAGGCAAGAATAAAGATCCATTGAATGCGTTTAAAATTCATGCTCTACCCCTCCTACTTCTCTAATTCAGTGTATTCAACCCATCGACCATGGTACTTAATAAAGTATGTTGGTATTAACTTAACAACATGCTTATCTTTATCTGTATTCTTCCAAATATATCCAACTCGTAAATCTTTTATATCACGCATTCTGTTCGTTGCATGAAGTTGATTGATAACATCTGTACTCGATGGTAGCTTAACCGTCTGATGGTCGATTGGTAACGGAACCTGTAAACTGTAAAGACTCATCCAGTATCGCTCATTGCCGCTCTCTGTTGATTCTAAAGTTACTTCCCCATAGCCATTACTATTAAATATTGGAAAGCTGTTAACATACGGCCGATAATTTAATTGCCGACCATGGTCACTTACCTCATCATAGCGGAGATTATCGAGCGGAATGCCGATTGCTGTTAGCTTACTATAGAAATGCGAAAAAATTTGACTGGTTGATTCGCGATCATCTTTACTCAAATAATTTTCATACTTCATCGTTCCGTTTTGGCGATTAAAAATCAAACGACGATTAGTTCCATCGGTATATGTTGTTTCATTACCATTACGGTTTGCAGTTATTGTTGTATGTTGATTGGTACTCATTAAGCTTGCACTAAGCGTATCAATATTTTGCGCAGTAATTTGATAACCTAATTCTGGCAATTCAAAAGAACGCGGATACACCATTACCGCCACTCCGTTAATAATCTTATGATCAACTGGAATTTTTTCCATTGATGTCAACAATTGACGAATCTTGCTAAAATCACCTTTTTCAACTCGCACACGGTAAACACTATAATGGTGGTCCCCTAGTAAATAAATTTCGTGTTGGCCATTTAACGGAATAACAATATGGTTAATTTGGTTGACCCGATCGGTATCAATCGATTGTGAAAAGGTTTCATCAAAGACTGAACTTGGTATTTCATCTGGATATGTCAACATTAATGAATTTCGTCGGCGTAAATAACTTAAGTAAACATCACTATTATTTTGCTTAACAATATTTGTCCGTCCGAGTTTCCAGTGTTGCAATTCCTTCTTTACACTTAAAATCAAGTTTGCCTTCGGACTATGCAACTGGTTTTGGTTGCCATTTTTGTTGGTTTCAATTGCTTTTGTTGGCAGATAAACATCGCCCATCGACTGTGGCGTATATTGTTGCGATTGATTACTACTATAGTTTTCGTGTCGTGCTCCTTCGTAAGGAAAGGGATTTGTCCAGATAACCCACGAAATGAACAAACTAATAATTACAACAACCGTTAAGGCGATTGATTGCCAATTACTTTTCAGTTTCCTCATCATCCCAGTCTTCCTCCTCATAAGGTACATATGGCAATGAAATATAGAAAGTTGATCCCTTGCCTTCTACACTATCAACCCAGATCTGCCCACCAAGCATATTGATAACTTCCTTAGATATCGCTAGTCCGAGGCCTGTTCCACCTTGTTTTCTGCTCCGTGCTTTGTCAACCCGGAAAAAGCGATCGAAAATACGGCCAAGGTCTTTCCGAGGGATACCAAGTCCTTGATCAGAAATACTAAGAATAACATGATTGTGGTTTTCCAAAAGACGTGTCGTGATAACACCCCCGTCAGGTGAATATTTGATTGCATTATTCATAATGTTATCGATTACTTGGGTAAATTTGTCGGTATCAATTTCCACCCATAAGTCTTTCTTGGTAAAGTACCGTTCAATCGTGTATTTTTTCTTTTTCGGATCTTCTTCTTTTTTGATAATCATATCAAAGCGATCCAAAATATAATTAAACAGTTCATTAATATTTACATACTCAAGGTTGAGCTTTGTTGTTCCAGCATCCATCCGTGACAAGCTCAATAAATCATTAATCATCCGAATCATTCGGTCAGTTTCATCTTGAACAACTTTTAAGAATTTAGGGGCAATCTCTTTATCCTGCCAAGCGCCATCACTTAATGCTTCAACATAACTTCTTACACTTGTTAACGGTGTCCGTAACTCATGTGATACATTTGAAACGAATTGCTTCCGTTCACGCTCCTCTTTTTGCTGGCTAGTCACATCATGCAAGACACAAACAAGCCCGCTAACAAAGCCTGATTCACGCTGAATTGGAGAGAAATAGGCATTCAAGATTAAGTTATTACCTGAATTTGACATATCAATAATTATTTCTCGTTGCTCGCCATTTACTAATTGCCGAACAGTATAGTCATGACGAATATCCAAAACATCGATAATTGATTTACCAATTAAATCATCTTCATTTTCCACACCAAGTAATTGAAGAGCCATATTATTCACAATCGTAACATTACCACGTCGGTCTGTTGCTAACACTCCATCAGACATATGTGAAAGAATACTATCAAGCCGCCGTCGTTCAGAGTCGCTTGACTCTTGGGCTTCCTCAACACGTACTGACAGGTTATTAACCGCTCCCGCTAGTTGACCTAATTCATCATTTCCCAATACTTTTACTTGACCGGAATAATCCCCACGGGCAATCCGCAATGTTTGTTTCCGCATTTCTCCAATTGGCCGGGTTATTTCCTGGGAAATAATTATTGCCAGCAATAGGCTAATTACAATTGTAATCATCGCTGCGGATAAGTAGACAAGCGTAATATTATTGATATTTGAATAAACGCTCTCTAAACTCGCGCGTAAGTATACCGCTCCGACAACATTATTATTACTATTGTCAACTAGTGGAATCACATTTACATAGTAACGTGTGTGGTTAGAATTATCATATAAATTTTCGGTGTGTGAACGGTTATTCAATAAAGTTGCCTTTATTGCCTGGTCAGTTGTTTTTTGTCCAATAGCGCTACGATTATCGGCATTGCTTGTTCCGCGGACAACACTTTTACTGTCAACAACTCGGATTTCAGAAATATTATTATTGTTTACTTCCGAAAGGATCTGGTTAATTTGTTTATTTGCCTTTTTAGTATTAGAGCGTGCTAATTGCTCAGCTAATGAATTATCAACATAAGATGGTAGTTCAATCGTTTGCTTGAATGTATTAAGGTTTTGGTGCTCCAATTGACGCACAAAAACCGCCCCTACACATTCTAGTGTTAACATCAAAATTAACACGAACACAAGGGCGATTTTAAACCGAATCGATTGATAAAATTTTAACTTGCTGTTCACAATGGTTCAGCCTCTAATTCTGATCAGGATTTGCTAAATAATAACCAACACCACGACGGGTAATTAGCCATTGCGGATGGCTGGGGTTATCCTCTATCTTTTCGCGAAGACGTCGAACAGTAACGTCGACCGTTCGAACATCACCAAAATAATCATAACCCCAAACTGTCTGGAGTAAATGTTCACGATTAATTACTTGCCCAATATGTTGAGCAAGGTAGTGTAACAATTCAAATTCACGGTGGGTTAAATTAATGTTCTCTCCCCGTTTAGTTACGGTATATGCTTCGGGGTGGATTGTAAGATCACCAATTTGAATATCAGAGTTACTATCTTCTTCTGCTGGCGCTTTAAGAGTGGCCTGCCGCCGCAAATTAGCTTTAACCCGCGCGACTAATTCACGATTAGAGAACGGCTTAGTAACATAATCATCAGCACCTAATTCCAATCCTAAGACTTTATCTAATTCAGAATCCTTAGCAGTTACCATAATGATTGGCATTGTGTGCTTTGCCCGCACACGCTTTGCTACTTCAAGACCATCGATCTTAGGCAGCATTAAGTCAAGAATAATTAAATCCGGATTTTCTGCTTCAACTTGTTCTAAGGCTGCTTCACCGTCATAAGCAACGACTACTTCATAGCCTTCTTTTTCGAGGTTAAATTTTATGATATCAGAAATTGGCTTTTCATCATCAACAACTAAAATTTTCTTTGCCATATCAATGATTCCCTCCGTTGGGTTAATTGATTAATACTTCAATTCTGCTTTACATAGGTGCTTCTATTATAGCACAAGGGGAAAAAGCTTAACGAATTTTCAAGAAATTGCGAGAAAACATTTGACATTTTAGTAGCAACAAGTTAAAATAATTAAGTATTCTGTTAAAGGATATGGGCAGTTAGCTCAGCTGGCAGAGCAACGGACTCTTAATCCGTGGGTCCAGGGTTCGATCCCCTGACTGCCCATCAGAGGTTTACAGAGATTGAGATTTACTTTCTCAATCTCTTTTTTATACAACAAAGGTGTTTTAATCATGGCAGAAAAAGAGGTTCTTAGTGAAATCCAGATAACACTTAATGTAATTGGTGGCAAGTGGAAACCCTTGATTCTCCATTACTTAGAAAAAATGGCACAAAAAGATATAGCGAAATCCTTCACTACCTAGAGTTAGCCCCTAAGAAGACTTTAACTGCCCAATTACGCGAATTAGAACATGATGGAATTATTAAGCGAACTGTTATTCCTACAGTTCCAGTTCAAGTTGAATATTCCATTACTAATCATGGTCGTTCCCTCTTCCCATTGTTAGATGTAATGTGTGCTTGGGGATACCTTAATTCACAAGGTTATCAGGTAAAACATACTACTTGTACATATAACAAAGAAACTACAAAAATTAAACAAGCTCGGTTACATAAACTATACGAAATGTTTGCTGAAGACCATTTAGGTGATTGGCAAACAGACGACGAGGATACTTCAATGTAACCTGGGAAATAAAATGTGCCGTCTTGTCGGTAAGATCTAGTCTCGTTATCATTAAGACAATGATTAACATTGATTTTACTGAAGGGACGGTTTTTCTATGAAACAAATTAATTTAGGCGCTACTTCGCTTCAAATTCCAGCAATGGCTCTAGGAATTATGCGAATGGAAGCAAAATCCCCCGCTGATGCGGCGAAGGCAATTGATGCTGCTTACGAAAACGGCATTAATTTTATCGATTCCGCAGATATTTACGGTCAAGGAAAGTCGGAAGAAGTTTTTAGCAAAGCATTGAAACTTTCGAGCACAAAACGTGAAGAGCTCTTTATCCAATCCAAAGCAGGTATTATTATTGATCCCGCACGCAGCCACGGAAGTTTTGTTTTTGGAAGTCGGTACGAGTTTACCAAACAACATATCTTAGAAGCAGTTGATGGCATTCTTTCCCGAATGAAGACCGATTATCTTGATAGTTTCCTCTTACACCGTCCTGATCCATTAATGGATTTAGAAGGGATCCGTGAAGCATTTGATATTTTACAAGCTAGTGGCAAAGTCCGCTTCTTTGGTGTTTCGAACTTTAACCCGCAACAATTTGCGATGGTTCAAAATATCGTTAGTCAACGATTGATGTTTAACCAATTACAGTTTGGTCTGATGCATACCGGAATGATCGACTTCGGCATCCATACTAACATTAATGATAAAGATGGTACTAACCATGATGGTGAAATTCTTGAATATTGTCGCCAACACCATGTTACCATCCAAGCTTGGTCACCATTCCAGTATGGAAACTTTGAAGGAACCTTTATCGATAATCCTGATTATCCCGAGCTAAATGCCACTTTAGCCAAATTAGCTAATAAGTATAATGTCGGTAAAAATGCAATTGCAGCTGCTTGGATTCTTAAACACCCTGCTCAAATTCAGATGGTGATGGGAACAATGAACCCACAACACATTGCTGATAGTGCAAAAGGTGCTGACATTCGGTTAACTAATCAAGAGTGGTATAATCTATACCTTGACGCTGGACATCAATTGCCCTAAAAGGAGCAATCCCCTATGTATCAAGCAAACGAAAATCGTTATCAAAAGATGATTTATAACCGTGTTGGCAACAGTGGCCTTAAATTATCAGCACTTGGATTAGGATTTTGGCATAATTTTGGTAGTGTGGATCCTTTTGAAAATCAAAAGGCAATCGTTCACCAAGCTTTTGATTTAGGAATTACCTACTTTGACCTAGCAAATAACTATGGTCCTATTCCCGGCAGTGCCGAAGAAAACTTTGGTCGGATTATGGCGACCGACATGAAACCTTATCGAGATGAAATGATCATTACTAGTAAAGCCGGTTATGAGATGTGGGATGGTCCTTATGGAAATTGGGGCTCGCGGAAGAGCATTATCGCTAGCGCAAATCAAAGTTTACAACGATTAAATCTTGATTACGTTGACATCTTCTACTCACACCGACCAGATCCAGCAACTCCAATTGAAGAAACTGCTGAAGCACTTGATCAACTCGTTCGTGAAGGCAAGGCGCTTTACATTGGAATTTCAAATTATAATGGTAAACAAACCGCGGCAATTACAAAAGTATTTAAAGAACTTCGGACACCATTTATTATTCACCAACCCCGCTACAATATGTTCGACCGTCATATTGAAAATGACCTTCTTCCAGTACTAAAACAAGAGGGCAAAGCAGCAGTTTGTTTCAGCCCATTGGCACAGGGACTATTAACTGACCGTTATTTAAACGGAATTCCAGCTGACTCAAGAGCTGCAAAATCTACTAGTCCATTTCTTCATAAGGACCAGGTTGAGAAGACGCTAGCAACGGTTAAAAAGTTAAATAAGGTTGCAGCAGATCGTCATCAAACCCTTGCAGAGATGGCAGTCTCATGGATTTTACGTAAACCTGAAATTGCCTGTGTCCTAGTTGGTGCTAGTCGTCCTTCACAGCTTGTTGATGATGTTAAGGCATTGAATAACCTTAAATTCTCAGCTGATGAATTAGCAGAGATTGACCGTATTTTGGCTCAAAACTAACCAATCTTAGTCCTAGAGAAAATCTAGGGCTTTTTGTTTACTATAAATGTACAATTAATTAAAAAGCACTTGCTAAATTCTAAAGAAGTTGATACCTATTGTTTATATTGTTAAAGAATATGGACAGTTGGCTCAGCTGGCAGAACAACGGACTCTTAATCCGTGGGTCTAGGGTTCGATCCCCTGACTGCCCATCAGAGGTTTACAGTGAGATTTTTTCTCGGTCGCTTTTTTGTATGTGTTGGAAAACTTAATTCTATTCAAAAAACGACCAAGATCGGCTAAAAAGCTGATTTTGGTCGTTTATCTTTATTTAAATTGATCATGAACATACTGAGCATAAAGCGGTGTGGTTTGAAGCAATTCTTGGTGCGTCCCTGCGCCTGAGATCGTTCCGTTTTCAATAAAGTAAATCTTGTCGGCATCAACAATGGTACTCAAACGGTGAGCAATTACCAGTGTTGTCCGTCCTTGCATTAAGTCACCTAATGCTTTTTGAACCATCGCTTCTGATTCAGCATCTAAACTGGCGGTCGCCTCATCAAGCATCAAGATTTTAGGATCACGAAGAAAGGCTCGGGCAATGGCAATTCGTTGACGTTGCCCACCAGATAGTTTGATTCCACGTTCACCAATTTCGGTTTCTAATTTGTCCGCCATTTTATTGACGAAAACATCCGCATATGCCATCTTTAGGGCTCTCCATAACTCTTTATCATCAACAGTTCGGTGTAACCCATATGTCAAATTATCCCGAATTGTTCCTGGCATTACAGCTGCATCTTGACTTACCAGCCCGATTTGTTCACGCCATTTTGCCAAGTCTAATTTTTCGATATTTTCATCACCGATAAGAATCTTTCCTGCGGTTGGTTGATAGAATCGTTCAATTAATGAAAAAATTGTCGATTTTCCGCCACCCGATGGTCCTGCAAAGGCTACGACCGCATTCGGCTTAGTCGTAAAATTAATATCCTTTAAGATTGGCTTCCCTGCTTCATAAGCAAAGTCAACATGCTCAAACTTCAATGGCTCAGTTTCAATGTCTTTTTCAAGCTTATCTTCGTCAAATTCTTCTGGTTCAGATAACATCTGCTGAATCCGCTCAGTTGCACCACTAGTCTTAGCCATATTGGTAAAGAGTTGACTAATTACAATAACTGGTCCAAAAATCTGGAAGAGGTACATTAAGAATGAAACTAACGCCCCCATCGTTATTTGCCCATTCATTACGCGAATTGCACCATAGCCAAGAACAATTAAGAACATTAGCATCATTAACATATTTGTAATTGGTTGGGTCACCGAGTTAATCAATGCTTCTTTAGTTCCAATTCCATATAGGTTATCAATTCGCTGGCTTCCTTTAGCGAGTTCATGTTCTTCGCCATTTGAAGATTTCACTAAACGAACTTCACCTAATACATCAGTCGAATCACTAGCGAATTTAGCTAATTCATCTTGACGTACGCGGCCGATTTTCCGTGATAGGTTCATCACCGGCATCATTACTAACATTATTAGCGGCACAGCAATAAACATTAACAGAGTCATCCGCCAATCCATCGCCATCATGATTACTAACGCACCAACAAATTGTAAAATTGATGTCATTGCATTAGGGAAGGTTGATGCAAGTAATTCCTTCACTTGGGAAGTATCATTTACTAGGCGTGAACTAATTTCCCCTGTTTTGACATTATCAAAATATTTAACAGGCATTTTAAGTAATTTCTGCCATAATTTTTTACGAAGTTTAGCAACAACATTCTCACCAAAAATCCCAAGCAGGACTCCTGAAAATGCACTGGTAATTAATCCAGCAATAAAAATGATGACTGTTAAAACAGCTAATGTCAGACTAATGTGACGAAAATCATTAATTAGTTTCTGGGCTAATTGGGGTACGAATAAATTAGCTCCTGTTGAAACAAACCCTAAAAGGATACCCACAATAAGCTTTGTATATTGTGGATGCAGTTGGTTAATTAGGCTAAAGAATTCACGAAAATTAAATTTGTTTCTTCTCAAATCATAAGCCTCCTAACAATTAAATATCTAACTATTTTGACGATTTATATTAAAACATTTAGATATCTAACTGTCAAGAGTCTAACTTATTTTTGTAAATTTTTATTGAGAGTTGTCATGCTAGAAATTACTAAATCGATACTTTCCTCATCGAGTTGTGCAACAATTTTTTGACAGGCTCGATCAAAGACTTCCTTAATCTGGCTAGCTTTTTCAATTCCTTCTTTAGTTAGAAAAATTCGTTTGATCCGTGCTGATTCATTATCATTTTTTCGGATAATATAACCGTCACGTTCAAGATTCTTGAGCATACTTGTAATACTTGCATTCCGAATATGGAAATAATCCCCCAATTCTCGTTGAATGAGTCCTGGATGATCTTTTATATATAACAATGTCCTTGCCTGTTGCGGTGTTAGTGATAATTGTGGCGTAATGGTTGTAAAAAAGTGATGCATATTAACCATGTATGTTCGCAATAACCGATTCATATGTTCAAATTTATCTTTTTTCGAGACCATAAAATTACTCCTAAATTAATTGTCGTTTATTAAAAAATATAACAGTTAGATGCCTAAGTAAATATTAATTTGCAAATTAAAAAATAAATTTTAAAAAGCACTTGCGAAATCCTAGTTAAGTTGATATTATTATTTATGTTGTCAAAGACATGGGCAGTTAGCTCAGCTGGCAGAGCAACGGACTCTTAATCCGTGGGTCCAGGGTTCGATCCCCTGACTGCCCATTCTAAAAAGACCACTGATGAATCAGTGGTCTTTTTTTGTTATAAAATTTTAATTATGTGCTGCTTAGGTCGTTTAGAGACAATTTCAATTGCTCCAAGTTCTTCTAATTCTTTAATTGCTAGTCGAGCCTTTGTCATTGGATAACGACGATCACTCTTCTTCAAAATTTCAACAATGTCATTATCTTTGATTCCTAAATCTAACTGATTGGTGAACAGCTTTGATTGGGCTAAGAGATAAAGGATATCACAATATAATTTATCAGAGAGCGATATCTGTTGATGTTCATTAACCCACTGATGAATAGTTTTATTAGCCTCATCAAGTTTTTCACGAGATTGACTCAAAATATTAATAACTTTTTCCTGCTGGCTAACTAGGATCATTAACATTTTTTGGATAAAGAATGTTAAGTCAGCTCTATTTTCTGCGTTATCAGCATCTTTGAACACTTTATAGTATTGCTGAACATTGTTATGGATTGCGGTCGCAACTGAAAAACCAGTGAAACGGTCAAATTTGTTGGCAATATAAGAAGATAAAAGATACCGTCCCATTCGACCATTGCCATCAAGAAACGGGTGAGTATTTTCAAAGAAAAAGTGAGTGACAAGTGCTTTATATATTGACGGCGTCTCATCATTGTTCATATATTCAATTAAAGCTGTGAGGGCTGTCTTAATTGCGACTTCTGTGATTGGTGGTCGATGAACTATTTTTATGCCATCTCCAATGGAAAGAACTTCGCTATTAGGAAGCTTATCACGAAATACTTTCCCATTCGGCAATCGGTCATCATTAATTTCTCCTTTTAACAGTGAATCATAGATTCGTCTAAAGTCTTGAAGCAGGTAAATTTCAACTTTTTTTCCAGATTGCGTACGTTGATACATTTTTATGGTTGATCCAAGTCTTTTCTTTGATATATGATCATTACCGTTTATTTGTTGGTTATTTTCCTGAATAACAGTACTAATTTCAACGCGACTTGTTTTTACACCTTCAATATCATTAGTGTAGAAAATTTCAGAGAGTAACAATGAGTTCAGAAATTGATTAATTGCAACTTGAGGAAGAGTAATAGAAATAGTCTCAATTATATTAGAATTCCGTCTGAGCTGATCAGCTAAATTTTGAATTTCCGGTAGAGGAAGATAGAAAATTGGATAATTGCTTGTCTGTGTACCATCACGATAGTTGAGAAGAGGAAAAAGCATTGTTTTCTGGCTTGTATAGCCATTTAGCCTACTTTGGTATTCACTTTCAATCGCTGCTGGATCATTTGTCTTATCTTTAATAAAATACTTATATTTAGATAATGGTAGGTATTTCATTATTCATACTCCTTTCTTAAAGCTAAAAATCGCTTTTTTAGGATAATTATACTTAAATGTTATCATAATAACCCGCGAAAATCGATTTTTGCGGGTTATTATTATTCTAAGTATATATGTAAATACCAAAAACTACTTTTTTAGTCTTTTAGAAGTTAAAGTATATCTTCAAAAATTGTTTTTTCTACTATTATTTTTTTACCAATGTATTTTTAACCCACGGGGCTGTGACATAAGTCTCCTATATAGTTGAAAGTGCTATAGCGCAGTACACAAAGGGACTCTAGCGTTCGGAAAATCCGAACACTAGAGTCCTCTTTGTGCTTGCGGGGGTTCGAAAACGAACTAGCAAGCTAGTTCTATCTCACTCCCTTATCTTCATTCATTAACTCTTTTCGAGCTTGTTTAAGGCTAAGCTGTTGTTCTGGTGATACTTCTGGATATGCTAATGGCAAACTATTAATCTTTTTTGTCAAAATATCCGAAACGATTAACCTTGAGTACCATTTATCATCTGCTGGAATAACATACCATGGATTTTTCTCTGTGGCCGTGGCATTAATAGCCTTTTCATAAGCTTTTTGATAATCATCCCAATATTGACGTTCACGAATATCAGCCGCTGAAAATTTCCAGTTTTTTTCAGGTATATCGATCCGTGCTAGGAATCGCTTCTTTTGCTCTTCTTTTGAAACATGCAGGAAGAATTTTACAATTAAGTAGCCGTTCCGAGTTAAATAGCTTTCATATTGACGAATATCTTCATAACGGCTATCGAAGAACCGATTATTAACGTCCTTCAATGATTCAATCCCTGGCAAATCAGCCTGCACAATCAATTCAGGGTGAACGCGAGAAATTAAAACATCCTCATAGTAGGAACGGTTAAAGACTCCGATATCCCCCCGCATTGGCAATTCACGGTTTATCCGCCAAAGGTAATCATGTCGAAGTTCACGGCCAGTTGGTTGTTTAAAATTAGCGACTTTAAAACCAACCGGGTTAACCCCAGCAAAAATATGCGAAATCATACTGTCTTTCCCTGCTGCATCCATCGCTTGGAAGACAACTAAAACGCCATAGTGTCGCCGTGCATACATCATCTTTTGAGCATTCTTTATTGATTTAACATTCTTCTTAATTTTCTTTTTAATCTTCTTTAATTCATCAGCGGAATCTTTAACTTTCGTTGGTGCTTTTTTTATATCAAAATCTTTTCCAGTATAACAATATTGATCAGTCTTCATTAATCTTCACCTCATTGCTTTTAAACGATTTTCATTTACCATCATAGCAAATGCTCTGTAATTTGGTTAACAAAAGGATAATAAACGGCTTCCAATATAATTAAAAATGTATACAAAAAAGCTCTAGTATTCGGAAAATCCGAACGCTAGAGCCCTCTTTACGCTTGCGGAGCGTGCATGACACTTCCTTACCTAATAAGATCATTTTCAGTTGGTTGGTATTTTCTATGTTTTAGCTTACCGATTTTATGCTCCCGACCATCATTAACGATAAATTCATCAATTGCCCCGCAGTGCTCACAGACAGTAATAATTTGATATCGTTGCGAATCATCATTATTAGTGTCCATCCAATTCCGTTCAGCAATGATTAATGGTTCTTCTTGACAACGATAGCATGAAATTGCTAATTTGCATTCTTCCCGAAACGGATCACCAGTTTTGCCGACCATTCCGTAACGATCTTCTCCATAAACGTTGTCAAAATTATTATAAAACATATTCTCACTTCTTTAGTATTCTACTGCTTTTGCCCGTTTTACTTTAACAACTAGCAATACAATTAACTCCATCACGAAAATAGAAATAGCACAAATGACAAATAAAATGTGGTAAGAAGTTGCTTCAATCATTAAACCACCAAATAATGGTCCAATTGCCTTCCCCAACGATGAAAAGGCATTTAAGATTCCTTGATACTTTCCCTTAACTGCCACTGGCGATAAACTATTGACAATTGCTGGCATTGTCGGTAGAGCTGTTGCTTCACCAATCGTCAAAACGACCATTGCCGCTACAAACCATCCATATGAGTGAGCATAGAGTAAGAGGACAAACGAAAAACCAATTGTAAATATTCCAATAAATACTTGCGCATATGGGCGATTAACCCAGCGGTTGAGCCATGTAAGGCCTAACTGGAAGACAACGATCAAAATTCCATTTAATGTCCATAACAGACTGTACTTTGTCATTGAAATTCCTTGGTCAGTCATAAATACCGATAAATTACTTGCCCATTGTTCATACATTGTCCAAATTACAACTAACGCAACAAAAAAGATCCAGTTAATCCACAAATTAGCTTGGGGAAGTTTAACATTAGTTGTTTGTTCGCTATTGTTTGTTGTTTGTGTTGTTGTTTGATGACTATCCTTAAAGAAGAAAAGCACAACAAGTGAAAACATCGTATATAAAATAGTGGTAATTAAAAACATTGGTGAAACGTTACCATGTGCGTATTGATACAGCGGTCCGACAATCGTTGTTCCAATCACCATTCCTAAATTATTGGCAAAATATAGCATATTAAACACATATCGCCCATCACGACCAGATCTTGTTGCAAAGGAATTGACCATTGTAATTATCCAACCGTTAAAAAAGCCGATTGCGGTCAGTAAAATTCCATAGATAGGCCAGCCATTAAAGAAAATCATGATGGCCATTACAGCAGTCGCTAGCAATGTACCGCCAATCATTAACTTACGAGGATTTGCTCGATCAAATAGCAATCCGCTTACATAACTACCGACAACATTTGCCCCAGAATAAAAGAGCAATACAATCCCCGAAACAGTTAGCGATTCATGCAACTGATCGTGGATATAGATTGTTGTTAAGGGCCATACAAAGCTGTTTCCAATACTTCCAAGAAACATCCCTAATAATAGCCATTTTAACTCTACGCCTTGACGGTTCATTGTTTACGCCTCCTCAATTACTATCATACCGTTTATTCTTTCTAAAAACCTTTTTAATGTCTTAAGCGCACTAAAAGGGCTACCCCAGTGTATTGCTGAAATGCCCTCTTAGACTTATCATCTTTAATTATTATCTTCTGGAATATAAGAAATCGAAGTGAATTTATTATAGGACTTCGCAAATAGTAATTTAACCGTGCCCCGCGGACCACTACGATTCTTCTCAATGATGACTTCAACCTCACTTGCATTAGAGCCATCATCGTCTTGATTATTTCTCTGGTTATTATTATCATCGTCAGAATCTTCATCATGCTCATAGTAATCATCACGATAAAGGAAACTAACAATATCCGCATCCTGTTCAATTGACCCTGATTCACGAATATCAGACAATACCGGACGCTTGTCTTGTCGCTGCTCAACACCCCGAGATAACTGTGAAAGTGCAATTACTGGTACTTCCAATTCTTTTGCAAGCTTCTTTAATTGACGGGAAATTTCTGAAACTTCTTGTTGCCGATTATCAGGATTACTACCTTCAATCAATTGGAGATAATCAATAACAATCAATCCTAAGTTTCCTTTTTCTTTTGCTAATCGCCGACAACGTGCTCGTATTTCCGCAACTTTAATCCCTGGCGTATCATCAATATAAATACTTGCATTACTCAGCGCCCCAGTCGCAATAAACAGACTTTGCCATTCATCCTGGTTAAGTTGTCCTGTTCGTAAGTGGTTAGCATTAATGTTTCCTTCAGCGCACAGCATCCGGTTAGCAAGTGATTCCGCCCCCATTTCAAGGCTGAAAATAGCAACAGTATTATCTGTCCGCGTTGCTACATTCTGGGCAATATTAAGGACAAATGCCGTTTTTCCCACGGCAGGCCGGGCCGCAATAATTACTAATTCATCTTTATGCAGTCCCGTAGTCATTTCGTCTAGTTGCGCATAACCTGTTGATAATCCTGTGATTTCTGATCCTTGTTTAGAAAGGTCACTAACATGGTTAATTGATTGCTGAAGTACATCCCCAATGCTCTGAAAACCTGTCTGCCGACTATTTTCAGAAACTGACATAATTTCTTGTTCAGCTCGGTCAAGCTGATCTTCAATTTTATCATTATCAGCGTAACTGTCATTAATGATTTTAGTTGCTGTATTGATTAAACGCCGAGAGATTGCTTTATCATGAACAATCTTAGAATAATAAACAACATTCGCTGCTGTTGGCACTGCCGTTGCAAGTTCACCAATATAAGCAACGCCACCAACATTTTCTGTTTGATTATCCTGATCAAGAACATTTTTCATTGTCAGTGGGTCAATCGGCTGATCCTCATTGTTTAATTGGATCATTTTTTCAAAAATAATCTGGTGAGCCTTACGATAAAAATCTTGGGGCTCTAAATATTCCATTGCATCAGCCAACGCGTTTTTACTCAAAAAAGCAGCTCCAAGAACTGCTTTTTCTGCTTCAATATCGCGTGGTTCTTCTTGCATTGGTGCATTATCCATAGCGATACCGCTCCTTAAATATCTTGATTCGCACTACTTTTCTGCAATGTGAACACGAATTTGAGCCTCAACTTCGGGGTGAAGCTTAATTGGCACGTTAACGTAACCAAGCGCCTTAATTGGGGCTGCCAGCTCAATTTTTCGTTTGTCAATTTTAAGGTCAAATTGTTTTTGAAGAGCAGTTGCAATTTGCTTTGTTGAAATTGAACCAAACATCCGGCCATCAGTCCCAGCTTTTCCGCTTAATTCGACAACGGTATTATCATTTTCAAGAATTTTTTTCATCCGCTTTGCATCCGCGAGTTCTTCAGCAGCATGCTTTTCTTCTGCCCGTTGTTGCCCCTTTAATTGACTCATGGCAGCTTTAGTCGCTTGTTTTGCTAATCCACGCTTAATTAAGTAGTTTTGTGCATATCCGTCTGGCACTTCTTTTACTTGCCCACGTTGTCCGCGACCCCGGACATCTTGCATAAAAATAACTTTCATTATGATCACTCCTCTGTTTCATTTTGCTCTTTGTCAGGCTTGGTTAGAATATCAACTAACTCTTGCTTAACTTCAGCAATCGTCTTGCCACTGATTTGTGTAGCCGCATTTGCTAGGTGACCACCGCCACCCATCTTCTCCATAATCACTTGAACGTTAATGTTACCCATCGAACGGGCAGAAACACATACTTTTCCGTCCGACCGCTTAAAGATAACAAATGAAGCCTCAATTCCGCTCATTTGCAGTAACATATCAGCAGCTTGGGCGGCAGTAACAGGATCATAAACCTGTTCCTGTTCACCCGTACATAATGCTATTTTATCATTTATTTCAGCCCTTGAAATCAAATGATTGCGTTGCATAAATGTTTCTGGATTTTCTTTCATGAACGATTGAATCATTAGCCCGTCTGCACCTGCCGAGCGGAGATAGCTAGCGGCATCAAACGTTCGCGTTCCAGCACTCTTCGTAAATGACTTTGTATCAACTTGAATCCCGGTCAACATTGCTGTTGCTTCAAGTTTGTTGAGACCTTTACCTTCACGGGGCTGGTACTCAAACATTTCAGTAATTAGCTCACATGTCGAAGAGGCATACGGTTCAATATAAACAAGTAACGGATTCTCGGGAAAATCCTCGCCTCGCCGGTGGTGGTCAATAATAACCAATCTGTTTTGCATTTTATCATATAACTCAGGAGCAATGGTAATCCCACGCTTGGCATGATCCACCATTACTAACAAGCTATTTCCTGTTGCTTTTTCGAGTGCTTCAGCAGGAGAGATAATATGATCCTTAATCGTCTGGTAATTATCAATCTCGTGCATCAATCGCTGAATATCAGAATGCGGATGTTCATCATCAATGACGATCCAACACTCCCGCCCATTCATTTCAGCAATCCGACGAATTCCTAAGCAGGCACCAATAGAATCCATGTCTGGATTAGTATGACCCATTACAAATAATTGGTCTGACTGAGCCATTAGTTCTTGGAGGGCTTGACTAATCATTCGTGCCCGTACCCGTGTCCGTTTCTCCATCGGGTTAGTCTTTCCACCATAAAATCGTGCTTCTTGGTCTTGAGCACGCACAACAACTTGATCTCCTCCTCGTCCTAAAGCAAGGTCAAGGTTATTTTGCGCTGTATCCGCAAGTTTTATCAAGTCATTTTCGCCATAAGCAATCCCCACACTAAGTGTCACTGGTGAATTTTGCTTTGACGTATTTTGCCGAATCACATCAAGAATCTTAAATTTTTGCTTTTCCAATTCTGCCAATGAAACTTGATGGCCAATGATTAAGTAATTATCATCATCAATAATCTTCATTAAGAGATGATTATCTACTGCCCAATCGCTTATCTCAGAAGTAACATAATTATGCAGGTTTGATACATCAGAATCACTCATTCCTTGAATCAATTCATCATAATTATCAAGATAAATATTACCAATAAAAATTTGTTCATTTTTATATTGCGCACTAATTTGTTCATATTTTGTAATATCAAGCAAATATACTACCTGTCCTTGATATTGAACCAAAAATTCAAATTGATGGCCTCTCCAAGTTACTACTTGTGTTTTTTTATCATCCGCATACTTATTTATTAATTTTGCTAAATCAGCATCAACATCTGCAATCGGCTTCCCAACAACAATCTCAAGGTTAAAATATCGTGCCATGTATGGATTGATCCATTCAACTTCATGACGCTTATTTAACATAATCATCCCTATTGGCATCTCTAGCAAGGCTTCCTGTTGCCCACGTTGAACCTTGTAGGTCAGTTCATTTAAATATTCATGAGCATCAACTACTAATTTTCTAAGTCGTTGTAAACTAACAGCCCCGCCGACAACTGCAATTAATAATACTATAATCCCTATAATCCAGTTGTCCATAAACCCTAAAATAAGTCCAATAACTGTTAGAATTACTATGTAGCAGACATTCCAGCGGACTGCTGGATGTTCAAAATAAAACACCCAGTTCTCACGACTGAAAAATTTTTGCATATTAGTCCTCCCAAAATAGCTCTAATTTGTCTATTAATCGGATAAATCTATCATATCACATCAATTACTTAGTCCATAGATTATATCATTTAATGGCGAGGATTAAACCGAAAAATATACTATCGCTTAATTATTCTGAATAAAATAACCAAATTTACTATAAAATATTCTGAATTAATAATTATTATTTAAAATAATAAAGAGACTGATCAAAATTCAGCCTCTTTATTATAATTATTCTCGCGGAAATTAATCTTCTGCAACGAATGGCAAAAGACCCATAATCCGTGCACGCTTGATAGCGATAGTTAACTTACGTTGGTTCTTAGCACTAGTACCAGTTACCCGACGTGGTAAAATCTTACCGCGTTCAGAGATGAACCGACGTAATAAATCAGTGTCTTTGTAATCGATGTATTCGATGTGGTTTGCGGCGATAAAGTCGACCTTACGACGACGACGACCGCCCCGACGTTGTTGTGCCATGAAATTACCCTCCTATTCTGAGTGAAAATTATTTAGAATGGTAATTCGTCATCTGCTAAATCAATGGATTGACCACCATCATCACTGCTTCCAGGGAACTGGTTGCCAGCGCTTTGACCATTGTCGAAACCATTATTAGCATTTGGTGACGGATTACTTTGAGGAGCGTTATTTCCGGATTGTGGTTGATTGCCGTATTGCGGAGCCTGAGCACCAAATGGTTGTTGGTTATTACTAAATGGCTGTTGAGCATTTTGCTGGCTCATTCCACCATTTTGACGTGGCTCCAATAGGGCAAAATTATCAACAACAACTTCGGTAACATATACACGGTTACCTTGTTGGTTCTCGTAATTTCGGGTTTGAATCCGTCCTTCAATTCCAACAAGCGAACCCTTATGTGTAAAGTTACTAAAGTTTTCAGCGGACTTACGCCAAATGACGCAATTGATAAAGTCAGCATCACGATCACCATTTTGGTTTCGGAACTGTCGATCAACAGCTAATGTAAATGAAACAACTGCTGTCCCGCTGGTTGTGTACCGCAACTCGGGATCTCTTGTTAAACGCCCAGTTAAGACTGCACGATTAAGCATAGATCTTTCTCCTCTCTTGATTTAATGACAATTAATTAAGCATCAAGCTTAACAATCATGTGACGTAGGATATCATCACTGAACTTAGCTAAACGATCAAATTCGTTTAAAGCTTGGTCAGAGTCAGTAGTTAAGTTTACCACGTGGTAAGTACCTTCAGTGTACTTAGCAATTGGGTAAGCAAAACGACGAGTTGACCAATCCTTTGAGTCAGCGATAGTTGCACCATTGTCCGCCAAGATCTTGTCGAATCGGTCTACCAATTCGCTCTTTGCAGATTCTTCAATATCAGGACGAATGATGTAAGTAATTTCATATTTGCGTGTTTCCATGAATGTTACACCTCCTTATGGACTCTGGCTCTTCTCTCCATTTGAGAAGAACAAGGAAAGTAGACGTCTGTACGTATACTCACAGACATAAAATATAGCATAGTTTTCTATTTAAAACAAGGAACATCTGACAAGAAATCCTAAATGTTGCGGTCACTATTAATATATATACGTAAAATTTCTACTTTCGCACTTTTTATTTTTAATTTTTTGTTGATTGATTTTGAGTATCGCTCGTATCTACAACTTCGGTATTCAGACTGTCAGCCTCTTCATTGTCATCTTCTTTATCAACTTTTGCGATTGTAGCAACGCGAGCACCATTATCCATTTTAATCAAATGAACCCCCACTGCTGACCGACCAGTGTGAGATACACTTTCAACGTCAAACCGAATAATGACGCCCTGATCAGTAACTAACATAATATCTTCATCGCCATTGACGGTCGTTAAACCAACGAGCGGACCATTCTTGGCGGTTACATTAACCGTCTTCACTCCAAGACCGCCACGCCCCTTAATCGGGTACTCTTTAGCAGCCGTCTGTTTTCCAAATCCATTTTCACTAATTACAAGAACATTGCTATTAGGATTAAGGGGAGCCGCACCAATTACATAGTCTTCACCACGTAAACGAATACCACGAACTCCAGCAGCACTCCGACCCATTGACCGGACAACCGATGACTTAAAGCTAAGTGCATATCCATTATGTGTTCCAATAATCATAGGTTGATCTTCACTAATAACCTCAACATCGATTAATTCATCATTTTCGTGAAGGTTAAGTGCCTTTAGACCATTACTCCGAATATTCTTAAATTCAGTAACTGCAGTCCGCTTGACGGTTCCGTACTTAGTCGTAAAGAACAAGTACTTATCATCATCATTTGTTTCATGGGAAACATTAATAACAGCACTAATCTTTTCTTTATTGTTGATACCTAGGAGGTTAATAATCGGGATTCCTTGCGCAGCACGACCGTATTCCGGAACTTCATACCCTTTCATTGAGTAAACTTTACCTGAATTTGTAAAGAAGAGTAGCATATCATGAGTCGAACTTGAAATCAGTTGTTCAATAAAGTCATCCTTGTGGACACCCATTCCTTTAACACCACGTCCACCACGATGTTGAGATTTGAACTCATCAACAGGTAGCCGTTTAATGTAACCATTATGCGTCAAAGCAACAATAATATCTTCTTCCTCAATCAAGTCTTCATCTTCAATGTTGGTAATATCCCCAACTTGAAGTTCTGTCCGACGATCATCACCAAAACGCTTTTGAATCTCCATCAGTTCATCGTAAATAATTTGATTGATTCTTTCACGGTGAGCAAGAATATCCTTGTAGTCAGCGATGGCTGCCATAAGCTTTTGATATTCATCTTCAATCTTTTCACGTTCTAAACCAGTCAATCGTACAAGCCGCATATCAAGAATTGCTTGTGCCTGACGATCAGATAATCCATAGTTACTCATTAATTCATTCTTAGCTACTTCACTTGTTTGTGAATTGCGGATGATATTAATGATTGCATCAATATGGTCTAGGGCAATTCTTAATCCTTCAACAATATGCGCGCGATTTTGGGCCTTTTTTAAATCAAACTCTGTCCGACGACGAACAACTGATTCTTGGTGTTCAAGATAATATTGTAGGATTTGCTTTAGACTCAAAATCTTGGGCGCACCGTTAACAATTGCTAGCATATTAAAGTTAAAGGTGGTCTGCATCAATGTCATCTTGTACAAATTATTTAAAATAACTTCTGCACTAGCATCACGCCGAACATCAATTACAATCCGCATTCCATCACGGTCTGTCTCATCGTTTACATCAGTAATTCCATCGATATCCTTGTTTCGGGCAAGCTCTGCAATCCGCTCAATCAGCTTAGCCTTATTTACCATATATGGAATTTCATGAACAATAATGCGTTGCTTACCATTCTTCTGTTCTTCAATATTGACTTTAGCTCGGACAATAATTGTACCCCGACCAGATTCATAGGCTTTACGAATACCAGACTTACCCATAACTACACCACCAGTTGGAAAGTCTGGTCCTGGAATTGCCTTCATCAATCCTTCAGTGGTGATATCTGGATTATCCATTAGCATATGGATTCCATTAATTACTTCTCCAAGATTATGGGTTGGAATATTGGTTGCCATCCCAACTGCAATCCCTGAAGCACCATTAACTAGTAAATTGGGAAAGCGGGCAGGTAATACATCGGGTTCTTTTTCTGTTCCATCATAGTTATCATGAAAATCAACAGTATCTTTATTAATATCGCGAAGCATTTCAACCGCGATTTTACTCATCTTTGCCTCAGTATAACGCATGGCAGCAGCGCCATCTCCATCAACTGAACCAAAGTTACCGTGACCATCAACTAACATATAACGATAGCTAAAATCCTGAGCCATTCGTACAAGCCCTTCGTAAATTGAAGAGTCTCCATGAGGGTGAAATTTACCCATTACATCCCCCACAATCCGGGCCGACTTCTTATACGGCTTGTCAGGCGTAACTCCTAATTCGTTCATTCCGTATAAAATCCGGCGTTGTACTGGCTTTAATCCATCACGAACATCAGGAAGCGCCCGTGAAACAATAACACTCATTGCATAATCTAAGAATGAGTTTTTCATCTGGCTCGTAAGATTTACATCCGTGATTCGATTCGGCATATCATGTTCAGCCAATGTCGTTCCTCCTTTTTTGTATCAACAGCAAGTATTATTTCAACTATAGGTCAAGGTTCTCAACAAATTTAGCGTTCTCTTCGATAAAGTCCCGGCGCGGACCTACTTTAGTCCCCATTAGCATTGGGAAAATTTTATCTGCTTGTTCAGCGTCATCTAATTTTACGCGAAGCAAATGACGATTTTCAGGATCCATTGTTGTTTCCCATAACTGTTCAGCATCCATTTCCCCAAGCCCCTTGTACCGTTGAATAACCGGTTTAGGACTAGGCTGTAGTGAGCTTACTACTTGCTCTAATTCCTCATCAGAATCAATATATTTAACAAATTTACCTTGCCGTACTTGGTATAGTGGCGGCTGCGCAATGTAAACATAGCCGTGGGTAATCATCGGTTTCATGAAACGATAGAATAGCGTAAGAAGCAATGTTCGAATGTGCGCGCCGTCAACATCGGCATCAGTCATAATAATCAGTTTGTGGTAATTTGCTTTGGTGATATCAAAGTCATCACCAAAACCCGTTCCTAGCGCTGTAAACAAAGAGCGAATTTCATCATTCGCTAGCACACGATCAAGGGTTGCTTTTTCTACGTTTAAGATTTTTCCTCGAATAGGCAAAATTGCTTGAGTCAGCCGTGAACGTCCTTGCTTAGCAGAACCACCGGCTGAGTCCCCCTCGACAATAAATAATTCTGAAATTTCTGGATCTTTACTGGTATTATCGGCAAGCTTACCAGGTAAATTACTAATTTCAAGGCCGCTCTTCTTCCGCGTAACTTCACGTGCCCGCTTGGCAGCTACCCGCGCCTTAGAAGCAAGTTGCCCCTTTTCAATAATTTGTCGTGCTTCGTCAGGGTGTTCTAGTAAGAAGCGATTGAATGTCGATGCAAAGACATGGTCTGTTGCTGTTCGGGCATCAGAGTTGCCTAATTTAGTCTTAGTCTGCCCTTCAAATTGAGGGTCAGGGTGTTTAATTGACACAACAGCCGTCAATCCTTCACGAACATCATCCCCAGATAAAGTCTCATTAGCCTTCAGTACTCCAGCTTTATGACCGTAATCATTAATTACCCGCGTAAGTGCCATCTTAAATCCAGTCTCATGGGTTCCACCTTCATAAGTATGGATATTATTAGTAAAGGTCAGCAGGTTGCTACGGTAAGAATCGGTATACTGCATTGATACTTCGACAGTAATATCATTTTCTTTTCCTTCGACATAAATTGGCGGATCAAAAAGAACATCTTGGTTTTCATTAAGGTATTCAACATAATGACGAATACCCCCTTCATAATGAAATTCTTTTCGTTGATGATTTTCATCCCGTAAATCTTCAATCGTAATCTTAAGACCCTTATTTAAAAAGGCTAACTCACGCAAACGATCAGTTAACGTTTTAATATTATACGTTGTCGTCTCGCGGAAAATTTCCGGATCAGGCTTAAAGTGAACGGTTGTCCCATGTTCTGTTTCTGATAAACCATCTTCAATAACTTTCATCCCGGTCTTAACATGACCATGATCAAAGTCCATATAATACCGTTTACCTTGACGAGCTACTTTGACATCTAATTCTGTCGACAGAGCATTTACTACTGAAGCTCCCACACCATGAAGTCCTCCAGAAACTTTATAACCGCCGCCGCCAAACTTACCACCGGCATGTAAAACCGTAAAAACGGTTTCTAAGGCTGACTTACCAGTTTCTTTTTGGGTATCTACTGGGATTCCCCGTCCATTATCTTTTACAGTAATACTATTATCAGGATTAACAATAACATTGATCTCATCACAAAATCCTGCTAATGCTTCATCAATCCCATTATCAACAATTTCCCAAACAAGGTGGTGAAGTCCTTGGGCTGATGTAGAACCGATGTACATCCCTGGACGCTTTCTAACTGCATCTAGCCCTTTTAAAACTTGAATTTGACTAGCATCATATTCGCTAGCCAATTCAGCTTTCTTTGCTTTTTGTTGTTCGCTACTCACTTTACTTCCTCCTTCAAAGTGCCGTGCTCGATTTCAAAAATCGTTGGTTCGTCAATCAACTGTCGAGCAACATCACTTAAACTAGTCGTGGTTAAAAATGTCTGAACTTTATTTTGAATTGCCGTTAGTAGATGGGTTTGTCGAATTGTATCAAGCTCGGATAATACATCATCTAACAGTAATAGCGGATATTCACCAGTCTGTTCTTTCATTAAGTCGATCTCAGCTAGCTTAACTGATAAGGCTGTCGTTCGCTGTTGTCCTTGTGACCCAAACGCTTGGACATTCTTATCATTTACCAGAAAGCGAATGTCATCGCGGTGCGGTCCATAAATTGTCGTGCCTTGTTCGATTTCACGACTTTCATTATCCTGATACAACTTGAAAAGCTCTTGATAAGCTTGCTCAACCGTTGTTTCATCAGTAATTTTAAGTTGGTTTGCGTACTCTAGTTTTAACTTCTCTTTATGTAATGAAATTTCCTGATGTAAATCAGCTGCCCATTTTTCAAGGTGCTTTAAGAAGTGCTGTCGTGCCACAATTACTTCCGCACCAAAAGCAGCAAGCTGATCAGATAGTACGCCTAAAAGGACGCGATCAGTTTGTTGCTTATATTTTAGTTGTTTTAAATATTTATTTCTTTGTCGCAGCAAGGTCCGGTACTGCCCAGCATTATAAAGATATTTACTGCTCATCTGACTAAATTCACGATCCATAAAATGACGTCGCAATGCAGGTGAACCTTTTACTAATGTGAGGTCTTCCGGAGCAAATAAAATTGCATTTAGCTGACCGATATACTGTGATAAGCGTGCCTGTTCAAGGTGATTTACCTTTGCCTTCTTCCCCTTGCTAGTAAACTGTATTTCAAGCGGTACCTTTCCCAGACTTTTTTGAACAGTTCCACTAATTAGCGCTGATTTTTCTTGCCAGTTAATAAGATCGCGATCATTGCTAGTACGATGACTCTTAGTAAGCGAAAGAACATAAATTGCTTCTAGCATATTGGTCTTTCCTTGTGCATTATGACCAATTAAAACGTTCACTCCAGGATTGAAGTGAACGGTAAGATCCTGATAATTTCGAAAGTAGTGTAAATGCAGCTCCGTCAGAATCATGCTTATCCCTACTTACTCTTAATAACAAATAATTGGTGGTCTGGGACTAATATTCTATCTTGAGGGTATAATTTGCGTCCACGTCGATCATCTGGTTCGTCATTTACTAATACAGTGTTTTCTTTTAAGAACCATTTTGCTGCCCCACCAGTCGGGATGATTCCTTCTTCTTTGAGCAACTGTCCTAATGTAATAAAAGGACTGTCAATCAATATTGACTTTTCTTCCAATTTTTTCACCTACTTTTGTATATATTATACCACATAATTTAGTCTAAATTTGCGTTATTAGCCTTTCTGAGCGCATTAACTTTATTTAACCATTTTTTTCAAAATCAAGTTAAATTTGCTCTATGGTTAAAAATTTGAATATTAGCCAAAATCGCCACTTAAAATTATTCCTTGGCTAACTATAATCGATCCTATTTAAGTCTTTATTCAAAGAAATTAATTAATCAGCTTTTATTTTACTTGTAAAAAGTTAGTTAGAAGTTATAATTATATCTAATAATTTATTGGAGGTAAATTGATATGGATTTGGGTTTAACAGGAAAAACGGCCTTAATTACGGGTTCGACTAAGGGGATCGGCAAGGCTATCGCGATTGAGATGGCAAAGGAAGGCGCAAATGTCATTATCAACGGTCGTAAGCAAACAGACGTTAATAATGTTGTCAATGAAATCAAAAAACAATTCCCTGATACTAATCCACAAGGAGCTGCTTACGATATTTCACAAGCAGATCAACGCCAAGAACTGTTTGCCGCCATTCCAAGTGTTGATATTTTAGTAAATAACATGGGAATTTTTAAGCCAATGAATTACTTCGATATCTCAGAAGAAACCTGGCAACACTTTATCGATATTAACTTTTATTCTGGTAATGCTCTTGCTAAATTTTATCTCCCTAAAATGCTTGATAAGGATTTTGGCCGCATCATTTTTATCGCTAGCGAAGAAGCCGTCATGCCATCTGGTGAAATGCCACAATATAGTTTAACTAAGACCATGAACTTGTCATTAGCAAAGAGTCTATCGAAATTGACCAAGGGTACCCATGTAACTGTCAATACCATCATGCCTGGTTCAACACTTACAGAAGGTGTTCAACAGATGCTTGTCGACATGTACAGCAATACAGATATTCCTGAAGATAAATGGGAAAGTGATTTTATGAAGAACCACCGACCTCTTTCCCAAATTCAACGTTTAATTCGTCCCGAAGAAGTCGGACGGTTCACTGCCTTTGTCGCTAGTCCTTACTCCTCATCATTTTCTGGTGAAGCACTTCGCCTTGATGGCGGACTAGTACCAACACTTTTCTAAAATTCAAGATTTTAGTTATAAAAAGAGGATATTGAGATTTTTTCTCAGTACCCTCTTTCTTTTTGGTTAAAATGTCCGCACAGGCGTAATTAAGTGAACAAAATTTTCTTGATCTTCTGTTGGAACTAACGTAAATGGTCGTAGCGGTGACGTAAATGAAATTTTGATCGTTGCTTGACCAAATGATCGTAACGCATCTTTCATGTAATTTGGATTGAAGGAGATTTCTAAATCATTCCCATCAAGCGCTGTTGTTGCTACCTCTTCTTCAACTGTTCCAATATCCGGAGAATCACCGCTAATCCGCACAAGTTTTTCTGATGGTTTAAGGCTTAATTTAACAACATCGTTACGGCTTTCATGGGAAAGTAATGATGCCCGTTCGATTGATGCTAAAAAACTCCCTGCTTCAAGCTCAACCGTTGTATCAGCGGTATTAGGAATCAATTGGCTAGTTTCTGGATAGTTCCCTTCAAGTAAACGTGAATAAAAGTGTGTGTTACCAAAAATAAACAAAACTTGGTTCTCAGTTACTTGCATTTGAACATCTTCATGGACGTCGCTAATCATTCCCGATAGCTCTTCCATACTTTTTCCTGGAATAATGACATCAAAATCTAAACCGTTATCGATATTTTCCAAAGCCACTTTCCGTTGTGCTAATCGGTGACTATCAGTTGCAACAGCAGTTAAAATGCCATCCTTTAAGGTAAAATGAACACCCGCAAGAATTGGTCGGCTTTCCTGTTTCGATACTGCAATTACTGTTTGCCGAATCACTTCTTTCAGCATGTCGTTTGGTAAAGTAACGGTTTTATCGGTTTCAACTTCTGGTAAGTGTGGGAAGTTTTCCGCATCTTGACCATTAATTTGAAATTTAGCTGTTCCAGAAGTGATGTCTGCTTGAAAACCACTTGTAACTGCAATAGTTACTTTTTTATCTGGAAGTTTTTTGACGATGTCGCTAAAGAAACGTGCTGGTAAAACAATCGAGCCGGTTTCCTCAATAACTAGATCATTATCAGCGTTGTTGGCATTAATAACACTTTCGATTGTGATATCAGAATTGCTACCAGTTAACACAATGTTGTCATCATTTACCACCATCTTTAGTCCAGTCAAAATTGGAATTGTTGTTTTTGATGATATTGCTCGTAATACGTTATTTAATTGACTAATAAATGCTGTTCGATTGATTGTAAAATTCATAAAGTTCAGTCCTTTTTGAGTGAGTATATAAATATATTTAATAGTTTAAAATATAGTCGTAGTAGTAGGGCTTGTTAATACTGTGGATAAGTATCTAAATCCTAGATTTGATTAGTTATCCACTTGTTGATAAGTTGTGGATAACTTTGAGGATAATTTATCACTTATCAACAACTTATGAGCGAAGTTTAGCTTTTAGCTTAGTAATCTCGTTTTGCAAATCAGTATCTTTTTTTAATTCAGCTTCGATTTTATCGATAGCGTGCAGAACTGTGGTGTGATCCTTACCGCCAAATTCATTTCCAATCTTGGGTAGTGAGGAATCAGTTAGCTCACGTGATAGATACATTGCAATTTGGCGTGGCATTACGATTTGTTTAACTCGTTTTTTGCCGAGGATATCACTTTGGGTAATGTTATAAAAATCAGCAACTTGTTTTTGAATTGTTGCAATTGTGATTTCAGTATTTGCAGCACGATGAAGACCCTTTAAGGCTTGAGATGCGAGGCTTGGAGTGATTCGGTCCCCGCTTAGATTGGCGAAGGCTTGGACTTTTGTAAGTGCCCCCTCAAGTTCTCTAATATTAGTATCGATCTGACCAGCAATGTAGTTAAGGGTGTCATTGCCGATATCAATATGATCTTCTTCAACTTTGCTTCGTAAAATTGCAATCCGTGTTTCTAAGTCAGGAGGCGTAATCTCAACTGTTAATCCCCACCGAAAGCGAGAAACAAGGCGATCTTGCAGCTCGGGAATTTCATTAGGAATCCGATCTGAAGTCATAACAATTTGTTTTTTTCGATCGTGAAGAGCATTAAAAGTATTGAAAAATTCCAGTTGTGTTCCCTCTTTATTAGCAAGGAACTGAATATCATCGATTAGTAATAGGTCGAGGTTGCGGTACTCTTCGCGTAATTGTTCAGTTGTGTTATTTCGAATAGCGTTGATGTAATCATTAGTAAAATCTTCGCTAGTGACATATTTGACGCGTGCTTTCGGGTTAACTTGCAACATATGGTTACCAATAGCTTCCATTAAGTGAGTCTTTCCTAATCCAACTCCCCCATAAATAAAGAGCGGATTGTAGAGGCTACCTGGACTTTCAGCAACAGCAAATGCTGCCGCGTGCGCCATTTTATTTCCTTCTCCGACAACGAATGTTCCAAAATTGTAATGTGGATTTAATGGAGTATCCATTTCAAAAGAAGGGGTTGTGTTTTCTGCATCCTTTTTATTTGTATAGGTAAATTCTCCCTCTAAAATATAACGTGGCTCAATAGAACGCCCGAGTTCACGTTGGGCAAAATCTTTGAGTTGCGTATTTAAATTTTTGCGCCAAAAATCACGGTGCACCGGTGTGGGCACCTCGATTTCTAGTTGGTTTTGAGAGAGAGAAATTGCTTTTGCCGGAGCAATCAAAGTGTCAAAGGTAACCGGAGTGGTATCCTGACGAAATGAATTTTGGATCGCTTCCCACAGAGAATCGAGCTCAGTCAAAATAATTCCCCCTAAGTATTAAATTACAAACGGTATTTTATCATTACATGAAGAAGTTTTCCACAACCAAGTGGATAATAATAAAAAAGTTTACACAACGCTGTGTGTAAATTAAATGATTGCTTGTGTAAAAAGAATAAAACACAGTTAAAATGTCAGTTATCCACAGAAAATTGTTGATACAAAAGGTTGATATAATGGGGAACATGAGAGTTATGAACAGGATATAATCTAACTGTGGATAACTTTATTAACAGGTGTGAATCTGGGGATAACCCTTGAATAACCCTGTTGATAACTTGTCCACAAATAATGAATTTACACAACGCTGTGGATTATTTTGATATTTATGTTAATAACTGAAAAATTTAAATAAAAAGTTAGTGTAAGATTTTCATAGGTTGGATGAATAATTCATCTGGTCGTGGAAATCTTTTTTGTAGACCAATTTA
>NZ_RDBR01000041.1 GCF_009663775.1 Lactobacillus sp. 0.1XD8-4
AAGTTTAGTTTTAACGCTAATTTTGGTCATATAAAATACCCCCAGAGTTGATTTCCAACTCTGGGGGTACACGTCACTGACCCCATCTTTTTTATTTAAAGACGATGTTTTACTTCGTATGGTTTCGACTTTGCATGTTCTGCTGGTAATGCATCCTTTGCATAAAAGATAGCATATTCTTTGTCATTAGGATCCTTGGCAATTACTAAGTCATCATTATGACGTTCGCGTTTGAAAATTTGTCCCTTTCGTACTGCTTCATTGTAGTCATGAATGTTGGCAACTGAATCGCCAGGATTAAAGAAAATTCTTGTTTCCATATGTAACATCCTCCTTATGCTCGACTAGGCAAATCAACTTGGGCCTTGGCTAAAATATGTCCCTTAGCTGCGTGGATAAAATCATTAAGCCAATAACCATTTTCTAATGGTAATAAGTCATCCAATGCGAAGACCATTAACGTATAGTCGTGAGTCTTGTCTGGCGGCTGCGGACCAACATAGCCGCTAGTAATTTGCGGGTTGCCGTTAACGAGCGCTCCTGCATTACTATTATTGCCTTGGACAAATTTATTCGCTAATTGTCGACTGGCGTTTGCTGGAATATCAGTTAATGATGCTGGGATATTTGCGGCTAGCCAGTGAATCCATGTAAAACCGCATACAGGAGTTGAATCATAGTCAATAAAGACAATGGCAAATGTTTTAGTTTCTTTAGGTGCATCAGTAATTTGAATTGGAAATGACTTGATCGGATGATCAGCAAGCATATCCGCGGCAGGAGCATACTTACCATATTCATCTGCTAGCATTCCATTAACTAGTGGTACTGAGATTTGCATAAAAATCCCTCCTCTTAAATAATTATAATCTAGCTTAATCTAAATACAATTCTTGTAACTTTTTAATTTCAGCAGGGGTAATTTCAAGGTAGTTAGAAAGATAACGGTTAATAGTGCCATAATTTTTCTTAATATTAGTGATGGCTGTATTTAAATAGTCAGGAGAAACCGAAGCAAGAGCGGCACGATTGGTCACTAGCTCTTCGCTTGCTCCGTTATTCCGCATCTCTTGTAACCACTGATTGCGAAATTCTTGGGTAACCACATTAGTTAATAAGTAGTCTTCCATAATAATCTTTTCTTGTACGCCTAACGCACTGAGGATTAAGTAGGAAGCCATTCCTGTGCGATCCTTGCCAGCCGTGCAATGGAAAAGCAACGCTCCGTCATCATTGCTTAAAAGGAGTTTAAACAGTTTTCGATAAGCTCGCTTTGCAGAGTCAATCGTGGTCATTCGGTGGTATACATCAATCATGTGCCGGTAGCCATTACCCGGTTGTTGCATTTGAGCTGCAATTTCTTCATCGCTGTGCGAGGCGTCTGTTTCATCCGAAGCAAAAACTGGCAAGTGATAGTATGTAGCGCTTGTGGGAACTTGGTCAGGGGCCTTTTTTACTTCATCTGGTGCCCGTAAGTCAACATCAATTCTAACGGGAATTGATGTTAAAACTTTTAAATCCTGTTTGTCCAATTGCGCTAATGACCCCGTTCGGATAATTCGCCGCCACTTGGTTGTATGTCCATCCGCAGTTGGATAACCGCCCAAGTCACGAAAATTATATCCTTTTTTAATCGGTAGTAATCGTTGGTTAGCCATAGAGACTCCTCCTCACGTTATTTCTAACCTTATTGTACACTGGATTTCAGTAAAAGCGGTTGTAAAACTTTAGCAAGCTGGTGTCCACTGGTGATGGCGCCGCTTTGATCAGGGTGCAGGCCATCGGTAAAGCTTTGACACCACCCAGCAGTTTCAATCAGTGAACAACCTCGGGCTTGCGCAATTTGACGAATTTCGGTAGCAAAGGTTTGACTAAAGGGAATCATGATTGCAATTGGGGTATTAGCAAAAGTTAGTTGGACTTGCTGAATAAATAGATCGTAGGCTGCAATAAATTGGTTAGCCGAAAAGCGGCGATCATTAACACCAAGGTTGATGACTGTCAGGTTTGGTTGATTAATGGACCAGCTTGTTTTTTCATCGATTCGGGGTAAAAACTTATCTGCGGTCGGAACACCACCGGTTGCTAACCGCATCACCCCGCCTGCCGAGTAAGCAATGCGGACACTATCAACATCTAATAGGTCGGCACAAATTGCTGCATAGTTAGATTCCGGTCGGTAATCAAAAGATGGAGAATTACCCGCAACCCAGCACCCGGCAGTAATTGAGTCACCAATAAAATTGATTACTGGTCTGGTTGCTGCTTTGCTAATAATCCCCTTGTCAACTTTAAGTGCTGTGATGGCAAAGCCTTCATCATCTGTCCAGACTTGGTCAGCATCTGTATTGCCGGCAGCCATGATTTCGATTGTATGGGGATGGGGCGTTAATTGAATTTTCAGTAATTTCTTATCAGCACAATAGCGTTTCCATGATTTTCCATCAATTCGGACAGCAAAGATTTGACTTGGCGATAAGAAGTTTTGATTTGCTAGAACCTGAATATATAATTTCGCTGCTTCATCTGTTTGGAAGCGAAGGTAGCTCCCAAGATTAGTAGTATAAAGGACTGGTGTATTATTAAGGCTTTTAACGTACCACCGGCCGGTACGAGTTGCAATTTTAATTAATTCATTAGGCAAATATTCTTTCATTTTGTACCTCCATCTTATTAATAACTAGTGTATCATTTTGTAAATTTATAGCTAACCCCCTCTTTTTTAGGAAACGCTTTCTTTGCGGTCATTATTTATTTGTAAGCGCTTGTTGACGAACAACTAAAACAGTAGTAAATTATATTTAGTAAAAGTTTACTAATGTTTGTTTGATGTATGGAGGTTATTCTGATGGATAAGCAACAATTTTTAGCTGAATATCAAGATGTTTTTAAGGAACCAGGCAAAGACGTATTTTTCTCACCTGGTCGAATCAATGTAATCGGCGAACATACCGACTATAACGGCGGGCATGTATTCCCGTGTGCTATTAGCATCGGTACTTATGGGGTATACGGTCCACGGGAAGATACGACCGTTGCTATTTATTCGGCAAACTCAGCTAAGGAAGAAGACAGTAAGATTATCACCTTTGATATCAACGATGAAAAACCACAAAGCGCAAAAGACGAAAAGTGGGTTAACTACTTTAAGGGGATGTTGGTTTATTTAAAGCAACGTGGTTTTAAGATTGACCATGGTTTCAACCTTTATATTCACGGATTCCTCCCATATGGGTCAGGGCTTTCATCATCAGCATCGATCGAAATGCTAATGGGTAACTTATTAAAAGATGAATTTAACCTTGATATTGATGAGATTGAATTAGTTAAGCTCGGACAGAAAACAGAAAATGATTTTGTGGGCTTAAATTCTGGAATTATGGACCAGTTTGCTGTTGGGATGGGTAAGGAAAATAATGCAATCTATCTTGACTGCAATACGTTGGAATATAAGTATTTACCACTTGAACTTGGCGATTATGAAATCGTGATTATGAGTACTAATAAGAATCACTCATTGGCAGGTTCAAAGTATAATGAACGGGTTCAAGAATGTGAGGAAGCAGTTAAGCGCCTTGATAAAGAACTCAACATTGATAAGTTAGGTGAATTAGACCTTGCTACCTTTGACCAATATACTTACCTTATTAATGACGATACGTTGATCCGCCGAGCTCGGCATGCCGTTAGTGAAAACGAACGGACAAAGAAAGCCATTGATGCAATGGAAAAAGGTGACTTAGAAGAATTAGGCCGGTTAATCAATGCTTCTCATGTATCGCTTAAGTACGATTATGAAGTGACTGGTAAAGAGCTTGATACCTTAGCAGAAAATGCGTGGAACCAACCTGGCTGTCTTGGTGCGCGGATGGTCGGTGGCGGTTTTGCCGGTAGCGCCATTGCAATTGTTAAGAAGTCAGCTGCTGATGAATTCAAGAAGAATGTTGGTAAAATTTACCGTGAAAAAATTGGCTACGACGCTAGCTTCTATGATGCAGAAGTTGTTGATGGACCACATAAGCTATAAGCAGACGAACTAACAATAATATGAAGTTAGTGGGGGAATGAGAAAATGAAGTTAATGGAGAAATTTGTTGACCAAGTAATTGCTAGCGGGACCTATGAACCACTAGATCGAATTTATGTCTTAAACAAAGTTCGAGGCTTTGTCGGCGATGAAGATGTTGTTGCCAAGGATGATAAACCACTTGTTAGCCAGTTAGTCGACCTTGCCGTTGACCGTGGCAAAATTGAAGATGGGCAAACAGCTCGAGAAATCTTAAATGACCAATTATATGATTTAATGACTCCTACGCCATCAGTTGTTAATCATAAGTTTTGGGAAAAATATCAGCAATCACCGTCAACGGCAACAGACTGGTTTTATCATCTTTGTACCAGCAATGATTACGTTAAGGTAGCAGCAATTAAGAAAAATGTTGTCTTTGATAAACCGACTAAATATGGCAACCTTGAAATCACGATTAATCTTTCGAAGCCGGAAAAAGATCCCAAGGCAATTGCAGCAGCTGCTCATGATACAGCAAAGAAATATCCTCAATGTGCTCTATGCATGGAAAATGAAGGGTACAAAGGACGACTCGGTCAGGCTGCGCGGAGCAATCACCGAATTATTCGAATGACTGTTGGCGGTCAACAATGGGGCTTCCAATATTCTCCATATGCTTACTTCCACGAACACTGTATTTTTCTTGACAGCAAACATGAACCAATGAAAATCAACCGGCAAACCCTTATTAATCTAGTTGAAATTGAAAAACAACTACCGGCTTACTTTGTTGGAAGTAATGCTGACTTGCCAATTGTCGGCGGCTCAATGCTTGCTCATGAACACTACCAAGGCGGAAAACACATTTTTCCAATGATGAAAGCTTCAATTAAGGAGCCGCTCACATTTGCAGATTATCCGGCAGTTGAAGCGGGAATAGTAAATTGGCCAATGAGTGATATTCGCCTTACTAGTGCGGACACTGAACAGTTAATTGACCTTGGTACTCATATTATTAAGGTTTGGGATCAGTATAGTGATGAAAGCCTTGATATCAAGGCATATGATGGTAATACTCGTCACCACACTGTTACGCCGATTATGCATCGCGAGGGTGATAAGTTTGTCCTTGATCTTGTATTGCGGGATAATAATACTAATGATAAGTATCCGTTGGGAATTTTCCACCCTCATGAAAAATTATGGCATATTAAGAAAGAAAATATTGGCTTGATTGAAGTAATGGGACGCGCAATTTTACCAGCACGGCTTAAAGATGAATTAAATGAAGTTAAGAAATTCTGGCTAGGTGCAGAAAATAAAATTGCTGATAGTCATCTTACATGGGCAAAGGAAGTTCAAGCAAAGACGGACATTACTACAGAAAATGTTAATGAAGTAATGGAACAAGAAATTGCTAATATTTTTGCAAATGTTTTGGAAAATGCAGGTGTCTTTAAAGATAATGCTGCCGGCAACGATGGTTGGCAACGATTCGTTGATGCTTTAAAATAGTTTTATCTTAATTAATAAGAAAGGGGCGCGGAGGCAGAATGGCAGTAACATTACACGATATCGCGGATAAAGCAGGTGTCTCAATTGCGACTGTATCGCGAATTTTAAATAACGATGTGACGCTTTCCGTGAATGAAAAAACACGTCAACGAGTGCTGGCTACTGCTGAAGAGTTCAACTATACCAAGCACAAACGGGCGCGCAATAACCAAGTTCAACGGGTAGCAGTCGTTCAATGGTATTCCCTTACGCAAGAATTAGATGACCTATATTACATGGCAATTCGGATGGGAATCGAGCGGGCAGCCCAGCAGCGTGGTCTTCAAACAGTTCCAATCTATCAGAACAATATGGAAGAAATTCCTCGTGATGTTACGGGCATCATCGCGATTGGAAAATTTAGCAATTCTCAAGTACAAGCATTAAGGCTAGTTACTTCCAATATCGTCTTCGTTGATTACGATAGTCTTGCTGCTGGATATGACTGTTTGGTTCCAGATTTTGAAAATGCGGTTCGTTCTGTAATTTCTGAGTTTCTAGACGAGGGAATTAATGATATTGGAATGTTAGCAGGAACAGAAAAGACAACTGATCAGCAAATTGTTCCCGACCTACGCCGCTTTTATTTTGAAAGCACCTTGCGCCAACAAAACCTTTATCATCCAGAATTTATATTTGCTGGCAACTACACCTCGATGTCAGGATATACAGCGATGAAAAAGGCGATTGAGACGTTAGGAGATCGTTTGCCACACGGTATCTTCATTGCTAATGATCCGATGGCGGTGGGAGCATTGAAGGCAATTCAAGAAGCTAAGATTAATGTTCCCCACCGAGTAGCGTTAATTAGTTTTAATGACACGGCAATTGTTAAGTATGTTTATCCTAGTATGTCAGCAGTTCATGTTGCAACAGATGAAATGGCACATGCAGCGGTTGATATGATGGTTAAACGGTTGCAAAATCCTAATAACGACCCATGTAAGACGGTCGTGGGTACCCATTTGATTAAACGCCAAACAACACGTTAAAAAAGAAGCGATTTAACTTGTGAAAAACGAGTTAGGTCGCTTCTTATTTTTTAATCCTTTTTTGATACCAGCGATAGGCTAAGTAAAGACAACCTACTGCCATAATAACAATTGCTACAGTTGTGTATTCATCAAAAATAATTACAATTTTATTCCATGACTTACCAACTAGCGCACCGAGAGTTACTAAAATTGTATTCCAAATAGCGCTTCCGATGATTGTAAGAAGACAAAATTTCCCTAATGGAGTTTGCGCAATCCCCGCAGGAATCGAGATTAAACTCCGAATAACGGGGATACAACGACCATATAGAATTCCTCCAGATCCATGACGATTAAACCAATCAACGGCTTTTTGCGCATCATCTTGATGAAAACCTAATGTCTTAAACAAACGATGATCAAGTAAGCGTTCAAGTCGCGGAACAGTTAATTGCCGACCGATCATATATAAAATCAAAGCCCCGGCTAGGGAACCGATTGTAGCAGCAATAATTACGCCAACTATCGATAAAGAAGTCGTTGTTGTCATAAAGCCACTCATCGTTAAGATAATTTCAGAAGGAAGTGGTGGGAAAACATTTTCAAGGGCGATTAAAAACGCAATCGCAAGGTAACCAAATTGGTTAATAAAATCCGTTATCCAAGCGTCCATAAATTACTCCTGTTCAATTAAATAGTCTTTAATAAAGATATCATATTGGTATTGCTAGCAGGAATTTTCAGCATTTTCTTTAGTTAAAATTACAAAATTGAAGTGAATGAAACGCCAGGCGATGACACTAAGCGTTCGGCTTTACTTAAATTAAATCTTAAAATTTGCTAAAAAGTGATTAAAAATGTGCTAAAGTATAATAAGACTACATAAGGAGATTGATGTAAAGTGAAGCGATATCGTTTTGGGCGCCTTAGTATGGGCTGGCAGATTATGATTGGGCTAGCTCTTGGTATTATTTGTGGAGTAATTTTTTATAAGAATAATAGCGCCATCACAGTTATGCAGAGCTTAGGAACAATCTTTATCCGGCTGATCCAGATGATCGTAATGCCAATTGTTGTTTCTTGCTTGACTGTTGGGATTGCCAATATTGGTGATATTCGAAAACTTGGCCGAATTGGTGGGAAGACCTTAATTTACTTTGAGGTGTTAACAACCATCGCCTTAATCTTAGGAATTGTCATGGCCAATGTAACTCATCCAGGATCATTTATTGATATTCATAAACTACATGCGACAGATATTTCGCAATACATGTCGACAGCAAAGACTGCCCAGCATGATAGTGGCTTTTGGCCATTGATTTTATCTATTATCCCGACGAATATTTTTAAGGCAATGGCGGATGGCGATATGATGCCAGTTATCCTATTTTCCGTTCTTTTTGGGTTGGGAATTGCCGCTGTTGGCGAAAAAGGTAAGATTTTAATCGATGTCTTAAATGCTGTTTCAGAAGTAATGTTTAAGGTTACTAACTGGGTAATGAAGTTTGCCCCAATTGGAGTATTTGGTTTGATTGGGATGACGATTGCCGAAATGGGAATCAGTGCGTTATTACCATTGGGACTATTTATCTTAATTGCTTATGTGACAATGTTTATTTTTATTGTTGTTGTTCTAGGCATAACGGCCCATCTTTTCCACTTGCGTTATTGGAAAACTATGCGGGCCATTCTTGATGAAATCATGTTAGCATTTACGACGGCTAGTTCGGAAGTAACCTTGCCACGGCTGATGAAGAAGACCCATGATATGGGGGTTGAAAAAGGAATCACTGCTTTTGTTATTCCGACTGGGTATACCTTTAACCTTGACGGATCTGCTATTTATCAATCCTTAGCAGCTATTTTCTTGGCGCAGGCATACGGCTTACACCTTAGTATTGCGCATCAAATTACCTTGTTAATCGTATTAATGATAACAAGTAAGGGGATGGCTGGTGTTCCTGGGGCTTCATTTGTTGTTCTACTTGCTAGTGTATCAACAATTGGTGTTCCAATGGCTGGTCTGACCTTTATTGCTGGAATTGATCGTTTTGTCGATATGGGACGGACTGCAGTTAACGTAGTTGGTAACTCAATCGCTACGCTTGTTATTGGTGAATCAGAAGGTGCGCTTGATCGTGAGAAATATAACGCATACTTAGATAACTATGGTAAAGAAGATACATCAACGGCACCTGATACCAAACCAGAAGCAGACTAAAAATTAAAAGAAGCTAGAAGGGATCTTGCTTAGGAGCAATTGATCTATTCTAGCTTCTTTCATAATATTTTTATTCGATTGTCTTATTTACTTCTTGTGGCGCGGTAAGTTTAACGCCGCGATGATCAACACTGGTACTGAAAACAATTTGTGTACTAGTCTTGCCAAAACGTTGTTGAATTGTATTAATGAAGTCATCTAAGTCGGTCGTAGAGGGGAAAACAACTTCCATGATTTCAGAGTAATCACCGGTCACACAATTACATTCAATTACATTTGGAATTTGTTGAATATAAGGATAAAATTCTTGTTTTTGACGTGGTTCAAGTTGGACCTGAATAAAAGCCTTTACGTGAAAATCAATCTTTTCCATATTAACACTTGTATGATAGCCGGTAATAATTCCGCTCCGTTCAAGTTTGTTAATTCGCGCCGCAATTGCTGGTGATGAAATAAAGCATTCTTTAGATAACTCTTTCAGAGAAGCACGGGCGTTTTTTTGGAGGAGGTTGATAATCTTCCGGTCGATTTTGTCCATATGATGCGGCCTCACTTTCAAAAATTAAAGATATATTGGATATATTAAGGGTACTCTAATTAAAGATTAATGTATAGTGTAAATTTCATAAAATTATGTATTTATTGAAAACTTGGTGAAAGTATGTATTATTACGGTTTCATATACTTCCTGCCACAAAAAAATGGTATAATTTAAGTAAATATATACTTGCTGTTTGAATGGAGGTTCAAACTTATGGATCAAGAATATCAAAATATCTTAGTACCAGTTGATGGTTCCAAAGAATCAGAATACGCCCTACACCGTGCCATTGCGATTGCAAAGCGGAATGGTGCGCATGTAGACATCTTAAATGTTATCGATACTCGGGCAATGGCCTATAACTTTGCTGGTATGTCAGATGGAAGCATCGCATATCAATTGGTTGACAAGTCAAAGCAGTACCTTGATGAATTATTAAAGGATGCCAAAGACAAGGATAATTTTGATAACCTTGACATCCACATTCGTCTAGGCAACCCAAAGACGATTATTTCCTTTGACTTCCCTCGTGACCACCACAACGACATGATTATTATTGGTGCCAGTGGATTATCACGGATGCAGCGAGCAGTGATGGGTTCTGTTACGTCATACGTAAAGCGTAACGCACCTGTTGATGTTTTGGTTGTACGGACAGACGTTGATGTAGTTAAATAATTAATTAGGAAAGGTGCGTGACAGAAGTTATTTATGACTTCATTTTACGCCCTCCAAGCATAAAGAGAGCTCTGGTATTCGGATTTTCCAAACACTAGAGCTCTTTTAATATTCATTTAAGCTAATAAAAACAAGTTATCAATTGCTTACAACATAAATTAAAAAGGGAGGAACCGCGTGATGAGCAGTTCCTCCCTTTTTGACAGAGAAAGATATTTAATTATTTTTTAGTAACTTCCATAACAATGTCTTTAGAGGTTACCTTATCGCCAGCATTCTTCAATAACTTAATATCAAAGTCTTTGCTGTTAGTGACAGTTACCATAACGGTATCATCTAAGCCAGCTTTCTTAATTGCTGGATCCCAGAATTCCATTAATTCGTCACCCTTGTCAAAGTGTTGATCTTTATCGAAGTAACTAATAAATCCAGTACCACGAAGCTTAACGGTATCAATACCAACGTGGATTAATAACATGATACCATTGTCAGATTCAAGTCCAACTGCATGACGAGTAGAGAATGTTGCTCTTACTGTACCGCTGAATGGGGCGATAACCTTACCATCAGAAGGGGTAATAGCAAATCCCTTACCCATGTTACCAGAAGCGAAGTTTTCGTCATTAACATCTTTTAAGTCAACAAGGGTACCAGCAACTGGTGATGTGATTTCTGTAACCCCTGGTTGTGGGGCAGGCACAGTTTTAGCAGTATCGTTGTCTTTGTTAAATTGGTTCCCCCAGGTTTGTTCCAATTTAGCAACAATTTTAGCATGTGACTTTTCATCCAATTTAACTTTAAGGACAAAGATAATAATACCAATAATGATTAAAGCAATCGGGATTAAGAACATGTAAATCTTAAATATATTTACACCATGTGCTGTAACAGTAGCGGCAGTTGCACCACCGGTCATACCAGCAGCAACAGTGGCCATAACAACAACCCCGTTAGCAACGGCACCACCAAATTTATCAAGTAATGGACGAATTGATAAGGTAAGTGATTCATCACGGTGGCCCAATTTAAGTTGTCCATATTCAACTGAGTCGGTAATAGTCATTAAAACAACTAAGAAGATAATTGGTTGTGGAATAAAGAATAATTCAGCCCCAAGTAAAACAAGAGCTAATGACTTACCAGCAAAAGCAAAGATCAAGGCACCAAGGACTTCAATTGAAGCCGCACCATAGAATAACTTATGACGACCAATTTTTCCGGAGAATAGTGGGAAAGCAAAAACTGAAATAACACCAACAATAGTGTTTAGCCCACCAAGAATTGAAAACGCCTTAGCATCACCTAAAATGTAAGTAAAGTAGTAAAGCTCAAAACTGTTTAGTAAAGTTTGTCCGGTTGTGAAGAATAGGTAGGACATAGCGATAGCTAAAAGTTGATCATTCTTAATTAAAATATGAAGAATATCTTTAAGCTTAGTCTCTTCTTTATTTTCACGAAGTAATGATTTTTGTTCATGAGTAAACATCCCAACGCCAATTGCAGTAATAGCAGAAATGGCAGCGACAATGGCAGCAAAGATAAACCAACCACGATCATCACCGGTACCACCATTTTGGTTAATTGAGAAGAATAGTACCATTGGCATAATAACGAAACCGATGATTTGACCACCGATTGTTGAACCAACCCGAGCAAATGTTGCTATTTTATCACGTTCGTGTGAGTCAAATGACATTGCAGGAACCATTGACCAGAAACCAACATCATTGAAGGAATAGAATACATCCATAATGATATAAATAATAGCAAATACAACCAAGTAAAGAATCGGGTTACTTGTGTTTAGTCCTCCTAACGGCGTAAATAAGGCTGCAAGTAAGACGGCTGAAATAATACCACCGCCAACAACCCATGGCTTAAATTTACCCCATCTAGTGTTAGTTCGGTCAATTGCATTCCCAATTAATGGGTCAATTAACAGTTCAACAATCCGTAAAATCATGATGATTGCACCAACATATCCAACCATCCGATTATCGAAAGCTTTGTCACTAGTAGTAAACAGATGACCAGTGACATACATCATAAAGTAGGTAGAAAGTAATGCAAAGAAAGCATCATGTCCAAACGCACCTAGTGAATATGCTAAGCGAGAACGAACAACATGAGATTCTTTCTTTGAATTCTCAATTTTCGCATCCATGTTAACTCTCCTTTTCTACAACAAACTAAAATATCTTACAGCCATATAGTAAGCGTTTTCATAGAAAAAGTCAATGTAATTTTAGTAAAGTTTTACGAAAAAGAGATAAGTTATGAATAATTTTATTTTTTAAAAGCTAATGCAAGTACCTCTGCCTGCGCACTTTCTAATTGGTCGGCGTTTAAATTAATATATTTATTTACAAGCCGTTCATCTACGTTAAGGTCAGTTACCAAAAAGTCATGGATAGCTGTAATGTTAGTGTTAGCATGGCGTAAATGTAAAATAGTCATAGTAACTGCTAATTGTGCAACCTTTGCTGCTGAAAGGGTGGCAGGAGCTGTTTCAACTACGCCTTGATAATAACCAGTCATAAATACTTTATTCATTTATAATCACCTCTAGGCTAATCAAAACATGTTTTATGTTAGTTGTGAAGTAAAAAGAAAAACGACCTCATCCAAAACTGAACAAGGTCGCCATGGTAGCTTGTATGAATAAAACTCTGAAATGTCTCTTATCCATGATTAAGCACCATGAAAAATACCACAATCGGTACACGGACTCAATGGTCCCTGTGAAGGCATAATCACCTCACAATTTTAATATACCACTAATTCTCGATTTTTGAATAAGAACCGGGTTGGTTTAGTATACTCTTCTTTTCTAAATATTTTTCTTGACTAATCGTAGGAAGAGTGGCTGTGACATAAGTCTCCTATATAGTTGAAAATGCTACAGCGCAGTACACAAAGGGACTCTAGCGTTCGGAAAATCCGAACACTAGAGTCCTCTTTGTGCTTGCGGGGGTTCCCTAAAGGCTAGCTTCGCGTCGAAAAACGAACTAGCAAGCTAGTTCTGTCTCACTCCCTCTAATAAAAAAAGACTGAAAAAATTCAGTCTTTTTATAATCAATATTTATTTGATTATTGTTCTTCGTACCAGCTGTAGTGGAAGTTACCTGGACGGTCAGTACGTTCGTAAGTGTGAGCACCGAAGTAGTCACGTTGAGCTTGAAGCAAGTTTGCAGGAAGCACTTCAGAACGGTATGAATCGTAGTAACTAATAGCAGCGCTAAGGGAAGGTACAGGAATACCAGCCTTAACAGCAAGAGCAACTACATCACGAATAGCTTTTTGGTACTTCTTAGCAATATCCTTGAAGTAATCATCAAGAAGCAAGTTCTTTAAGTCTGGGTTCTTAGTGAAGGCATCAGTGATGTTTTGTAAGAATTGTGCACGAATAATGCATCCTGCACGCCAGATTTGAGCTAATTCACCGTACTTAAGGTTCCAGTTGTAACGTTCGGAGTCGATCCGCATTTGTTCGAAACCTTGTGCGTAACTCATAAGCTTACCGAAGTAAAGTGCTTGACGTACTTTTTCAATCATTTCGGTCTTATCATCGATTGAAATAGCTTCAGTGTCAACAGGCAATTCCTTGCTTGCTTGGACACGTTCGTCCTTCATCATTGAGATGTAACGTGCATAAACAGCTTCGGTAATAACAGATTGAGGAGCACCACCATCAAGGGCAGTCATTGAACTCCACTTACCAGTACCTTTGTTAGCACCACGGTCAAGGATCATATCAACGATAGGCTTACTCTTGTCGTCACCAAGGTCATCCTTACGAGTAAGGATGTCAGCAGTAATGTCGATAAGGTAACTGTTTAATTCACCTTTGTTCCATTCTGCAAAAGTCTTAGCGATGTCATCAACAGGCATCTTTAATACGTTACGCATGATGTTGTAACTTTCGTCGATTAATTCTTCATCACCGTATTCGATACCGTTGTGAACCATCTTAACATAGTGACCAGCACCATTTGGTCCAATGTAAGCAACACATGGCTTACCGTCTTCTTCAGCCTTAGCAGCAATCTTTGTAAGGATTGGAGCAACTAAGTCATAAGCTTCCTTTTGACCACCAGGCATAAGTGATGGACCTTGAAGCGCACCTAATTCACCACCGGAAACACCCATTCCGATGAAGTTGATACCAGACTTGTCTAACTTAGCGTTACGAGCCATAGTATCGTGGAAGTTAGTGTTACCACCATCGATTAAAACATCACCCTTGTCAAGTAATGGTAATAATTCATCGATAAGAGCATCTGTTGGCTTACCGGCTTTAACCATCATAAGGATACGACGAGGCTTTTCTAGTGAGTCAACGAATTCCTTAATAGTGTAGCTAGGTACTAACTTCTTATCACTGTGGTCACGCATCATGTCGTCAGTACGGTTGCGGTGACGGTTGTATACACCAACTGTGAAGCCACGGCTTTCGATGTTCAGTGCAAGGTTCTTACCCATAACAGCTAAACCAACAACACCAATTTGTGCTTTTTGATCAGACATTAAAGTCACTCTCCTCAATACTTATGTAATATATTTCACAACCTCGATTATAACAAAATTTGGTGATAGTGCAAACGCTAAACATCAAATTTTAATAATAAAAAAGCAATTTATAGCTAAAAAACTATAAACTGCTTACATTAATTAATGATTTAAACGATAAACCCACTTGCGACCATCACGAGCTAGCAATTCATCAGAAGCTGCTGGTCCCATAGAACCTGGTGTGTAGTTAGGGAACTGTGGTTTTTCAATATCCCAGAGTTTGCGAATAACATCAACGAACTTCCATGCGTAGGCAATTTCAGCCCATGAAGCAAAGTTGGTGTGGTTACCCTCAAGAGCGTCATGGAAAAGACGTTCGTATGGTTCTGGAGATTCCTTCTTATCAGAATCACTTTGTAGGAAACGAAGATCAACTGGTTCAGTAGTGAATCCTTGACCAGCGCGCTTAGCATTTAATTGGATAGCAAAACCAGAATTAGGTTCAACAAAAATGGTTAATACATTAGAGTTAAGTGATTGATCACTAGCTGAACGAGGGTTGGCGAAGATATCAATTAGCGGCTTCTTAAAGACGACATCAATCCGCGTAAACTTATCCGCTAATTTCTTACCAGTCCGAACATAGAATGGTACGCCAGACCAACGATAGTTATCAAACATTAGCTTAGCAGCGACGAATGTTTCAGTACCTGATTCTGGATCTACGCCATCTTCATGACGGTAAGCAGTAGTACCTTCACCAGCATCATATTGACCACGTACAAAGTTACCAGCGGCTTCCGAAGGGGTGTAAAGACGAAGACTACGAAGAGCCTTGATCTTTTCAACCCGTACATCAGCATCAGTAAATGCGACTGGTTGTTCCATTGCAAGTTGGGCAACAATTTGCATGATGTGGTTTTGAACCATATCACGTAATGCTCCAGATTGGTCGTAGTAACCGGCACGTTCTTCAACACCAAGCTTTTCACTTAATGTAACTTGGATGTTATCGATGTAACGGTTGTTCCAGAGTGATTCAATCATCGTGTTACCAAAACGCAATGCTTGAATATTTTGAACCATTTCCTTACCGAGGTAGTGATCGATTCGGAAAATTTGGTTTTCGCTAAATGTTTGTGATAATTCGTCATTAAGCTTCTTTGCTGATTCGAAATCACGACCAAATGGCTTTTCAATAACAAGCCGGTTAAAGCCGTTATCAGTTAATAACCCTTGTTTCTTCAAATTTAATGCAATAGTGCCAAAGAATTGTGGAGCCATTGACATGTAGAAGAGACGGTTGCCTTCAGTACCGAATTGTTCATCTAATTCAGCAAGACGTTGCTTAAGAATTTCATAATGTTCTGGCTTAGTAACATCGTGTGACTTGTAGAAAAAGTGCTTTGAGAATGCTTCAGCTTGTCCATTCTCAGTTTCTGGGATGTTACTGATTGAATCACGAACAATTTTTTGGAATTCTTCGTCAGATAGTGGGCGACGAGATGTTCCTAACAATGCAAAGTGGTCAGCTAGGTAACCCTTTTGGTAAAGTTTGAATAAAGCGGTGTAAAGTTTCCGCTTTGCAAGGTCACCAGTAGCACCGAATAATGTAATTACAGCCTTATTTTCTGTAGCCAAAATGTTCACTCCTTCTGAAATTTCAGAAATTTCTTATACCGTTGACAATTATATACTCTTAAAGCACAATCTGCACTACCAAAGTAAACGTTTTCTAAGATGGAGTCTCAGAAAATTAAAATGGACCATCAAAGACAAACGCTGTATTAGCTTGCTTTTGCCAAGCGATTGTCAATTAATGGTCTAGAGCAAAAAACTTTTTAAATTAATTTGTGATTTATTAGACTAATAGTCTAAAGTATCTTTTTGATAAAAAAGAAGGAGAAAAATCTCCTTCAGATATACTATTAGACAAATTGTTTTCGTTCTGCCACCACTCCACATACAGTAAAGAAGATAGCAGCAATTGCGATAACAATAAGACTGGCAACCCAGTTATGTGTTTGCGAGTACAGGTTACCAACAACAATTGGTCCTAACGCTGCAATTAAGTAACCAACGGATTGAACCATTCCAGAAAGATTACGGGTATCAGCGGCACTCTTTGTTTTTAGTCCGAACAACGTCATTGCAAGCACAAAAGTTGTTGTTGTTCCCATACCAAGGAAAAGTGCAACAAATGCGTAATAAATGAACGAGTTAACGGGGAAAAACATCATTCCTGTTCCAATTAAGGACGCAATCCCGGCAAATAACATAATTGGTTGCCGATTTTGCATTTTTGTAGCGATAACAGGAACTAAGAACGCAAATGGCATGGAGAAAAGCTGTAATAATCCAGCAACGAGGCTTGCTTGATCACTAGTTAAGCCGGCGTCCATAGCAATTGTTGGCAGCCAGGCAACGATACTATAGAATACGAAGCACTGTCCCCCGAAGAAAAGTAATAACCACCATGCATTAGAATTCTTCCACATATTAGTACCGCGATCGGCTGGTTCGGCACTATTATTTGCTCGTTGATTGTAACGTAAGTTTGGTAGCCAGATAATTGCAGCGACTAATGCGATTAAACTAATGATAATTACGGCTGTTTCCCAACTAGTAGCATGAGTAATAGGGGTAATCACGTATGCCCCGATTGCTGCAAATAATGTCATTGCAACATTATACATACCGGTTACGCTACCAATGCGTTCGGGCAGTTTATCCGAGATAATTGCCGGTAAAAGAACATTGATACAGGTGATGGCAGCTCCAACTAAAATAGTACCAAGCATTAATGCGGAAAAATTTAAAATTCGCAGATATGAACCAATAAACATCAAAATCATTGCTAATTCAATTGTTAGTTCATTTCCAATACGTTGTGCTAGGGCAGAAACGACCGAAGATAGCAACCCAAAACAAAGTAATGGGATAGTAGTTAGGATTCCCAAACTGGTTGTCTCAACGTTGAATGTATTTGCAATATCTTTGATAACAGATGGGATTGCTGTAATAGGCATCCGCATACAAACCCCTAAAAGCAATAGACCAAGAATCAGTAGCGGACTATGTTTTTTGATTTTTTCCAAAAAGTTCATCCTTTCTTATTTTATAATATTTAATATCGGCCTGATTGATAGACTAGACAATTATATCATAATGCACCCTTAGTTATGATTAATATACGGTTAGAAGTAACTAATCCAATTGACGTAATGCAATTCAAAACATATAATCAACAGTGAATCTTTTTTCGGAGGAATACTATGACGGCAATATACCCGTACCTAACATTTGAAAATGCTAAGGAAGCCATGACTTATTATGAACAAGACTTTGGGGCAGAGATTACGTACCATGAGCCTTTATCAAAAGAGCAAGCAGAAAACCTTGGATTACCAATTGACCAGTTAAATCAAACTACGATGCGCGGAGAATTTATGATTGCAGGACAAAAAATTATTTGTGCAGATGCAACAATGGGGCATCCGCAAACATCAACTTTGATTTCTATAATGCTCGATTTTCAAAATGATGAGGAAGATGCGCGTAATCTATTTAATCGTTTAGCAAAATCAGAAAATCAACGAGTAACAGTGCCGTTCGGTGATTGGGTATTAAATGATTTGATGGGCCAAATAGTGGATAAGTACGGGATAACATGGCTAATTAGTGCAAATAAGAATAAGGAATAGAATAGCTTGTCAATAGTGATATATGTCATACAAAAATATAAAGGGAGGCTGGAAATTTATTTCTCCAGTCTCCCTTTATATTTAGGCATTAATCTCGTTCCAACGCTTAGAAAGAATAGTGTAAATTCTTTCGATGTCTTGAGATGTTCCCCGCAATTCGTAATCAGCGAGAAATGGTGCGTCAAAATCTCGTGAATACTTTCGAGCAGTTAAACAGTACTGTTCATTAAAGTTTTTGTTACCACTACCAACAACACCAACACATTGTTTTGCATTGTTATTATGTGCAATATATTCGCCTAACGCATTAGTCATGATTTCAGTGAAGCCTGAATCAATTCCATTTCCACCATTTAAGTAGGTAGGAACGAAAGCAAAGAATGGTTCTGTTTCGTCAGCTGGAAGTGTTTGGTCACTGACTTCTTTTAATTCAATAAGTGGGCGGTCAGCACTGATACTGTGTTGCTGCTTAGCGTAGCCTTGCATCCGTGTTAAGAAGGAACGGGTATTTCCCTCTAGCGAGATATAAATAATATTCATTGGTGCCATTTGATTTTCTTCCTTCTAAAATAGATTTATTTAAAATTATTACAAAAACTATTTTAGTAGAATCTAGTGCTAAATAAAAGAACAATCTCTTTATTGTTGTCAAAATGTAAAATTTTACTTAGCGGGTGTCTCGACAATAAAGCTATCGATATATGAATGATGATAGTCCTTAATCTTAAGTTCTAACCCAGCAAGTTTAATTACCTCATTTTCATGAATATTATGATAGTTATCAAGGACATATCCAGACAAGGTAACGACATCACTATCATCAGAATCTTTTAATTCAACATGGAAAAACCGTTCAAAATCATAAATGGTAGTTTTGCCATCAACGCGATATTTATTATCGTCAATTTTTGCAATCATATTATCAGATACGTTATCTATTTCATCTCTGACGGTTCCGAATAGTTCTTCATAGATATCTTTATCGGTAATAATGCCGCTTGTTCCGCCATATTCATCAACAACCACAACCATCGGCACCCGCGTCCGAATCATAAGCTTGAGAACATCAGTAATTGGAGTGCTTTCGGGGGTAGTCGGCATATGACGGAGAACTTTTGCAAGTGAAACCTTTCCGTTAATCTGCTTTTGGCGAATTAAATCGTAATTAAATACATAACCAAGGATTTTATCTTTATCATTATCTGCAACTACAGGTAAACGGCTATATTTTGTTTTTAAATATAATTTAATTGCATCATCAACAGTTTTACTTATGTCAATTACCGTTAATTGAGTTCGATCAATCATAATGTCTTTAGCAACTTTATCATTAAAGTCAAATGCACGTTCCATGTATAAAAGGTCATTGTGTTCAAGCTCACCGCCCTTAACGGCATTACGTGATAGACTGATAATTTCGCTTTGCGATAGGACATCTTGGCTCTCATCAGCAGCCTTCATGCCGAGCATTTTAACAATCCCATTTGCTGAGCTATTAAGGAGCCATACAAAAGGATAAAATGTAATATGAAAGTAGTGTAACGGGGTTGTAACAAACATCAGTGTTTTTATTGGGAGGTCAATACTAATGTTTTTAGGAACAATCTCAGTAAGAACAACTTCAAAATAGGTTAAGAGTAAGACCCCGATAACAGCGCTGATTACATGAACGGCACTACTATTTAATGGCCAACTAGGCATTGATAAAGCACGTGAAAGCAAAAATTCAATTGTATCTTCTCCAACCCACCCAAGAATAATTCCACAGATTGAAACGCCGACTTGGGTCGTTGAAAGATACTCTGTTAAATTTGTTACCATTTTAATAGCGCGATTGATTTTAGCAGAAGGTTTGTCACGCTTTTTTTGCATTTCTTCTAGCGCAGTTACCCGTGCTTGGACGAGGGCAAATTCTGCAGCCACAAAGAATGCAGCAAAGATAAAAGTAATTATGATGATTGCAAAATTAGTTAGCAACTGGCCATCGTTCAAAATAACATTCCTCGTTTCTTTTATTAAGTATAATTCTTGAGTCTTATTTTACCATTGTAGTAGGAGCTTACCAACTTAAGCAAACAAAAAAGAAATACTGGATTATTTCGTTCATTAACTAAAAAATGATAAGATTGATAAAGATAAAATACTTATGAAAAGAGGTTGCATATTGAGTAATATTACAATTAATGATTTAACATTCGACGCTAAATCGGGAGATCAATTAGATAATGTTTCATTGGAGTTGAAGTCGCCACAGTTAGTGGGAATTTGTAGTAATGATACTGGGGCTGCTAATGCCCTAGAAGAATTGCTGGCTGTTCGTGGCAATATTTTGAGTGGTGATGTAACGATTAATGGGGTACCATTCAAAAAATATAAGCGACAGAGTAAAACTGACATTGGTCGAATTGATGATGTGGCGCTAAAGGGGAAGACAGTTGAAAAAGCAGTTAAACGGGCATTGCGTCATCATGAAAAGGCACTTTCGCCAGAGCAAGCACTCCAAATGATTGAATCATTAAAAATTAAAGCAGATCAAGCTATTGGTGAATTGAGTGATGAGCAAAAGCTAGAATTGCGCTTGGCGATTTTATTAGCCTGGCAATGTCCAATCGTTATTTTGAGTAATGCCCTTGATGGATTAAACGGCGACCAGCGCCAAATGGTAGGTAGTCTTATTGAAGATTATGCGAAAAAGGTGGATGCGCTTGTATTGTTTACAAGTGATGATATATCAACGTTAATGCGTTATGCTAATACACTTTACTATTTTAATGGCAGTCACCTAACATCAGCTCGTGATTTGTCAATGAATGACGGTGTTGATTGCACAGTTACTGTAATGGGAACGGGTTTACCGATTGATATGGCGGTAAAAATGGGAGCGCATATGTTAGAAGAGGCTGCTAATGAAACACGTTTTCTTTTTACCGGAAATATTCAAGCACTATTGCCATTGCTTGAGCAAAGTACGATTACAGATATCCGAATTGAAGATGCAACAATTGAAGATGAGTTAATGGCATATTAGCCAATATGGAGGGAAAATGAGTCGTATAGTTTTTGTTAGCCGACGGTATGATAAGTTAGTATCATTGCTGATGGAAAAAGTTCCTGATGCAGTTGCCACTACTAATTTTAAGATTGATTTACAAAACGGGGATGTATTGTGCTGGCTGCCAACGGTTATGGAATTTGTTGATGATGAGGTGCAAGAATTAGCGGAACTAATCGATCATTCATTATTCCCTCCAACTAAGATTGTAATGCTATCTATTGCAGGGACCGCAGACGATGCGACTGTAGATCAGCTTCAAGCGTGGTATGGCAAACAGGCACGCCAAGCAGTATTTGCCCACCAATATGCAATAAAGATGATTGATGAATTAGAATTACCATATACAATTATTAGGACGCTACCCATTAGCAACAGTGAGACAAATGTTGAAATTATTAATGAAGGGCATCCATTAAGCGGTCAAAGAATTGGACTTAAACAAGTTGCACAGGTGATTGAACGAGCAGTGACGACCGATGATTTTCGGAATCAATCGATTGGAATTGCACCGTTAGAAAGTGAGTAATGATATGGATAAACTAAAAGAATATCAACAATGGCAGAAGAATTTAGCACGGGTACGTTTTCCACGCTGGAAAGAACTGCCAACTCTTGGTCTTTATGTTGATCAGGTAGTAGCTATTGTAAATGAACAACTTAATCATTTGGGAATTGAACCACTCACAAAATCTATGGTGAATAATTATGTTAAAAAGAAAGTTATCCAAGCACCAATAAAAAAGAAGTATGCAGTTAATCAGCTTGTAGATTTACTGCTTATTGGTTTATTAAAGTCAAACTTTTCTTTAGATGATATTCGAGCTGGGATCGCGCAAGTTACGATAAATTCATATCCGCAAGCAGCATATGACCGCTTTGTTGAGATTCTTAATGCATTATTAGCTGGTCAAGAAATTCCTAGTGATAATGCAATTAATCCGCAAAATGATCGCTTAATGACGTTAGCGTTAAAATCCGTTTTATCGCGGATGCATGCAGCGCAGTTATTATCCTCGATGCAAGAGATTGCTCAGCCAGCGCCGCTAGAAAATAAATAGCTTCTTCCTCTTTTTGTTGCATTTGCAACAAAAAGAGCTTAATATTAATTAAGGAGATTTTTATCAATGATTGATATTTTACGAGAAATAGGGATGATTGATCGTGCGCTGGACTCGATTGCAAATATTGAATTTAAACAGATCGATTTAGCGCGAGGCCAGTATCTTTATGTTGTGCGAATTTATGAACATCCTGGGATTATTTCAGAACAATTATCAAATTTGATAAAGGTTGATCGGACAACGATTGCCCGTGCTGTCAAGAAGCTGGAAAAGAATGGATTCATTGAAAGAAAAAATGATCCAACGAATAAAAAAATTAAGCGGTTATATGTTACAGAAAAAGGTAGAAAAATCTATCCATTTATTATTCGTGAAAATCAATATTCAAATAATGAAGCATTAAAAGGTTTTTCCGTAGAGGAAGCTCAACGAGTCCATGATTATTTAGTTCGTATTCGGCAAAATATTGATGGCGATTGGGAAACGGTTAAGCGCGGGGACAAACGCCAATATTAAATAAAGGAGTCTAGTTTTATGAAGCAAGTAACAATTGATCCAAGTTTTTGGGAACTTTTTCCAGATGCACAAATTAATATTTTATTTGCTAATGGAATTAATAATCATAATAACGATGCAAGCTATGATGAACGTAAGAAATTATTAGCAGACGCAACCCATGAAGCCGATAAATTTTTAACTAATGAAACTTTTCGGCTAAATCCGGTAGTAGATCAATGGCGAAAAGCTTTTCAACAATTTAAAAAGAAAAAAGGTGCTCGTTCATCAATCGAAGCGTTATTAAAACGAGCCAATCAAGGGCGTAGTTTTGAACCAATTGAACCGCTTGTTGATTTATATAATAGTATTTCATTAAGCTATGGAGTCCCAGTTGGAATTGAAGACCGTAATAAGATTGCCGGCGACCTACACCTTGGAGTTGCTAAGGGGGGCGAAGAATTTCGCCCAGTAGGAGCTGATGACGACGAACCAGCTCTTGAAGGCGAAGTTATTTATTATGACAATGATGGAGCGGTATGTCGATGCTTAAATTGGCGTGAAGCACAGCGAACAATGCTTACTGAAGATTCTGAAAATGTTGTTGCTGTTATGGAAGCTATTAATCCAGAGCAAATTGAACGAGCAAATGAAGCAATGGAAGAATTAAGCAAGCTTATCAACCACTACTTTGGGGTAAATGCTTCTACTGTTTATCATTTAACAAAAGATAATCCTAGTGCTGAAGTACCAGCAGAATTACAGTAATAAAAGACGCGATCAAGAAAAAATCCTGGCACTATGTCCCGTCAAGTATACAGATCAAATAGATAAAAATTTTAGGCGGCTTGATTGCGGAATTGTTCCGCGGT
>NZ_RDBR01000042.1 GCF_009663775.1 Lactobacillus sp. 0.1XD8-4
AGCTTATCTAACTCAGTAAGCATGAGTGAAAGTATGAGTAACTCAGTATCGATGAGTGAGAGTTTGAGTAACTCGGTCTCAATGAGTGAGAGCCTCAGCAACTCGGTATCAATGAGTGAAAGTATGAGTAACTCAGTCTCAATGAGCGAGAGCCTCAGCAACTCCGCATCAATGAGTAACTCCAATAGTGAGTCTCCTGTAAATCCACACCCTGATGACCCATCCGAATCAATCAGCAATTCGCAATCGTTATCGATTAGTACTAGTGAATCAGTATCGTTAAGTGCAAGTGAGTCAGCATCGGCTTCACTAAGCTCAAGCGAAAGCACTTCAGCATCACTTAGCGAAAGTCTTTCAACTAATACAAGTGGTTCATCTTCGACAAGTGGTAGTACATCTGCTGTAACGCCATTCCCTGATGGTAGTGAGTCTGGTTCAACAGCATCTACTAATAACTCAACGAATGGTTCGACATCACTAAGCTTGAGTATTACGAATAGTACAAACACAAGTGGTCTCGAAAACACTAATGTTTCCGTTGCTGATAACCACATGACTGTTAACTTGACTGGTACTAACTCGGTTGATAACAATGCCGGTAGTCAAAAGCCAAGTCAGCAAAATAAGAAGCTTCCACAAACTGGTAATGCAAGTCAAATGAATGCTGAATTACTCGGTCTTGTATCACTCGAAGCAGTCTTGTTGTTACTAATCGCTAAGAAGAAAAAGCATGGTGAAGATAAATAATTAAATTTATTTAAGCCAAACTAAAAAACAGCTCCTAGGTTGGATTACCAATCTAGGGGCTGTTTTGCTTTTTAATCAATGCATTCTTACTTTTGAAACCGCAAACATAATATTTAATATTATTTATGTTATTATAAGCCTAAGGTTGCTTATGAGTAACTAATTGAATACAACGTCAGAACATAATAATGGAGGTAATACGCTATGCCAATGGGTGATATTTCTTCAAGTAATGATGAGGTTGGAACTGCGGTCGTTAATTATAAAATTCCGCGTAATTTCCATAGTCAACAGCAAATTTTAGATAATTGTCATAATATTGCTGATATAATTGCAGGAACAAAGAAAGCATATCCGGGATTAGACTTAATTATTTTCCCTGAATATTCAACAGAAGGAATTCTTTATGACCATAATGATATGATGAATCTTTCTACGACAATTCCTGGACCAGAAACTGAGATTTTTGCGCAAGCCTGTCGTGAGAATAATGTCTGGGGTGTGTTTTCAATTACAGGTGAAAAGAATGAAGTTGACGGTCGAAATCCATATGACACAGCTATTTTAATTAATAGCAATGGGGAAATTGTGCAAAAATATCGTAAAGAAATTCCGTGGGCACCGATTGAGGCATGGTATCCTGCAAGTGGAACTTTCGTTTCGACAGGGCCAAAGGGCATTAAGCTTAGTTTAATTATTTGTTCGGATGGCAATTATCCAGAAGTCTGGCGTGATTGTGCAATGCGTGGAGCAGAGTTAGTCGTACGAATTCAAGGCTATATGTTCCCTGCTCAGCCACAAGAATTAACGATGGTTAAGGCGATGGCCTGGGCGAACAATCTGTATGTTGCTGTGGCAAATGAAGCCGGTTGGGATGGCGTATACTCTTACTTTGGTCATAGCTGTATCATTGACTGTGATGGAGAAACAATGGCAGATGCTGGACCCGCAACGATGAGTATTCAATACGCAACCCTACCATTAAAGAAGGTTAGGGATATGCGTAAAAACGGTCAATCCGAGAACCATTTGTATAATCTTTTGCATCGTGGCTATGCTGGAACGCTGGCATCGGACAGTAAAAAAGATGGTCTTGCAACTTGTCCATTTGAATTCTATCGCGAATGGATTGAGAATCCTAAAGTAGCTCAAAAGAAAGTTGAGGAAATTACTCGGTCAGCTCCAGGAGTTAAATCAGCGCCGATCAAGGGAATCCCGTATGAATAACCATAATCATTAGTATTCAAAATTACTAAAAAACCGAAGCCGTTTAGCACAGCTCCGGTTTTCTTTATAAATTCTCATCAGTCGTAAAATTCAATTCACAGTAGTCTGTCATTTTCGTAATCAATTCCAGACTGAGTTTCTTGTATGCGTTCAACGTATCAACCGCGTAGCCATCACTTTGCCGGGTAAGAAAAGTTGACCGGGCTTCACCTTTTAGGCTCGGAAGTCGTCGATCAGTTTCCGCAATCATCTTAATCGCAGCGGTATTCCGTTCTTTTTGAACATCGCGCAATAAGGGGAGAAAGTCGTGTAAATGACTATCAACAAGTACGCTGGCATGCTTAAAAATCCAGTAGGCAGAGTTTAACTGAGCTGGTAGCTTACCACGCTTATAAGGAGCAGGTGTATCGGTGATGCCGTTGAAGAACGGGACATAGGTACTTTCCGCCGCTACCCCCATTGCCAACCAGTGAATATTAGCTCCCGGCCGGTTCATTTGTAGGATATGTGATTCCTGGGTCTTGGCGAGACTGATTGGACGGTACTTATGAGCATCCTTACCGTGGCCAATCGGGTCATAAGGGGTGCCCTCATAATGGTTGCTCAGGTAGTTTTGCGCATCAAAAATGGATAACTTGTGGTCGGGCTTCATAATAAAGGACAAGTCAGTTGATTCCGGCGTCTCATCGCCTGCTTGCGCTGGGCTAAATAGTTGGTGACCAGCCCATACCCGTGGTTCAGAATAAATCGCGTCAGAACGATCAGCTGTCCCAAAAATCTTGCGGAAGTTAAAGGTAGTTGGGTCGGGATTCAGATGATGTTTCTCGACAAATTCCTGAATGCCAGGGTGGAACATAAAGTTATTCGTATCCGTGAAATCGATTTCTTGAATTGCCAGTTGGTTAGCAACCACGGCATAACAATCATCGGGAATCCGTTGGGCAACCCAGTAGTGTCCCGCACCAGTTTCAAAATACCAAGCTTCATCATTATCGGCGAATAAGACCCCATTAGTTTCGCCGGTTCCATACTTTGCAATTAGGTTTCCTAATCGCTGAACTCCTTCACGGGCAGTTTTAACATATGGTAAAACTACGGTAATCATTGCTTCCTCGTTTAGCCCGTTTTCTACCAAGGGATCATAACCGAGGACGAGTGAATTAGAGTAGGCACTCTCAGTTGCACTCATGGCAACGTCGTACTCATTGATCCCGTCCTCTTCAAATAAGCCATCCTTGTCTGTCCATTCGGGTGTGGCAGTATAGCGAGCGCTTTCTTCTGGCAAGTCAAGTTCTAAACGAGTATCCTTAGAAACGAAGTGGGTTGGCATCTCCCCATGTTGGTGAACGACCATGTGCTTGGGCCACGCCGCCTTAGCATCTTCATTTCGGCCGATCATAATCGTTCCATCGATGCTTGCCTCCTTACCAATTAAGATACTTGTACATGCAGTTAATTTATTCCCCATAAATAAATTTCTCCTTTTACGTATTGGTTTAATTGTACCGCGAACAAAGAAGTAAGTCGATTTAGTCTGAATATTTTAATTTTATGTTTAGAAGTATATAATATTGCTGTATAAAATAGGAAAGGAGAGGATAATATGCAACAATTATCAATGCTAATTGTAATGTTAGCGGCGTTAATTATTCCTATTATTATGGCACGGTTTAAAGTTTCCTCGATCCCGACTGCCGTTGCTGAAATCCTTACCGGTATTGTTCTCGGTAAAAGTTGTTTAAATGTAGTTAATCCCAATTGGACCCTTAATCTCTTATCGTCCCTAGGGGTAATCATGCTGATGTTCTTATCAGGAATGGAGATTAATTTTGACCTCTTTCGTAAGACACCAGGGAAAAAACGTGCAAAGAATTCGCCGGTAGTGATGGCTACTCAAGCATTTGGACTGGTGATTATAACTTCCTTTGTACTTGCGGTTGTTATTAGTCAGTTGCACTTATTTAGTGATATTTTATTAGCAACAATTCTTTTTTCCACGATTGCCTTAGGAGTAGTCATTGCGACCTTAAAAGAAAAGGATATTTTACAAAAGCCGGTTGGGCAGACATTGCTGCTAACTGCTGTGCTAGGGGAAGTGACCCCGATGCTTGCTTTGACCTTTTATGCGTCCATTAATGGGGGCAATGCGGGTCGGCTGTGGTTAATTGTCTTGCTTTTTCTGGCAGCAATTTTTCTCTTGCACCGGTTCAAACAGCCATTTATCTGGTTTAATAAGATCTCTAAGTCAACGACCCAGCTCGATATCCGTTTAGCCTTTTTCTTGATTTTTACATTGGTAACGATTGCGGAAACGGTTGGCGCAGAAAACATTCTAGGAGCCTTTTTAGCCGGTATGGTCATGAAGCTTCTTGAACCGAGTGAGTCGACAGAAGACCGGTTAAATTCAATTGGTTATGGTTTCTTAATCCCCTTCTTTTTCATTATGACAGGGGACCGGCTAGATTTGAAAAACCTCTTTGCCAATCGGCAGGCATTAGCCTTAATTCCAATCTTAGTGCTTGGCTTTATCTTGGCGAAAATACCAACGATGTTAATTTTCAAACGACGGTTCAAGCCTCGCAACACATTTGCCGGAAGTTTCCTCGTTGTCACTACAATTACGTTGGTTTTGCCAACCCTGCAAGTTGCCCGCAACCTGCATGCGATTACAACTGCTCAGTCGGATGCCTTCACCTTGGCAGCGATTATTGTCTGTATTATTGCGCCGGTTGTCTTTAATTCAGTCTTTAAGCCTGAAAAGGCAGACCTGATTAAGCAAAAGGTCAACTTTATTGGCACTAACACTTTGACCGTGCCGATTTCGCAGCAATTATACAAGAATTGGTATGACGTACGGATGGTTACCGATAACGAAAATAATTACAAGACTTATAATAGTGAAGTAAAAGACCTCGCTTACTTGCCGGAACTGACGGCCGAGACCCTTGAGCAGGGGCATTACTTTGACTGTGATATCATGGTCGTCGGGTTTTTGAACGACCATAAATCAGCTCGGTTAGCACAAATTGCCAAGGAACACGGGGTTAAACGGGTAATTGCGAGTCAAAATCATCCGCGGCTTGATCCTAAAGATGTCACGGCCTTGCGCGATAAAGGCGTAGAGATTTTTAACAGTTACAACGTTCAAAGCAGTGTCTTACGGGCCTTAATTGAATCGCCATTGATCTTGCGGATGCTGACGGATACTGAGGCGGGATTATATGAAGCGACAGTTCTTAATTCCCGGTATACTGGGCGGGAACTCCATACGTTACCATTTATCAACCATATTACGGTTAGCCGGATTTTCCGCAACCGCAAGCCGATTGATCCGCATGGTGACACAATTATTGAGTATGGTGACCACATTCTCTTTACTGGGGATCGTAAAGCCGCTGAACAAGTTCGTGAAGATTTACGGCGGCCAAATTAATTAAAGAATTTGGTTAATGTAATTGCCGTAAAAGCGCTCTTATGGTAAGATTTTAAATGAATTTATAAGGAGGCACGGATTATGCCATTAGTTCATATTGACTTAATTGAAGGCCGGACCGATGAGCAGTTAAAGGCTCTCGTAAAGGATGTTACAGCAGCAATTTCAAAGGATGCCAATGTTCCTGCCGAACGGGTGCATATCGTGTTGAATGAGATGCGCAAAGACCGCTATAGTGTAGCTGGTAAGATGGTCAGCGACAAGTAACAACAAGAGAGTCATCGGGGAGGGCAGTTAGCGTCTTTTCACGGTGGCTTTTTTATATAATCAAAATCCATCAAGTTTCTTCCTATATAATATAGGAGGGACTGCTCGCAATTGATAGCGAAAGGATGAAATAAATTGAACGAACAACAATATATTATGGCGATCGATCAAGGGACGACGAGTTCACGGGCGATTATCTTTGACCACGAGGGGACAAAGGTTGCAATCAGCCAACAAGAATTTCCGCAATACTTCCCTAAGCCAGGATGGGTTGAGCACGATCCGCTTGAGATTTGGGATAGTGTTCAGTCGGTGATTTCTAATGTAATGATTAAGTCGCAAATCAAGCCCTATAAAATTGCCGCCATCGGGATTACGAATCAGCGGGAGACGACCGTGATTTGGGATCGTCATACGGGTAAGCCGATTTATAACGCGATTGTCTGGCAGTCAAAGCAGACGAGTGACATTGCTGAACAGCTTATTAAGGACGGTTATAAGGAGATGATCCACAAGAAGACAGGGCTGGTGATTGACTCTTACTTTGCCGCTACTAAGATCAAGTGGATTCTTGACCATGTTCCGGGTGCCCGCCAAAAAGCTGAGAATGGCGACTTGATGTTTGGGACGATCGATACCTGGCTATTATGGAACCTCTCAAGCCATCGGGTTCACGCGACTGATGTGACCAATGCTAGTCGGACGATGCTTTTTAACATTAACACCCTTGACTGGGATCAGGATATTCTCGACCTACTGGATATTCCGCGGTCAATGCTGCCAGAAGTTAAGCCTAGTTCGGCAATCTATGGCTATACTGGCGATTACCACTTTTACGGGGTTCAGATTCCGATTGCTGGGATTGCCGGGGACCAGCAAGCCGCCCTTTTTGGTCAGGCAGCCTATGATAAGGGGTCAATTAAGAATACATACGGCACCGGCGCCTTTATCGTTATGAATACTGGACGGAAACCGACCCTTTCAGATAATGGCCTCTTGACGACGATTGCTTATGGACTTAATGGGAAGGTCCACTATGCTTTAGAGGGAAGTATCTTTGTTGCTGGTTCGGCAGTTCAATGGCTGCGTGACGGTCTCAAGATGTTTGATAAGGCGAGCGAGTCGGAACAAATGGCTGTTGATGCGAAAACAACAGGAGGAGTTTACGTTGTCCCTGCTTTTACTGGTCTGGGTGCACCTTACTGGGACCAAGAAGTACGGGGTGCCATGTTTGGTTTAACGCGAGGCACTAATCGAGGACATATTATCCGCGCAACCCTTGAAGCCATCGCCTACCAGACTAAGGATGTTGTTGATACGATGGTTAAAGATACCAACTTACCGTTACAAGCACTAACGGTTAATGGCGGCGCATCACGGAATAATTTCATGATGCAATTCCAAGCTGACATCTTGCAAACACCGATCAAACGGGCCGCAATGGAGGAGACGACTGCCCTTGGAGCAGCCTTTCTTGCCGGATTAGCCGTCGACTTCTGGGAAGATCAAGACGAGCTCCGTCAGCTCTCCCGAATTGGCGATAAGTTTGATCCACAGATGGACGTTAAAGAAGCAACAAAACTGTACCAGGGTTGGCAACAAGCAATTTCTGCCGCCCAGTTTTATGGCCGCCAAAAGGGAATGGGAGAAGACTAACTTTTTCAGCCATAACTATTCACCATTCAACAAACTAATATAAGAAGGAAAATGAGAAATGGAAAGTAAAACACCAGTTCAAATGACTGATGATTTGGCCCGCTTCATTAAAGAAAGTCGAGAAGACGTGGCCTTTCCTCATGAGTCATTATATGTTGATTTGTTAGAACAGTGGAAAGTCTTGAGCAGCTATCAGCTTGAATATGCTGATGAGCAGAGCAAGAAACTTTATAATGCCTATTGGTCATCGATGAAGAGGTGGTATGAGGTCTTTGATAATGAACGCGAAGACCTGCTCGAACCCGCTGCGATGCCTAGTCTTGACCTTGCCGATTTTTATTCTGGATTAATTACCGACTTAATGAACCATGTACTGAGCTTATTGCCAGCGTACCCGCACGACGCGGTGATTAATCTGACTGATTTTCGGGTGTTGCTAAGTAACGAGGTTCATAAGTTTACTAAGTTAGATTTGGGATTACAGGGGCCGATTGACTTTGCGATGATTATGGATTATTGGAAGTTGATGGGAGACGCTCTTGATAAAGAATTATCATAGCTAAAAAATGACTCTAGCATTCGGGTTTTCCGAATACTAGAGTCATTTTTGGTTAACAAATAAGAAGCTTATTTATTGAGCCAATCCTGCAAGTAATTAACGAGCATTTTGGCGTCGTCTTTTGTTAAAGCAAAAGTATTATCATGACTGATATTATCAAAATCAACATTTGATACCAGCATTTGCAACTCGTCGTCTTCATTATTTTGATAAATGCTGAGCTCATTAACGCACTCATCGTCATGGTCTTCGCCATCATATTTGATATGCAGCCAGTTAGTCTGGCGGTCAATTTCATGTTGTTCCACTTTCTCACCTCAAAACTCTCCTTTCATTTTAGCACGAAGCTGGTGGGCACGGGTAATGACTCCACGGCGCCAGTAAGAAACAGCAGCTCGTGTAACCCCGTATTCCTTTGCAATCTGGCGGTCACTCAAATGGTGGTTGAGCTTTGCAACTAGGTAACGTTGTTGGTTGAGGGCACTGTGGTGGTAGAGGTAGCCAAGAAAGTCGCTGTTTTCGAGGTGGGTAAAGGGATGACTTGCCTGGGTATCTGCTAATAGGTCACTATAATCACTCTCGTTTTCTTCGTTATCCAGCGAATAAGTAAAGAGAAGACTTTCCAGCTGTTGCCGACGGAGGTGATCGAGTAGGCGCCACCGCATCCGCTGATAGGCAAAGCACATTAGGTCCCGTTCATTATCAGTATTATTTTCGGCGTTGCTAAAATAGTCCGCGTAGGCTTGTGCGAAGATAATCGACCCTTCTTGGACAAAATCATCGTAGTCGTCACGATGGGGAGAAATACCGAGACTCTTTAATACCCCATGAACAATCGTAATCCGCTTATCAGTCATCAAGAAAGTCAATCCTGCCGAAATTTTTTTATAATCCATAATATGAGAACATCCTTTAGAAATATTCTCAAGAGCTCTTGAGTACCATTAAATTACCGTAATATTAATATCTTAGCGAACGATAAAATAGTTAAAAAGTCGCCTAAAAAGACGTTGACAGGAGTAAAATAAGCCAGTATCTTATTATTCATGTTAAAAGTTAATCGTTTTACGGTGGTAACGATTAATTTTAAATTTGTATTATTTAGAGGAGTGTTGATCTTGAGAAGAAAGATTGATATGGCAAAGATTGCTAGCTTGCCAATCGATGGGGTCACTGATAATTTTCAGGTGCGATGGGATAATACCTTGTTGATAGCGGCTTATGACCAAGAACGGACATTTATTTTGACAGTTGACGGGGAACAACTTGTTTTGCGACGACGGTTAAGAGAGGTTTTGCATCGCTTTGCTTGCGAAAATTCTGTCCATAATCATGAGATGCACGCCCTCTATCAGTTAGTTGATTGCCGGACACGGGGATATGTTGCTGGGCATCATCGGTTAGTACCGACATGCGGACGGACAAATGATCAGGTTGTTTACTACATGGTTCACTACTTAGATGATGCTGCTGAGTTAATAGACGATAAGAGAGTCGAACTGCTTTTAAAAGGAAAACGTGAGACTTTTCACGTCCGCGTTGATACGAGCTATCGGACCTTTCGCCGGATTGTTGATGCGGCAGATCGGGTCGCCAAAATTCAACTACAAATCTACGAATATTGCCGACACCAGTATGGCAAGATCAATTCAGAAAATATTCACGAACGGCCATACGAGAGTGATTACTGTGTTATCCAGGCGCACCGTCGGCAAAGTGAAAAAGTCTTAATGGCGACAATCTTGTATATTGTTAGCACGGCCTATGAAGAAACATTTGGTGAAAAAATTAATCCAGAATTTATCGAACAGATTAGACGCGTGATAAATAATTTTTGAAGTAATTTTTAGTAAAAAATGTACAATAAGTAAACATTAGTCCATTAGCTTGTTATAATAGTAGTCGAAAGGAAGAGATGTAGCTTAGTAATGGAATGGAATGGAGCGTTATTATGACTGAAAAGAAAGATCTGTGTGGTGTAAGCTATACATTAGATGTTTTAGAAGATAAGTGGCAACCGCGGATCATCTATTGGCTTGGCTTTCGGCCGTTTACCATTGATGAGTTGCGCCAGTTGCTACCAAACTTAACAGCCGTAGCACTTAATGACGAGCTAGCTTCCTTGCAAAAGCTAAGGATTGTCAACCCGGTCAAGGATAAAGAGGGAAAATACTCGTTGACCGAGGGTGGTAATGACCTACGCAATATGGTCGTAACAATGGGAGTCTGGGGTCGTCAGCAAATGGATGATTCCGCTGATATGACTTCAGACCAGATTGTCGAACCAGAAGCAAACGCAAGCATGGAAGAGCTGATTAAGTATAATGAAAAGCTCGATAAGTACTTGTAACACGGGGACTAGTGAATAGTTATGGTTGCTTTGGAGAGAGAAGCATCTATGACTGTACATGTAATGAAGAGTCTGTGACGTTATTCGTTGCAGGCTCTTTTTAACGTTTATTACAAGAATTGTCGAAAATGTAATTAAATTGAAATAAATGGAATGGCTTGATTTGAAACAGAGGCAAAAGGAGTCCAATGATTGATAAATCAATGTTTCTGTTAATAATAAAATTTATATTTTGATCATTTTGTGAAAAAGCTATGAAAATGTTTCTTGACTAAATAGTTTACATTCTTAATAATGTATTAAGTAATTATCAAAATTGATTAGCTGACAACCGCTATTAAAAAAGTTCGCAACTTGTTAATTACCATTGTTAGTGTAGGTTTTCGGTAATGCGACTCGTTGCACCAGTGGATTTTTTATGTGTAGGGGACAGCTATATATGGGAGAAATTTTTTATGTCAGACGAAAATAATCGACCCTTGAATAATAATGACGATGGTATGCAACAACCGGAACATCACCATCATCACCACAGACATCATCGGCGTCACCGGGGATGGAAGATCTTCTGGTCAGTTGTGGGTGTATTAGTCCTCGTAGCCCTGTTCTTTGCGGGGATGGCATGGCACAACCTAAAATCAACGACCGATGATATGTATAGTAGCGCGGGTGCTACCAAGTCGCGGGATGCGCAAAAGGTCCTTGATCAAAAGAAACCCGTTTCAATCCTCCTGTTAGGGACTGATACTGGGGCGCTTGGTCGGGACTATAAGGGTCGGACGGATACGATCATGGTAATGACCTTAAATCCAAAGACGAAGACCACCACGATTGTCAGTCTTCCCCGGGATATGAAGGTTAACTTACCAGGTTATCCGCAATATTCACCAGCAAAGATCAATGCTGCTTATACCTATGGGGGTGTCAAGGAATCGATTAATACGATCCAAGACCACTTCAATATCCCAATTGACTACTATGTGTTAGTTAATATGGGTGGTTTGGAAAAGGCAATCAACCAAGTCGGTGGGGTTGATGTCAAGTCCCCGTTGACGTTTGATTATGAGGGCTATCACTTTGAAAAGGGTGAGACCTACCATATGAACGGAAAAAAAGCCTTGGCATTTAGTCGGATGCGGTATGACGATCCCGATGGTGACTATGGTCGGCAACAACGGCAGCGGTTAGTAATCACTGCTTTGCTTAAGAAGTCCGTTTCATATAAGACGGTCCTTAACCGGTCATTCTTACGGTCAGTATCTGATAGTTCACAAACCGATTTGACCTTTAATGATATGATGCGGTTAGCGCAAAGTTATCGTGACACTAACGAAAACATCGTTCAAGACCATGCGCAAGGACGAGGGCAAAATGAAGATGGCCAAGCCTTTGAAGTTGTGCCAACGAGTGAGCAACAACGGATCACTAACTTGTTGCAAAATAGTCTAAAAAATTAATACATGAGGAGTAGAAGTCGTGAATAGTTCACAACAAACAGCGAATAATACAATTGATTTGCATCGGTTAATGATGCTTTGTCGTAAACATATTAAGATGTTAATTATCTGGACATTACTGGCCGGAATACTGGGGTATGTCGTGGCCCAGTTCGTCGTGGTACCAAAGTATACGGCAACGACAGAAATTTTGGTTAACCAAAAGCATGAAAATAACGATAACGGGCAAGCTTATACCAATCAACAAGCCGATATCCAAATGATTAATACTTATAAGGATATTATTACTAACCAAGTGATTTTGAGTAAGGCTAGTAAGCAACTTAAAAATCCAGTGAAGGTAATTAAGCCTGCTCAGCCAGCAGAATACCGTCGTAATGCAGACGGTACACGGAAGTTGATTAAGGAAGCCCAACCAGCAGTCGTTGAACGTGGTGGTAAGAGCTATAATCTTTCAACCGACGAATTAAAGAAGGCTATCAGTGTGCAAACGCAACAAAACTCACAGGTCTTCTCCCTCCAAGTTAAAACTGATGATCCACAAGAATCGGTAGTAATTGCTAATACAGTTGCTAATGTCTTCAAGCAACAAATTAAGAAGATCATGAGTGTGAACAATGTAACAATCGTTTCACGGGCAAGTACGCCAGATGAACCATCATTCCCTAATAAGAAGTTATTTGCCTTAGCTGGTGCTGTATTAGGCTTGATCCTCAGTTTCCTATACATCTTGATCGGCGACTTAATGGATACCAGTGTGCACGATGATGATTACCTTACTAATGAACTAGGCTTAACTAATCTTGGGCATGTGAACCATATCGAGATGAGTCGGGACTTTAAAGTTAATAATCAAGAAAGTCGGCGCCAAAATAACGGTAATCGACGGGTCTAAGGAGGAGAGAATATGTCATTATTTCATCGAACACAACAACAATCAACAGATACCATGGATAATGGAGCAAAATTGATTACCGTTGCTCATCCGAAGAGCCCAATTTCCGAACAGTTCCGGACGATTCGGACTAATATTAATTTCATGGCGATTGATAAGCCAATTAAGACCTTAGCGATGACCTCTGCTAATGTAAGTGAAGGGAAGTCTACAGTTACAGATAATGTGGCAGTCGTATGGGCACAAACAGGTCAAAGAGTATTATTGATTGATTCTGATTTACGGCGACCAACCCTTCATGCAACGTTTAGTAAGAGTAATCAACATGGGTTAACAACAATTTTAACTAGTGGAACTAGTTCCGTTGATTTACGCGAAATCATTCAACCCAGTGGTGTCGATAATCTTGATATCTTAACAGCAGGGCCGATTCCACCTAATCCAGCAGAATTATTAAACTCACAGCGGATGAAAACATTGCTGGATACAGTTAAAGACATTTACGATATGGTCATTGTGGATGTGCCACCGATGCTAGAAGTTACCGATACGCAAATTTTGTCACGTCATCTTGATGCGGTTGTCTTAGTTGTGAAGCAAGGACAAACTCAAAAATTAGCTGTTAAGCGGGCGGTTGAACTTCTTAACTTAGCACATGCTAATTTATTGGGTTATGTAATGAATGATGTTAATGCTGATGGTGATGCTGCTTATGGTTATGGATATGGCTACGGTTATGGAGAAGATACGAATAAATAGATATTCTTAAATTAAAGGGGGAGATTCTTAAAAATGGACGGAAAATTGCAAAATGCTAATGTTGAGCAAATCAGTAATTTTAGCTGGTATCGGGATGTCTGTAAACGATTCTTTGATTTTGTGTTTAGCTTAATTGGAATTGTAGTGTTGGCTGTCCCTATGTTAATTGTTGCAATCGTGATTAAGATAGACTCTCCTAAAGAACAAATCCTATTTCGGCAAAAACGAGTTGGCAAAAACAATCATGAGTTTACTATCTACAAATTTCGGTCAATGCGCCAAGATGCGCCACACGAGATGACAACAAAGAATTTTGAAAATCCGGAAGCATATATCACCCCGGTTGGTAAGTTTATTCGAAAGGCTAGCCTCGATGAATTGCCCCAACTATTTAACGTATTTAAGGGGGAAATGAGCATTGTAGGGCCACGGCCATTAATCCCAAATGAAGGGAAAGTCTTAGAACTCCGTGATGAATATGGGGCTAATAAGATTCTCCCAGGAATTACAGGTTTAGCTCAGGTCCACGGGCGTGATGAAATCACTGATGAAAATAAAGCTGCTTATGATGGTAAGTATGCTTTAAATATGAGTATGCTGTTAGACCTCTCAATTATATTTAAAACCGGAATGGATGTTGTGCGTAGTAAAGGAGTACATGAAGGGAAAAAGTAAATTGGATAAAGTAAAACTTACAAATAATGAAGAACTATTAAGTGGCTTAGTGTCCATTATCATGCCGTGTTATAACGGTGAAAAATTTATTAAGGAAACAATTGAATCGGTATTGACACAAACCTATACATCCTGGGAACTGTTGATTATTGATGATGGTTCAAAAGATAATTCAGTTGATATCATCAAAAGCTATCAGCAAGATCAGCGAATTAAGTTAATTCAACAGGCTAATGCAGGTTCAGCAGCCGCTCGTAACAATGGCATTCGTCATTCTCAAGGGCAATATATGGCACTATTGGATTCTGATGATATTTGGTTGCCGAATTTTTTAGAGGAACAAATTAAATTTATGAAAAATAAAAATGCAATTTGTGTATGTTGTTCCTATTCTAGAATCGATGAGAAATCAAATGAAATCTTGAAACCTGTTATTGCCAAAAAGGTTATTACGTCAAAAGATATGCAGGCTGTTGACTATGTTGGAACATTAACAGGTGTATATGATCAGTCTAAATATGGCAAAGTTTACCTTAAAGAGGAATTAAATAGTCTTTTAGATGACTATGCCTTTTTTATTGATGTAATCAATTTAGAAGGTGTTGCATATGGGAATCCTAAAATTCTTGCTAAGTATCGATTAAGAAAGGGTTCAATGACAAATAATAAGAAAAAATTGATAAAAAAGCATTATCTTTTTTACAAAAATGTTCTTAATCAAAATTTATTCAAAAGTATTTATAGTACGACTAAATGGGGAATTACAGGTTTTTTTAAGTATTATTCTAAATAAAGTGAGAGAGCAAGGATGATAAATAACATAGCATGTATTGTGGTTACTTATAATAGGAAGGAACTACTTAAACAAAATTTAGATGCATTGCTAAATCAAAGTTACAATAAGTTTGATATTTTAATAATAGATAATAATAGTAATGATGGAACATTCAGCTATATAAAAAATTATCTCAACTTAGAACGTATATCATATATTAATACTAATAAAAATTTAGGAGGTGCTGGTGGTTTTCAATACGGGATCAAAATTGCTTTGGAAAAAAAGTATGATTATTTATGGCTAATGGATGATGATTCCATACCGCTAAAAGATTCATTATTAAAATTAATAGATTTTGCAGAAAAAAATCCAAATTATGGTTTCTTATGTAGTAGGGTTATATGGAAAGATGGTTCTTTATGCAAAATGAATATTCCTAGGACTGATTTAACAACTCTTCTTAATACTTCTGACGTTGATAATAAAGTTCCTGTGTTAATGGGTACATTTGTATCATTCTTTGTGTCGAAAAAAGTTATTGAAAAAGTTGGACTACCAATAAAAGAATTTTTTATTTGGGCAGATGATTTAGAATTTTCACGAAGAATTTCCAAAAACTATCCTAGCTATTATATTGGGAGTAGTGTTGTACTTCACAAATGTGCAAGTAACAATGGGGCTGACATTGTGTCTGATAGTTATAGTAGAATTAATAGATACTTTTATGCTTATCGCAATGAAACATATTTATATAAAAAAGAGGGAGTTAAGGGCTATTTCCATTTAATTGGAAGATTTCCTTACCATATATTACGTGTTTTGTTCTTATCAAAAGATCATAAAAAGGATAGATTAAAACAGATTATTAAAGGAACTTTTAATGGAATAGTATTTAACCCAAAGATTGAATATTAAATTAATAAAGCTAGTGAGGAAACATAAATGACAAGTAAAATTCTGGAATGTAATGTGGACGATATTTCTAAAGGCGGAGTTTATTCATTGATTCGTAATGTAATACGGAATAATTCTGATAAAAATAAGATTATTGACATTGCTTCTATTGCAGAATTTGAGGATAAAGCAGATATAGAAGAATTAAAAAAATATAACTGTTCAGTTTATTTTGTTGGTTCGAAGAAATCAAAACTTTTAAGATTTTATAATATTTATAGGAATACAAAGAAATTGATTAAGAGTGAAGGATACGACTACATACATATCCACTCTGACACGTCTTATACGGTTTTTCCTTTCTTGCTGGCTGCAAAAAAAAGCAATGTAAAAAAAGTGATTATTCATTCTCATGCGGCTGGGTTAGATGGAACTCATAGAAAAATAAAACTTTTTTTACATAACATATTTAAGAACTATGTTTCTAATAGTGATGCTGAATTAGTTGCATGTTCAGATGTGGCAGGAAAATGGATGTTTAGGCCAGATGTAAAAGTTAGAATTATTAATAATGGAATTGAACTTCAAAAATTTAAATATAATCCAATTATTCGCAAAGAAATTAGAGAAAAGTTGAAACTAGAGGAAAAAATCGTGATTGGAAATGTTGGAAGATTCGCTTTTCAAAAAAATCATATTTTTTTAATAGAGATTCTTGAAAAATTACGAAAAGAAATTCCTAATGTACAATTACTTTTAGTTGGTGAAGGTCCCTTAAAAAGTGAATTAAAAAATTTAGTTAAAGAAAAAAAACTTACTAATTATGTTAACTTTTATGGAACTAGTGAACATGTAAATGAATTATTACAAGGAATGGATATTTTTGTTTTAACTTCTTATTTTGAAGGGTTACCTATAGCGGGAGTCGAGGCACAAGCAGCTGGTTTGCCTTCTATTTTTTCAGATAGAATTACTAAGTCTGCAGGATTAATAGAGAACAGTTCATTTTTACCAATCGAGGATTCAAAAGAAAATATTAATAAATGGGTAAAAAAAATCAAAGAGTATTCAACTGCAGAAAGAGAAATTTCAACAAAAGAACTTGAAAAAAAAGGATATTCTATAAAGCAAACTGTGCTTAGTTTTTTAGACTTATATAAAGAGTCATAGGTGAGAAAAGATGTCAATATATGTTATAGCGCATAAGAGGTTTAAGACTTCTTTTAATTTTAATGATAGGAAAACTTTATTAGTTGGTGCAGAAGGAAAAGATAATTTAACGGGTTTTGATTATTATGATAATACTAAAATAAATATTTCTAATAAAAATAAAAATTATTGTGAATTGACAGGTTTATATTGGTTATGGAAAAACACATCTGATGAATATATTGGTATTGAACATTATCGAAGATTATTCTCTCATGATTTTTTTGGAAATAAATTAACCACAGATTTAGAAATAAAAACAATTTTAGAAAAATATGATGTAATCTTACCATTTAGAAAAAAATTTAATACATCGATCGAAAAAGACTATATATTACACTCTGGGTATGAAAGAGACTTAAAACATACCCGAGAAATTATTGAATTAAAATATCCAGAATACTTAAATACTTATGAAGAATTTATGTCACAAAATACAATGTGTTTATTTAATATGATGATTTCTAAACGTGACAAATTTGATGAATATTGTAAATGGCTATTTGATATTTTGTTTGAACTTGAATCGAAAACAAATTTAGAAGGATACTCGGATTATGAGAAAAGAATATATGGATTTATAGCAGAACGTTTATTAAATGTATGGATTCTTCATAATGAATTAAATGTGTTTAATATGGGAGTTATAAATACAGAACAAAAGCAAAACTTAACTGCTCAAATTTTAACTGGAAGTAAAAGAAGCCTTTTATTTACTAAACAATATGGAATTTTTAGTAAATGAAAGTTTTACCTTGTATTAAGGAGGAAAATTAGTGGAGTATTCAATAAAAGAAAAGAATTCTAAAGTTTATGATTTTTTTGTATTTTTATTTGCAGCTAGTCTAATTTTTAATAGCACATTATATAACTCTATTCATTTTCTTTCAGTATTATCAAAAATATTAATATTTAGTTGCTCTATTGTTCTTTTTATAATTGGAATTTCATATTTAAAAAGTCATTTAGAAGACTTAGTTAGGATCTATGGTTTTTACCTTTTAATTAGTGTCATTCTTTTTGTTGAACAAATATTAAGATTACAGTTTCCTCTAAGCAAGTTTCTATTACTTATTATCTTTCCTTTATTAATTGTTCCTTTTATCCTTAAAGAGAAATATCAGGATAGTAAACTTTTTTTTCAAGATTTTTGTAATATAATGACATTTATTGCTCTTTTATCACTTTTTTTTACGATATTAGGATTGTTTGGTTTTCCACTTAATAGTAGTATTAATAGTTTATGGAGTGGTGGAACTGTTGTAGGTGGGTATTTTCATCTTCATTTTTTCCCAGGTGGGACACAGAAAATACCTTTTTTATTTTTTAACCTCTTAAGGAATTCAAGTTTTTTTCCTGAATCTCCTATATTTGGTTATTATTTATCGTTAGCATTGGTTTTTCAAAATTTCCTTATTAATAAGGATTTTTTGGATAAGAAATCTATCATATTATATATAACTATTTTTACCACAGCATCTACCACCGCACTTTTAGTAGCATTTGGTACGTTTGTTATTAAGTCTATGAAAACTATTTCTAATAGAGATGTAAGATTATTATATTCTTTCTTTCTAATCGTTTTAATTATTTTTAGTTTGTATTATATTTTTCAAGCTAAATTAAAAAATAGTATTGGCTCTGTTTCAATTAGAAGTGATGATTTTAAAGCTGCAATGCATGCATTTGCGGATCATCCAATTTTAGGAAATGGATTTAATAATCTAACAAGTATTGAAGCATATATGGACGCAAATAGATTACTATATGATCCACAAAGTGTAGCCGCAGGGATTAATCGAGCAGGCTTTTCGTTAGGATTACCTGAAATGTTAGCTTTAGGAGGAATCTATTTTGTATTTTTCTGGTTGATTCTTCCTTCATGTTTATATATCAAAAAATATTATAAAACTTCTCTAATTTGGTTGCCTGTTTTTAATGTTTTTTTAGTATCTTTACTAATAATAAATGATTCATATATTTTTATATTTACAATTATTTATTTTTACGTTTACGGAATGGCAAATACAATAAAAATAGATCAATAAGATCAAATGTTTAAGACTAAAAGAAGGAAAAATATAGAAATGAAGCATGCTTATTTAATTATTGCAAATAGAAATCCTAAACAAGTTAATAAACTTTTAAATTGTTTAGATGATAGTAGGAATGATATATATGTACTAATTGATAAAAAATCAAAACAACTTTTTCCTAAATATAAAACTCTCTATTCTAATATCAATTATTTACAACCTCTTAATATATGGTGGGGTGATTATTCACAAATTAAAGCGGAGTTAGAATTATTTAAGGCAGCAAGTTATGGTGATTATGAATATTATCATCTGCTATCAGGACTTGATTTGCCATTAGAAAATCAAGATAAAGTTCATGCTTTTTTTGATAACAATTTAGGGAAGGAATTTATAACGTATAGTTCGGTTCAAAACCAAAAAGATCTAGAGATTAGATTGCATAAATATCTCTTCTCGCATCACTTTAGAACTAAAAATAAAGTTGTTTCAATAATAAATAAGATAGAAAAAAGGCTATTTACTAGTTACAATCAAAAAAGAGTTGATATTGACTATATTGAATTTGGATCTAACTGGGTAACAATAGAAAATGAATTAGTACATAGTTTAATTGAAAATGAAGATTCATTATATAAAATGTTTAATAGAGGGTTCATTAGTAGATGAATTGTTTATTCCTATTTTTTTGAATATGCATCCAAAATTCAAAAAGAGAGTTTTTTATGAACAAAAAGTAACGGATGCTCCTGATGAACTTCAAGGAAATTTAAGATATATTAATTGGTGGGATGGATCACCCTATGTATGGCGATTAAGTGATTATGAAACGCTTAAAAATGCAAAAAAAATGGGACATCTGTTTGCAAGAAAATTTGATGAGACAGTGGATGAAAGTATAATTAATAAAATAGTTAAAGATTGTTTGAAATAAGAGGGAGAAAATTAGAAATGAAGAAATATGATTATTTAGTAGTTGGTGCTGGCCTCTTTGGTGCAACTTTTGCCTGCGAAGCTGCTAAACGTGGTAAGCGTGTAAAAGTGATTGAAAAACGAGACCACATTGCTGGTAATATCTACACTAAGGAAGTAAATGGCATTCAAGTGCATCAATATGGAGCCCATATTTTCCATACATCTAATAAGGAAGTGTGGGATTATGTAAACCAGTTTGCAGAATTCAATCGATATACAAATAGTCCAGTAGCTAACTACAAGGGTGAAATGTACAACCTCCCATTTAATATGAATACTTTTAGCCAGATGTGGGGGGTACGGACACCAGCGGAAGCAATGGCAAAGATCAATGAACAACGCCAAGAGATGGCAGGTAAAGAGCCACAGAATTTGGAAGAACAAGCTATTTCCTTAATCGGTCGCGATATCTATGAAAAGCTCATCAAAGGTTATACTGAAAAGCAGTGGGGACAAAAGGCAACTGAATTGCCAGCCTTTATCATTCGGCGTCTGCCAGTGCGATTAGTTTACGATAACAACTACTTTAATGACACCTATCAAGGAATTCCGGTTGGTGGTTACACCCAGATTGTCGAAAAAATGCTTGATAGTGATTTGATTGATATTGAAACTGGAGTCGACTTCTTTGATAAGAAGGATGAATACCTTAAAGATTATCCAAAGATTGTCTTTACTGGGATGATTGACCAATTCTTTGACTACCAGTTAGGTGAATTACAATACCGTAGTTTACGCTTTGAAACTGAGGAAAAGAACATTGGCAATTATCAAGGTAACGCGGTAATTAACTATACTGATGCGGAAACACCATATACCCGGATTATTGAACATAAGCACTTTGAATTCGGTAAGGGTGATAAGGATAGGACGGTGATTACCCGTGAATATCCGGCTGATTGGCATCGGGGTGATGAACCATATTACCCAATCAATAATCAACGGAACAACGAACTTTATAAGCAATATGCAAAATTAGCGAGTGAACAGGCCAACAACGTGATTTTTGGTGGTCGGTTAGGTCAATATCGTTACTACAACATGGATCAAGTATTACATGCAGCATTGACAGCTGTTAAAGAAGAATTTAAATAGTGAAAGGGCGGATTGATTCAGCGAACTCAATCTGCTTTTCTCATTATTGTGAGTTTGAAATGAGTATGGCGAAAGATTATCATTAACTGTTAGCATTAGCCGTCAAAACATGAGTTGATGGCATAAAGTAGAAAATCCGGAGGAAGTCTAAGACAAATTACCGTACCGATGCATGAGAGGTCAATAAGGCTAAGATTAACTTGATGGGAGTAAAACAAAAAATATTTAATACTACTCAGGGCTGATTTCAGTAAAGTCAATCATGGTATGAAAACGAATATTCTTACCTCTTAAAGACTGTTTTATATATTTCCGAGCTGACTATTTGTTAGGGATAGATTTGAAAATATACACGGTAGATATACTAATTTCAGCAAAACACGTGGAAATTTCCAAGCCACTGGATAGTGAAGAAAAAATGGGATATCCACAATAGTAAATTGAATAATCTAAAAGGCGATAGCCAAATTTCATATATCTATTTTTGAGTAAGTTTTCTCAGATATTTTGTCAACATCATGCTGTCTAAAATACGGTAGCAAAGGTAGTGGTTTTATACAATCAGGCATATCGATAAGCTGGTTCCCTAAACTTAAAAGCCTACTTCATCCTAATGGTCTAAATTATCTCCAGTATTGAAGTTAATAACTAAGTGCAGTGAAGAGACTTCTCCTAAATAACTTTCACCAAAAGATGCGTGACTGGTTTCAATATTTTTTAATCGGTAAACTCTCGAGCTTTGCTCAACTTAATCCTTGATAAATGGCTAAGTTCAAGGTTGAGACATTACGATTGGAAATAATGAAAGATATTTTGAAATAAGGTTGCTAACTTACGGAAATCAGGTATGTCATATTGAAACATGCTTAAGTTCACAAATCCTAAGAAGGGATATTGTGTGAATCACACATAATAAGATATTTACCATATTCTCTAATGCTTATTACTCGATTGTTTTTAGTGATTAATCTAAGAAAGGGCACTATATGAAAATTATAAAGAATTATTTATACAATGCTGGATATCAAATTCTGCTGATGATTGCACCGATTCTTACTACACCATATGTATCGCGTGTTCTAGGACCCCATAATAATGGGATCAATACTTATACAAATGGATGGGTTACCTTCTTTTATTTACTAGGGCAATTGGGTATTTCAATTTATGGAAATAGAGAAATAGCTTATAAAAGAGAAAATAAGTATGAGAGATCAAAAGTGTTTTGGGAGATCGCCATTCTTCAGCTTATTACAAGTGCAACTTCATTACTTATTTATTTATTTGTTGTTTTTCTATTTAGTACAACTTTTAAATTATACTTTATCTTACAAGCTTTATGGATAATTGCATATGGCATTGATATTTCTTGGTATTTTATGGGACTAGAAGATTTTAAAAAAACAGTAACTAGAAATACAATAATAAAAATTATTTCTATTTTTTTGATTTTTCTCTTAGTTAAGGATAAAAATGACTTATCAAAATATATATTTCTAATAGGTTTTTCTCAATTATTAGGAAGCATTAGTTTATGGCCTTACTTAAAAAATAGTATTGAATGGGTGAGATTAAAAAATATAAATCCATTTCAGCATTTGACGTGTACCCTTAAAGTTGGAACCTGTATGTTCTTGCTTTAAAATTGAATAAATATTTTTCTAGGCAACTAGAT
>NZ_RDBR01000043.1 GCF_009663775.1 Lactobacillus sp. 0.1XD8-4
GTAAATTGGTCTACAAAAAAGATTTCCACGACCAGATGAATTATTCATCCAACCTATGAAAATCTTACACTAACAAAAGTTACAGAAAGTTTAAAGTATCCAGATACATTTGAACTTAGGCTTTAATTTCTGCTATATTAATAAAGTTAGAACTTATTTTATTGAGGTATTTTTCGATATGGACAACAATAATAATCACGAATCACGCGAACATTACCGTAAGCGGATGGAAGAACGTATCCAACACGACGTTCAAGAACGGAAACGGCGAGAACGCGAAGAATTACATAACCGCCGCGATGAAAAACGGCTACAACGAGAAGAACAACAATCTTCTCCCGATTTTCAACCGCCACAAAAACATCACTACCGAACACCAAACTGGATGCGGATTTTAATCGGCCTCCTTATCTTTCTAGTGGTTGCCGGGGGTTTTTACGAATACCACAAAGTCCATTCAGTTGCTAAAGGGGTGTTTGGCGCTGGTGACGGTAAGATTAGTAAGAAGCTGCAAAAAGGCGAACCAGTATCAGTACTTGCAATGGGAACCGATGTTGGCGCCTTAGATCGGGGCAACTCTGGTGGTAATACGGATTCTCTTGAATTATTTACTATTAATCCAAAGAAACAAACAATCACTATGACTAGTATCCCCCGTGATATATTAGTCCGGGTTGAAACTAGCGACGGACCCGATTATGTAAAGATCAATGCCGCCTATTCGATTAATGGTCCCAAGCAAACGGTTAAGCAAGTTTCTGAATTACTAGATGTTCCAATTGATTACTATGCGGTAATCAATATGGGGGTCTTAGAAAAAGTGGTTAATTCTGTTGGCGGAGTTGAAGTTGATAACCCATTTGCTTTTGACTATGAAGGACACCACTTTAAGAAAGGCAAACAGCACCTTAACGGAGCAAACGCACTGAAGTATTCGCGGATGCGGTATGATGATCCTAATAATGATTACGGCCGGCAAAAACGACAGCAACAGATTTTGAAGAGTGTTATTAATAAATTTAAGACCTCTGGCTCAATCGGGGCTGCTAATAAGATTCTTGATGCCGTAGGAGATGGAGTTAAAACCAATATTCCAATCGATGACATCGCAACGCTTTACGGTAACTACCATGGGGCAATGAACAACGTCAAAACTTACCACTTCCAAGGACAAAACGCGACTATTGAAGGTGTTTCTTTCCAAATCGCTAGTCCCAAAGAAATTAACCGTGTTTCAAAACTTATCCGCACGCAGTTAGGACTAAAGGCTAAGAATGTCGTTAACCACGAAACGAAGATGTACAAGTCGCAGCCACACTACAATGGCTATAATGAGACGGACTTCATCTTACCTGGTGGTGCTAGTTATAACGATCCTGGCAGTGGTAACGGAAGTGACGAGGTCACAAGCAGCCATCATTCAACAACACGGGGCAATGGTGAGGAAAGAACCTCGGCTGCTACTGCAACCGAAACTAATGAAGCTACTAGTGAATCACAAGCGATGCCAGCTCAAACGGCTCCCGTTCATCGTTATTCAACACCTCAATACCATACTTACCACAACTATAATAATGGTTATCATCCCGCATACACTCACCCTGCATACGGTAATCATTATGGATATGCACATCACTATTATTAAATAGTAAAAAAAGATCAGGTATTTTTGGCCTGATCTTTTTAGTTACCGTAAATAAACATTTATTGTTTGGGAGTCATTCGTTGGTACAAATTTTACCTCTGTTTCACCTTCACTTGATACTTTAACTATATTGCCTTTACTTGAGTAATTTCTACCATAATTTAGAACCGGTAATATTACTTTATTTTTCTCATTCTTTTTCAACCCTGTAAGTTTATATTGGATTAAATTATATTTAGATTTTATATTACTATCTTTTAGTTTTACCCTGCGCCCATTAATAACTGCTATATGTCGGTGAACGCTTAAGTGTGAGCGAAACGCTTTTGTTCGATCTAATCCGTTCATAGTTTTTTCTGGCATGTAGTCCGTATAAACGGCATTGGTAGCTATTTTTTCATAATATCCAAGATTATTAGTACTTAAATTATTTTTTGAATTATAAGCATATTGATGCATGTAAGTAAAACTAATTAAGCAAACAAAGAGCCAAATCCAAAAATCTAACTTAGTAGTATTTTGCTTAGCCAATTTTGCAAAAACTAGAGCAAAACAAAACGTTGCAACGCCTAAAAGGCGCCATGGAAACTGAATTATATGAACTGGAGTCCGTTGAAATATGAACCACGGAAATAAATTAGTCGATAAAATCAAACAAAGCAACCCGATAGTTTCAATATATTTAAGGCGCTTGTCGGTAGTTTTGAATGCTAACAATCCAATAATACCAGCAAGCAAAATAATAAAGCCTAAATTTACATCTAAAAGAGTATTAGGACTAAGATTATTCAAAGAGTTATTTATTAAACTGCTTGGACTTAATGCTTCATTTATTAACACATCTGGTACAACGGGAACTACAACCGATTCCCGACTTTGAGCGTGTATCATTGTTATCACTAAGGGTAAACAGATAATTAGTGCAATAAAAGTGCTAATAATTAAACGTTTAATTACTGTCAAATTAAATTTTTTATATTCTACTATAATTATAATTAGTATAAAAAAACTAAAAATAATTGTTGAAAGAATATGCGTATAAGAAACTAATACTACTCCTACTGGCAACCATACCCACTTAAAAGAAGTAAGATCAAATGTCTTTACCCCCCCCATAAAGATTAAAGGTAATAATATTAAAGCAATATATTCAGCAATATCTCCTCGCACGCCTACTTGCAATAATAAATATCCACTATTATTGTACAGAGTACTAAATATAAATGCTGCTTTTTTCGAATGTGTAATTGTTTTTATCGAATAATAGGAAATAAATAGTGAAGATAAAGCTAGTAAAAAAATACCAGTATTATACGCAAATATCGGATTAAATATAAAGCGTAAGCCCGCAAATAAATAGAGAAATAAATATGGATAGAACCGATTAATAGCTAAACCAATTTGTGAAAAAGCATATGTTCCAGTTGAAGAAAATAAATGTCCAGCTTTTAAACTTCTATATAATTCTTCAATTCGATTTAAGTGAAACTGCGTGTCCCAACCTAGTGGAATTAACTTTAATTTGAATAAAAAGAAGCATATTAAGATTGCGTTAATAACCAACAGGACTGGATAAAAACAATTTTTATATAATCTAGACATTTTTATCTCCTTCGATTGGATGCTCAATCCGGTAAATGTCAAAGAAGTATTCACAAACTGTTTTTATAACAGCATAAAATGGAATACAAAGAATCATCCCTCCAATGCCTGCAATATGACCAGCGGCAAGCAAAAGCATAATGATAGTTAACGGATGAATCTGTAAAGTTTTACCGATGATATTAGGATAGACAATATTTCCATCTATTTGTTGAACAACAATCACAACCACAATTACCCAAATAATTTTATTGGGGGCCATGGTTAGTGCGACAAACAGTGCGGGGGCAATCCCAATATATGGGCCAATATAAGGGATAATATTAGTCAAACCAGCCACAATTCCTAGTACGATTGCTAATGGCTGACCAATAATTACGTAACCGATTGATGTGAAGACACCAACAAAGAGACATTCAATCATTTGTCCTGAAATATAAGATGAAAGGGTCGCATTCATCTTACCAAGAAGTTCATTTACTTCTTTTGCATGGTGTGGTGAAAGCCACTTTTGGATACTAGGAATTAGCCTTGAACCATCCTTCAACATATAGAACAGCATCACAGGAACTGTAATTGTTACCACAGTTACGTTTGTTAACAAGCTAATAATGTCGCCCACTCGTTCTGATAAGCCTTGTAAGACTTTTTGCGCGTAACGAGCAAGTTCACGGTCAAACTGGCGGTAATAAGAATTTAAGTCAACATTCTTTAAGAATGAATGTTGGATTGTATCATTGATTAAGTGTTGTAAGCCCGTAACCGTCTGAGGTAAATGGCTAACCAAAGAAGAAATTTCCTTTACTACCGGCGGAATTAACATCATAATTCCACCAGCAACAATTACAATCAATAATAATACAATTAACAAACTAGCAATTCCCTTATTCATCCGGAAACGGCCAATTTTAACCTTCATAAAAAGCTTTAAAACTGGATTTAACATATAATACAGAAATCCAGAGATAATTAATGGAACAAAGACCACTGAAATAAACGTTAGAAATGGCTGAAAGACGAATTGGATCTTGGTACACATCCAAATCAAGGTCGCAATCGTAAGTAGCATTAGCGGCCAGAAAAGCCAATGATAAAATTTTTGCTTAGACATAAGTTCTCCTTAAAATTTAAAATCCCTTAAAACTGTATCACAGTTTAAGGGATTTTGTTTAAATAATTAAAATTTTTAATAATTTAACTACTCAAAACTATTTAATTGTTTCAATTCGAACACCGTCATTATTAAAGACATAAGTTACTCCATTAATAACATGGCGTCCTGTGTAAGCCACTCCATCAGCGCCAAAATAGTAACTCTTCTTTGCACTATCATCATTAAACCAACGATTTCTTAACATATTACCATTAGCATCGAAACGGTAAAGACGTCCACGATCATTTAAGAATTGATTCTGATAACGGATTCCATCAGCACCGAAGTATTGATTATTTCGCCATTCATTAGTAACTTTTAAGAATGTTGTTGGGTCGAAGTAATAATAACCACCATACCATTCCTGCAGTCCAGATAATACTTGCCCGTTATTACCGATTAGATACCAATCACCCCATTGCGATTGAACATAGTTACGTTTGTTAGCTAACAAGTGAGTAGATGGATCGAAGTAATAATACGCTCCATTCCATGATTGGATGCCAGACAAGGCAACTCCATCATCACCTAAAAGAACTTTTGCTTCAGGAACATAAGTATTCTTTTCGCGTAGATAGGTTACCGGATTAGCATAGTAAGTATTGCCGTTGTAGTTATAAAGACCAGTTACAATCTTACCATCTTTACCGAACATGTACCAGTCGCCCCACTGCGATTGAACATAATTATTATCTACACGTAAATGAGTCTGTGGATCGAAGTAATAGTAAGTACCGTTCCACTGTTGAATACCGGATAATGCCGCACCATTCTTATCAAGTAGTACGCCACGACCATCTTTTTCCGTTTGGATATAAGTATTTTTCTCGCGAAGGTAGGTTACCGGATTAGCATAATAGGTATTACCATTATAATTATAGAGACCAGTTACAATTTGACCATCAGGGCCAAACATATACCAGTCGCCCCACTGTGATTGAACATAGCTATTATCTACACGCAAATATGTTGCTGGATCAAAATAATAGTAAGTCCCAGCCCATTGCTGAACACCAGATAGCACTTGACCATTATCACCAATTAAGTACCAATCACCCCATTGTGATTGAACATAATTGCGTTTATTAGCTAACAAGTGAGTAGATGGATCAAAGTAATAATATGCCCCATTCCATGATTGAACACCAGATAGTGCTGCACCATCACTCCCAAAGAGCATCCCGTGACCATCCTTTTCAGTCTTAATATAAACATCCTTTTCACGTAAGTATGTTGATGGGTTAGCATAGTAGGTATTACCTTTATAGGTATAAAGCCCACTTACGACTCGACCATCAGGGCCAAACATATACCAATCGCCCCATTGTGATTGGCGGTAATCATTATCTACACGCAGGTAAGTCGTTGGATCAAAGTAGTAGAAACTACCGGCCCATTGTTGGACACCAGACTGGGCAATACCATCTTTTACAAAGTACCAATTAGTATTTCCTTGTACATTGGTATTTGGAATCGTTGGCAATTGAACATATTGAGTGCCCTTTACATTTTGGCTATCCTTACCACTGTATACCCATTGGTTTTCATTATTCTTTTTCCAATCAGTTTGTTGTTCTCTATTCTGATTGTTTTCAGATCCTTTATCATTACTAGAACCAGAAGTCTCTTTTTGATTTTGACTATCTTCATGGCCAGTTACATTTGTGGGATCAGTTGATTTAGAAGCAGTATTGAGGATTTTATCCTCAGTATTATTAATTTTACCTTGATCAAAATTTGACTGACTAGTAGTAACAGCATCTTTCCCCTGCTCTGCTTGAACTTGCGGAACTGAATTATTGGCAGCTACCGTGTCCGCATTAGCAGTACTAACAGCCGCTAGTCCTAATGTAGCCGCAAAAGTTACAATAGCTGCTACACACCATTGTTTGCCACTTTTATATAGTTTGAAGTGCTTTTTTGAAGTCATTATATTATTACTCCTTCATTTATTTAATGTACAAGTAAATCATATCACGATTATAACTTGAAATATATCAAAAAAGAAGTTAAGCTGACATTTGACTTAACTTCCCAAGACATATTCTCTACTTCACGGAGTAACTCTATCACTATTAAAGCGATTAATACAACATTCTTAATAAAATATATAAAAGTCATAGAGCTTAAATTTGCTAAGTGCAATCACAACGTAAGGCAAATTTAAATATATATCAATAATCATAAGCATATACCAGCCTGTCAGTATTTAACCTCTACTTAGTAAACAGAATCTATCTATTCTCTCACTTTTAGGCAACCGTAAGATTTATTATAAGCAACGTAAACTGCAATCCATATTTTCCAGACAATAAATCGTTTCGATAGAATATCTCAATTCTTAAATTCATCCACGCTTATGGCAAGTAAAAATAATCTAGTTAAAATCAAAAGACTATAGTGCCCTCCAACGATAAAATTAATTTTCTTATCTATATTAGTTAACACTTAGAAGACGTTATAACTAATTTCAACTTACTTAGTTTTTTTACTATTTTGATTTACTCTTAATTTGTAGATAATAGCAGCACAAATATAAAAATGATACTTACAGAAGACCAGTGGAAGTAACCTAGGTGTAATTACATCCTTCAAACTCACTATTCTTAATGCATTGTTTATATAATTTTTTTGGCAAAGCTCTTTTAACTTAATTATCGATCCTTTATCATTCTTTATAAAAACATTATGAACCATAATCAAATTAAACTGCATTAATGTAAAAAGCTTAAATGCATGTTCATATTCAGGATATTCATCTAAATCTTTTTTTACCTGGAAAATCGCTTTTTCATATTCATGAATCATTTGCGGGTTATATCTTCTAACTGTTGAATTACTTGACAAGGTATAATTATATATATTATCTCTAATAAATCGTACTTGTTTACATAATAGTACATACCTAAGCAAAAATTCAGAATCTTCTGAATATGCCAAGTTATTATTGAATCTAATATTTTCTTTTTTCAATAAGCTTGTCTTATAGAATTTTCCCCATACCGTCATGTACTTAGTAGGATTTTCTAACATCTGATTAATAACAGAAATACGACTATCTTTATCTCTAGTCATGGAATACAAATTAATCGTTGATCCGCTAACTAGATAATTGCCAACTACTAATTCTTCTTCTGTTTTTATTAATAAGCTTTTTAATTCATTATTTAAATCTAATAAATAATCGTCTGCATCTAAAAAGGTAATCCATTTTGCAGTAGCAGCTTCAATTCCTTTATTTCGTGCATTAGAAACACCTTTTTCTGATTCAATGTAAATAATATTTCTATTATTTCTTACTTCTTTTTTTACTAACGTTCCTGTTTTATCCGATGAACCATTATTAACCACTATTACTTCTATTTGATTACTTAAATAAACACCTGTACTTCTAATTGCACGAATAATTGTTTCCTCACAATTGTAAGCAGGAATAATTACTGATAAAAGCATATTCTCTCCTTATTTGAAGTATTAATTCAAAATAAAAAAGCTAAATAGTTAACTATTTAGCTTTTTTATTTACCATTTAGTTTAACTATATGTTAATCAGTGCTAATTACCCGTAACAGAATTGGCTGTTACATGATAAGTATGACCATTACCAGAAACTGTCCAATTATTAGTGCCATTTTGAGTTGCAGTATAACCATCGACTGAATCAATTGATGGCAAATCAGAAATTGATTGTCCCGCAATGCCTCGATCACTTAATTGGTTACCAATATGCTCTTTAACAATATTCTTTGCATCGGTAGCAGTCATTGTGACCTGACTTTGTTGAGCATTAGAATTATTCTTTTTAACATTTGAAATTGCCTGACTACTATTATTAGATGTCGTTGTTGAAGTTACAGAGTAATTACTATTGGTATTAGAACTGCTTTTCGAGCTAGTAGTTGAGTTTGAACCATCTGATTGAGAATTAGTATTTTCTGACGACTCGGTCTCATCTTTATTAGAAGTAGTACTATTCTTTTCATTGCTCATTTTTGCATGACTTTTCTTTGTTGTTTTACTCGAAGAAGCCACTTCTGAGCTACTACTAGAATCATTAGCTGCACTGTTACTGCCACATGCAGCTAAAGTTACCATTAAAGTACCGGCAGCTAAGGTTGTAAATAATTTATTTAATTTCATTTAACTTCTCCTCATTTCTATCTTACCGTTATTATAACAAAACGTACTGTCAATTACATTTTTAAAATCAAGTAAATTAAAATTACATGGTAATGAAGAAACTTGGTTTGAAGTATCGAGAATATCCAATTTTCACAACATCGCCTGGTTCTGGAGCATGGACATATGTCCCATCACCAAGAGAAATGGCAACATGATAAGGTGCACTGTCACTACCAAAGAATAATAAAGCTCCCTTTGGTGCGTTCATTACATCTCGTTGATGTGTTCCAAGCGTTGCTTGCTGATAAGTAGTACGATAAGAAGCACCTAAACCATAAGCCCATTGAACAAGACCTGAACAATCAAAGCCAGCTGGCGTGTTTCCGCCCCACACGTAAGGAACCCCACGTTGTGATAAAGCTTTATCAACTTTAGCATCTACATTGGAAACAACTTTAGCAATACCATTACCATCTAAATGATATTTGGCACCATTTACAGTAACATCAGAATTAACTACCTTCTTAAAAGTAGTTGGATCAAAGTAGTATGTTTGGCCTTTCCAATTTTGCAAACCACTTTGAATTCGACCATCGCTACCAAATAAGTACCAATCACCCCATTGAGACTGACGATAATCGTTATCTACACGGAGGTAAGTGCTTGGATCGAAGTAGTAATAAGTACCAGCCCACTTTTGCACACCAGTTTGAATCCGACCATCATTACCAAAAAGATAATATGAACCCCATTGAGACTGACGATAATCGTTATCTACACGAAGGTAGGTATTTGGATCGAAGTAGTAATAAGTACCAGCCCACTTTTGCACACCAGTTTGAATCCGACCATCATTACCGAAAAGATAATATGAACCCCATTGAGATTTTGCATAGCTATTGTCAATTCGTTGGTAGTTATTACTTGCATCAAAGTTGTAATAACTATCGGCCCACTTTTGCACACCTGATTGAACAACGCCATTATCAACCAAATACCAACTGTAACCTTCACCATTAATAGTTGGCAAGTAGGTGTAGTCACGACCATTAGTTACTTGTCCATTGTTATAATATGTCCAGTTATTATTTTCATTTACCCAACCTTTTTTTACTTGTTCTGCTTGTGGGTGAACTGCAGTGGTATTAGTCGTAGTTGTTGAACCAGGTGTCTGCACTGCTACTTCTTGAGCACCTACAGAAGAAGTTGATTGGGCTACCGTTTCTGTAGCAGCATTCGCTGATACAACTGTAGTAGTGTCAGAATTATCAGCTACCTGGGTAGTTTGTACAGGAGATGTTGTAGTGTTGATTTCATCAGCATTTGCGTTCGTTGCCAATCCAACAATACCTGCAACTGCTGCAATTGTCATAACACACCATTTCTTACCATCTTTGTATAACTTATAATGCTTCTTAGTATCCATATAGCTGAAATAATCCTTTCTGTATAAATCCGATCTTAAACTTTCTTTAATAATTATCAACGATTACTAAGATACCAGTTATTTACTACTAGAACAATATAATCCAATAATATGTTAAGAAACAATAATGTTTGACACTTTAATGTAATACTTTTGTTACATATATTCACTTTTGGTTATATAAGTTTGCTTTTTACTTCCATAATTACAAAAACGTCTAGTTAATAAATAAATTTATCAACTAGACGTTTAATATTAAGCTCTTGCCTGATTAATTAAACGATAAACATATTGATATGGTTTATTATCATCATTCCAATACCAGTCATAGTTAACTTCTTGAATAGCAGTGCCTCGTTGTCCTTGAGTTAAGTAGCAAGTAGAAATTACAGTTGGGTTATTGCCAGAGCCAGTTGCAACCATTGTGTGACCATTGCCGCCTAAACTAGCTGCTTTTTTACCCCAAATAATTACATCACCATATTGGAGAGAGGCAGTCCCGCGACCTTCATAAGCCAAGTAGTAACCATTATTAAGCAAATAACCATGAAGTGTTTCAGTACTGTAAATAATTCGTGGGACAGAGGCTCCTGCAGTACGAAGAGCCATTGTCATTGAACCAGAACAATCTGCGGTTCCGTCAGCACCAGTACGAGATCCATACATTGAATAAGTGATCTTACCTTCTCGTTGGAGGAACCAATTAATTACACGATTTGAAAAGCCTCCGTTAACTAGACGACCATCAGCACCAAAGTACAGTCCTTCGCGCCATCCATTGTCTACACGAAGATATGTTACTGGATCAAAATAATAAACTGAGCCTGCCCAGCGGTGTGCTCCAGTCTGAATACGACCATCTGGACCAAACATATACCAATCGCCCCACTGTGATTGACGATAATCATTATCTACTCGTAAATATGTTACTGGATCAAAGTAGTAATATGTTCCAGCCCATTGATATACTTTTGTCGCAATTCTACCATCTGGACCAAACATATACCAATCACCCCACTGTGATTGGCGGTAATCATTATCTACTCGTAAATATGTTACTGGATCAAAGTAATAATATGTTCCAGCCCATTTTTGCACACCCGATAAAATCTGACCGTCATTACCAAATAAGTACCAATCGCCCCATTGAGATTTAACATAATTGTTGTCGACTCGAAGATATGTTGTTGGATCAAAATCATAATATGTTCCAGCCCACTTTTGCACTCCTGACAATACGACACCATTTTCGGTTAAGTACCAGTTACTTCCGGTACCTACTCCATTAGCAGTAATTGTTGGTAAATAAGAATATGCACGACCACTACTAGTTTTCCCGTTATTATCATAATATGTCCAACCATTTTGCTCTTGTCGCCAGCCTTTTTTTACTTCTGGCTGTTCACTAGCCTTTGGTTGTATCGGAGCTGTTTGCTCTTTTTCTTTTGCATTATTTGCTTGAGGAGCAGTATTAGCTTGTGGAATCATAACAGTTTCTTTGCTTTTGTTATCCGCATTGCTTACTTCCTGCTTTTCTTGTGCGCTATTAATATTGCTAACAGATGATACAGAATTATTTGATGTCGTTGGCTGTTCGTTTGTTATCTCAGGTGTCGAACTAATGGTTGTAGACGAAATTGTGTCAGCATTAACTACACCAATTAATCCCATTGTTGCTACTAATGTTGCAATTGCCATAACACACCAGTTTTTTCCCGATTTATATAATTTAAAATGTTTTTTATTATTCACTTTTATCTATAACTCCCTTTAAGATTGAACAAATATATTCTAACATTTAATATTTTAGCAGGTAATTTATCATAATCAACATTGATTCCTGTAAAGATGAATAAACTAAAATTAACATTATCACGAATTAAAATAAAAAGTTATAAATATTATACTGATAAAATTCAATACTAATTAACTAGTACCTAAAACAACCTATACTAAAATTGGAAAACAAGCTGTTCAATATATAATAATTATTTCCGTTTAATTAAGTAAACCCACGTAGTAGCAGAAAAAGATAATACGAGACCTAATAAAAATCCAATTGCTGCTCCCAATAAAGTAAGTTTTTTAGTTGATGGAGAAGTGCTACTCTTAGCCTCATCAGCTGTAGCCTTGGAAAAGAGGGAAATTTTACCAGTAGAAGTTACCTTTTGAGGAATCTTATTAGCAGATGCCTTTGTAACAGCATTAACAATAGCCGCAGAATCATTTGCATTATTTGCTTTCGCACTTACCTTAACAAGAGTGGTCTGCATTATTGGTTCAGCATTTATCATTGACGCGATTTGCTCTGGACTGTATTGTTTCCTCATTTTTTTTGATAAGTACTTATGTGCAGCTTTAGCAGTATCATTACTTTCTACTATTTCAGCATATGTATTTCCAAGATTTATATCAGCTTGAAGTTCTTCATTTGCCGCAACGCCATCATATGCTCGTGTAGTCATAATATTTCTAACAGATTCATATGTTGTATGTTGCTTATGTTTTGCATATAAATTGCCCGCAACGCCAAATAATATTGTTGCAATAAGAATAATAAATACATTTATCCAAATAATTTTTGAAATAGTCTTTATATTAAAATCTTCTTTATTCATTTATCTTTTTCCTCCTGAGTATTATAAAAATAAGGTGTAGCAACTAAAGCTAATAGAAATGGATCATAAATAATCTTGATTATATCAGGCTCAAACATGAAGTTTAATGATGCTACCAAAATAATTGCTGCTAAAATAAATGTTCGATGAAAAATTGACCTCATTGCAATATATGTCATACACACAATTATAAGTATAAATGCCAATAAACCCCATAATAACAACATCCGAACATACGAAGAATCTATAAAAAAGTAGTGGTGTATACCATCTAATTGGTTAGCCAGTTTTAACCCCTTACTTCCACCATATGTATGCTCCACTATCGTCTGACCTAAAAGATTAATATTGTAATTAGTAAAGGCTCGATGTCCTAAGCTTAACCGCCCAGAAGTAAGATCATTAATTACTTTCATTACATGATTAGAATCATCATAAAAATAAGAAGCAAAAATTATTATCGAAGACGTAATTGGAACAGCCATCCACCAAAAAGATGCTAAAATTTCTGATACTTTATGACCCTTAAATGCTCGTTGTGCAATAAACATTACAGGTATTATAACCAAAGTCGCTATAAAGTCTAACTTAGTGTTTGTAATTATCATAAAGATGCAATCACCAATAATAATTAACAAGTAATCAATCCACTTTAACTTACCAAACCTTAAATAACAGTATGCCAGCACTAAATAGAAATAGTGCGTTGCAAGACTTGATGTATAAATCAAACCTAATGAATATCTTGGTGGCCTAGGTGCAGCACGATATATTAAATTAGGTATTATATCTAATAATGAAAAAATTGCCATTGTAAGCAACAATATCACGTTTAAGTACACATACCAAGTTACAATGTCCTTAAAATTAACATTTTTTGCCCCAATAACGAATGGCACTATTACCAGTAACTGCAATTCATGAGCCATTCGCCAACTAATCATACCTAACAATATCAAAGCACTGATTACAATTAATTCTTTTTTACTCCATTTATCTAGAAAGTATATTTTAAATAAGAGTAAAGGGAGCGAAAGGTAAGAACATAATCTTAAAAAACGACCACTTAATGCTTCTGCTAAAGTAGTATCTTGAATAAATGAAGATACCAAAAAAATCACAAAGGCAATAAAAAATATCTGACTACTACTGACTTGAAAATTATAGATATCTTTAGTATTTCTTTTTAGCAATTTTTCATTTCCCTTCTTGATATAGCAAAATAATGCTCATCTATTTTATACTAAGTACAAGTTCTCTAATTTAAAATAATAATTTGGAGAACTATGGAATAAATATTCTAATTAATTTAATTTTTTTTAGAAGTAAGACTGAAAAAGTAAGAATAAAATAAGTTATTATTGGCAATGAAAACATATATATAGGGCTATTCATTAATTTCAAAAATGATTCCCACGTGTTTGCCGTGGCTCCATATACATATTTATCTAATAATTCATATACAAAAGGATGAAGAATATAAATACCTAGACTAGCGCTTGCCAAGGTAGTAAATAATTTATTCTTATTATTAGGAAATTGTCCCACTATCTTCTTTATCAAAAGGTATATTCCAATCGAATAAAAAAAAGGATCCATATTATCAAATAGATGTATTTTACCATAAAAGAAATCGTTGATAAGATTAACCATTAATGACCCAATACCTACAATCATTAAAACCATTTGTTGTTTTTCACTAAAGTAATTAACCTTTATAAGATATCCTACGATAAAAAAACCAATATAAGAAGAAGAAAGAAGTGGTTGATTAATAAATGAAGTTCTAATATTAATTCCTATTAAATTACTAATAAATTGTAATCCGTTACTGCATAAGAAAAACATAACTACCATGTAAAATAATATATTCAAATTTTTTTCAACTAAAGGTGATATTACCGGAGCTACTAAATACAGGGCTAAAATTGTGTAAAAAAACCAAAATAGCGAGTTAATATCATTGTTCACAAAAGCTTTAATAAAATTAGTGAAACTAGGATGAGAATGAATTATCGTCCCAGGATAAGCAATATGACTAATGCTATAAAGATAATATATCAATGACCAAAAAAGAAAAGGAATTAAAACCCGATACAACCTTTTTTTTAAGAAAACCATAGTAGAATATTTTTTTCTATAATCTAATAATGTTGCGCCAGAATTCATTAAAAAAATATATACAGCTGGATAACAAATAGATTGAACTGCTAAAGCTAAACGAAAATGCGTAAGATTAGTATTTCCTGTATGCGCTAATTGTGTAGAATGCAAAAATAAAACAAATATGATAGCAATGCAATTTAACACATCAATATAGTATAGCCGTTTGACTTTCATTATCAGTCCTCCAATGTAATACTTTTTCTCATCTAATTAATAAACACTTTTATACAAAATACCATTCAATAATATATATTTATTGTATTAAAAACTTCAAAAATTATATTTAAAATACTTATATCTATAATTAGACGTTATTTAAAAATAACAATATACATTATATCCTCTGCTATATAATATTTCTACAAAGTTTTAAATAATTCTATAAAGAAGCTTTTATTAAATCATGTTTACAATGTTATGAACAAATTCTTTTGAAAATATACTTTCTGGTATAAACGACCATTTTTATACAAAGAGTACATATTGAAAATCGATACTCAAAAGCTGAAAGCAATTACAGTTTCTGCCGAATTATTGCTTGTTTTCATCTTATGCAACTTGTCCAACGTACCTTAGACAATTGACATCTTCTCCTCTTAAAAATATTTATAATTACTGTTACGAATATAAAATTATAAAAGCGTAAAAACTATTTCATGCAAGAATGGTAACTCAATGATTATCCTTCAACCAGAAATGCATATTCTTCTTTGAGAGATTGATTAATGAATACTTGATTAGAAAAAATGCTGTTAGCTTAATTGCCAATAAATTCCCCAAGTTCGCTGAAGTATATCAAATTTACCAAAATATTACTAATGCTCTGAACAATCGCAATTGCAAATCGCTGAAATTCATCACTCTAGACTGTCAGAAAGCCAATACTGAAATTGTACATCATAAAATCTGTCTTAAAACTGTAAAATTAAGATCTTTAAAAGAGCCTACTATAGCCTTTCAAATCAACTTTTCTTCTTTTTAAGAATTGGCTATATTTTTATAAAAAAATACCCCCTACATTTTTGTAGGAAGTATTTTTAGTCAACCATATTAGTTAATAAGATATCAACAACTTTACTTTTATTCTAATGAATAGTTTCTTCAAAAAAACAATAAATTTCATAATATAACTTACATTACTTCTTTATCCCATGTGTCTAAGTTATATGTTCTAATAACATTATTTAAGCTTGAAGCATATTTTGGATCTGTTGCATATCCGTCAGCATGAAGGTAATTCGTTACAACAGCATAATCTTTTTTCCATAAAAGATTGTGGTATCGACTATTTGTAGCCAAGAATCGACCGTGATCAACTACACTTTCATAATTACTTGGGTACTTACGAAAGGCATCGTTAATATAGTAATATCCACCAGCACCATACTCAGCAGTCCGCATAATAATCGATTGACCATTATAACTACCCTTAATGCCAAACAAATTATGACCTTTAGTTGCTAGTCCTGATTGTCCCCAGGCACTTTCAAGTATTGCTTGAGCAGCAGTTACAGAAGGTAAGACGCCAAATTGACGCCAACCATCAAGAGCTGCGTCATGAATGCTTAATAAGAAATTAGCATTCCTATTTGCCCCCGAAATAACTCCTGTATTATCAGCATGAAGATTCATTCCATTTACTACGATATTTTTATTTTCTATCTTTAAATAAGTAGTCGGATCAAAGTAATAATAATTACCAGCCCATTTCTGCAATCCTGATAATATTCGACCATCATTGCCAAATAAATACCAATCTCCCCATTGAGACTGACGATAATCATTATCTACACGAAGGTATGTATTTGGATCAAAGTAATAGTATGAACCAGCCCATTGATACACCTTAGTAGCAATTCGACCGTCATTACCAAACATATACCAATCTCCCCATTGAGACTGACGATAATCATTATCTACACGAAGGTATGTATTTGGATCAAAGTAATAGTAAGTACCAGCCCACTTCTGTACACCAGTAAGGATTCGGCCATCATTACCAAATAAGTACCATAACCCCCATTGTGATTGTACATAATTATTATCTACTCGTTGGTAATTATTATTTGCATCAAAATCATAATATGAACCAGCCCATTGTTGTACTCCTGACTGAACAACACCATTATCAACTAAGTACCAACTATTCCCATTTCCATTAATTGAAGGAAGGTATGAATAATTACGACCCGAAGTTACTTGATTATTAGTGTAAAAAGTCCATTGATTATTCTCATTTACCCAACCATTTTTAAAACTAGTCGCTTGTGGCTTAATAGCTATTGAACTTGTAGTGTAAATATTATCAGCTGTATTTACTACTTCTTCTTCATTCTTTTGACTATTATCAACTTTTAAGACAGTTTGGTTGTTATTTACATTAACTTGATTAGAGTTCGTAGGTTCCTCTACCTTTTCTGTAAAATTATCAGAAGAGGTATTATTTTCCACATTAGTATTTGCTAACTTTACTTCATTAGAATTCGATAAATTAAAATTATTGCTATTTTGTGTTGAATCACTAATTTTTTGTTCGCCAACATTAGTAACATTTGTATCAGCATTTACTGCAGTAGTCATAGTAATTGTACTAGCTATAATCGCAATTGCCATTGTGCACCACTGTTTGCCACTTTTATATAGTTTATAATGCTTTCGCAAATTCATAATAGATAAAAATTCTCCTTAATAATTAACTACTGTCTTACATCATATAACAAACTATTACATTTTAGCGATATGTTAACAAATTGTAATGATACTTAAATTTAATGTAATATTTAGATACATTAAATTTACAGATATAAACAATGCTACGAAATCAATTAAATAACATTGAATGTAACTTTCCTTTTAAATAATCGCTACTTGTTTTCACTAATTTTCGTTTCTAAATTTTGTATTGCTTTTTCTATAAAGAAACCTTCCCTTAATTTTTGTGAAACATCTCGTACATTTTTTAATAGATTTTCATATTTAGATAAGCTCATTTTTGACAGAATTTCATCTAATTCAGTTAAACTGTCTACTGCTATTCCTAAATCATTTTCTTCAATAAATTTTGATAAAGCAGCTTTCCGCCAAATAATTACAGGAATTCCTGAGCTTAAATACAATGATGCTTTATGAGGGTTATTATATTTCATATAATTACCAAAAAGTCCATCACACGTAGTTGGAGTTGTACCATCCCAAACTAAGCCAAAATTATCATTCAGATGATTAGGAAGTTCTTCAGGTGAATACTGTCCTTGGTACGAAATATTATTTCCATATCTATCTGCTGGATTTGGTCCAAATATATTCAAGGATACTTTTTTTAGAGATAAATTTTGAAGAAAGCCAGCTTTATTTAAATTACCAGCAAAACAGATTGAACATTTATACTCGTCATTATTTACCAAACGATTTGGATTATCATAATCAAAAACTTCCAAACTTTCCATTGGTATATTGACACCATTCTCTTTAAGCCATTTTGCCATTTTTTCATTATGAACAATTAAGCCATCTACTAAATTAAACATATCCAATTCTTCACGAATATAATTTTCTTCCCCATAATGTAATCTTAAGGATTCAACATCATGAACTATTAAGAAAATTTTAGAATGAAGTTTTCTTAATCTCTTTATTAACTGTTTTGTTACTATTTTTGAATATGTTGGATATTGTAAAAATATTTCATCTATTTTTTGATTCTTTTCCTGCTTAAAAAAGGACGGTACATCTAAATATGCAACTCTAATCTTTTGCAAAATAGAATTTTGATTAATAATAAAATTCCATTTTACAAATTCATCGTTAACTAAGAATTTTTCAATGTCCAGTTTTGCTTTAGGTCCGGCATTATTATCACGTTTTGTTTCTTTTACTGTTAAGATTGCTCTTTTCATTTCTTCATCCCTTAATAATTTATAACTTTTTTCAATACATTGCGTAAATTATTAAAATATTGTTCTTCATAATATTTTGAAATACTCTTTTGAACTTTTAACGGGTCAAATTTTGTTTGAGCCATTTTATTAATCTTCTCTGCACATTCTTTTACATTTCCTAAGTGATAAACTGTACCATTCAAGTACTCTTTAATAACGTCATCATACCCATCAAAATCAGCTGAAATACATGGAATTCCTCTAGACATTGCCTCCAAAAATACCATTGGTAATCCCTCAAATTTTGAAGTCAAAATTAATGAAAATGGCTGATTATCTAATGAATCCCACACATTTTCGGCCCATCCATGCCACTCTACACGATTACTGATTCCTAGTTCGTTACAAAGACTTTTACATTCCTCTGCATCTTTTCCTCCACCATAAATATCTAAGATGATAGATGAATCGACCAAACTCAAGGAATGAAGTAATTCTTGAAGATTCTTCTGCCCGTCCTTTTGAATTCTTCCAACATATAACAAGTGTTTTTTTTCATCATTAACTTTTAAGTTTAACAATTTATGATGTTCAGCAGGATTGTAGATTAAGAAAACATTTTGTTCTTCTATCCCTAAATCCACGATCTGTTCTTTTATTTGTGAACTAATAGCCAAATGATAATCTGCAAATTTAATATTCTTAGGATCATAATCATGTTGATTTGCAATAGAAAAATGAAACCAAGAAATTAACTTACATTTTTTATGAGTTAATTTTCTTAACTTAGCAAAGAGTTTAATAATATTTGGACTTAGGATTACGTAATTTGTATTTTGGGGACTTGTTAAAAAGATACGCGAAAAATATAGTAAGCGATTAAATCTAGAACTATTTCTCGGGTAAATAATTTTTATTGATGGATTTAAATTGTGTAACCATTCCTTATTAGGGGTTAAATTTGACAAAACTAATCTGACACTATCCCCATTTTCTGCTAAATTATTCAATACTTTAACTAAAACAGTCTCTGTTCCTCCACGACCACTTATCTTATTTGTTACAAATGTCAAATTCATAATAATTAATACTCTCTTTATTTTTTTAATAAACCTTTTGCCTGCTTTATAATTGGTGCTCTTAATAGGAACAAACCAATAATGTATATAGCTACTCCTAAAATTACTTGAAGGGTTAAATTAATTATTGTCATATTCATAATCCCATCTATTCTTGAAACGACAAGATACATGAACAAACCGCTTAGCAAATAACGCCAAATAGGAGCAAACAACGCACGACGTCTAATAGTTCCTTTAACAAAATATAATTGAACTGCTGTAACCGACATTTCAGAGATTACGGTTGCTACGGCAGCTCCATTTGCACCATATAATGAAATCAAAAATAAGTTAGCAATAACATTTACCACTGCTCCAACTGTAACAGAAATAGTATATTGATGCTCTCGATGGATAGGCATAAGATATTGAGTCCCAGTTACGTTACTCCACGCAATCATCAAAATAGCAGGTGCCTCCCAAAAAATTACTCCTCCTGTTGGTCCGTATTCACTCCCCAAAAACCATGGTGCAAATTTATAAGCAATAGCCATCAATCCAAACATCATCGGAACCGCAATCGCCGTAACAAAATCAAATGATTTATATAAGCTTTCCCGAACTCCTTTTATATCTCCCGAAGCAAACTTATTTGCAATATGAGGAAGCATAACTGTTCCGGTTGCAGTTACAATCGCTAAAACAAGTTTAACGATATTATCCCCAAAATTAAATTGTGATACAGCCGCTTGAGGAGCCATTCTTCCTAGCATGATTCGGTTAACCACAAGATAAATTTGTGTAGTGATTGTTGGAATAAATAGTAATAACGCTGGATAAAAATGCTTTAATGGATGCCATTCTCGAATTTTTACCCATTGAATGTTCTTCCTCAAGTATGGCCACAAAGTTAAACTACCCGCTAATTGTGCAAATCCCAGTAAAAAAATATATTTAGCTAAGTCATTTTGATTACGAACCAAAATGAATATGAGTGCAATCGTTATTAGTTTTACTATTGTATTTCTAGAAACAGTTTTTTTAAAATCTTCCATTCCCATAAAATACCATGAAATATCAATTCCATATGCTACAATCCATAAGGCTTGGAGTAAAAAATAAACCTTAAATGCGCTACTAAATAAAAATACAGCTAGCAAATAAGCAACTAAAGCAATTGAACTAGTAAATATTTGAAGAGTGATAATTCCCCAAAATGCTTTTGATCTCTTATATTTATCTTTTCGTTGGTATGCTATCTCGCGATTACCATAAAGAGATATTCCAAGTTGTCCTGCTAAGTAAAAAAATGTTACCCATCCATTTGTATAGGTGTTTATTCCATTATTATTTGCACCCAAAACACGAGCAACATATGGAGTTGTAAGAACAGGGGCCAACATTAATAGTATTTGATATCCTGCATTATATAAATAGTTTTTGATGACCTTCATATAATAACCTCATTTAACTTTTTCAAACTAAATGTTAATTTTACCACTGTTATACATTAAACAAAAGATACCTCAAACTAACTTTGTACAATATTAAAAGGGATGAACTATGACGTGTACCCCCAGAGTTGGAAATCAACTCTGGGGGTATTTTATATGACCAAAATTAGCGTTAAAACTAA
>NZ_RDBR01000044.1 GCF_009663775.1 Lactobacillus sp. 0.1XD8-4
AAACTCTCACTCATTGATACCGAGTTACTCAAACTTTCACTCATGCTTACCGAGTTACTTAAGCTTTCACTCATTGAGACTGAGTTGCTGAGGCTCCCACTCATCGATACTGAGTTACTCAAACTCTCACTCATTGATACCGAGTTGCTGAGGCTTTCGCTCATGCTTACTGAGTTACTGAGGCTCTCGCTCATCGATACTGAGTTACTTAAGCTCTCACTCATCGATACAGAATTGCTTAAGCTTTCACTCATTGAGACCGAGTTACTCAAACTCTCACTCATGCTTACTGAGTTACTTAAGCTTTCACTCATTGAGACCGAGTTACTGAGGCTCTCGCTCATCGATACTGAGTTAGATAAGCTTTCGCTCATTGATACTGAGTTGCTTAAGCTTTCACTCATGCTTACTGAGTTACTCAAACTCTCGCTCATCGATACTGAGTTACTGAGGCTCTCGCTCATTGATACCGAGTTGCTTAAGCTCTCACTCATCGATACAGAATTGCTTAAACTTTCGCTCATTGATACTGAGTTACTCAAACTCTCACTCATTGAGACCGAATTGCTTAAACTTTCGCTCATGCTTACTGAGTTACTCAAACTCTCGCTCATCGATACTGAGTTACTTAAGCTTTCACTCATGCTTACTGAGTTACTTAAGCTTTCACTCATTGAGACCGAGTTACTCATGCTTTCACTCATTGAGACTGAGTTACTTAAGCTTTCACTCATGCTTACTGAGTTACTTAAGCTCTCACTCATTGATACTGAGTTACTCAAACTCTCACTCATTGATACCGAGTTGCTTAAGCTCTCGCTCATTGATACCGAGTTGCTGAGGCTCTCACTCATTGATACCGAGTTACTCATGCTTTCACTCATTGAGACTGAGTTACTCAAACTCTCGCTCATTGATACCGAGTTACTTAAGCTTTCGCTCATGCTTACCGAGTTACTTAAGCTCTCGCTCATTGATACCGAGTTACTTAAGCTCTCGCTCATTGATACCGAGTTGCTTAAGCTCTCGCTCATTGATACTGAGTTGCTTAAGCTTTCACTCATTGATACCGAGTTACTCATACTTTCACTCATGCTTACTGAGTTACTTAAGCTTTCACTCATCGATACTGAGTTACTCATACTTTCACTCATGCTTACTGAGTTACTGAGGCTCTCGCTCATCGATACTGAGTTGCTTAAGCTTTCGCTCATGCTTACTGAGTTACTCAAACTCTCACTCATCGATACTGAGTTACTGAGGCTCTCACTCATTGATACCGAGTTACTCATGCTTTCGCTCATTGAGGCAGAGTTACTTAAGCTTTCACTCATCGATGCAGAATTACTTAAACTATCACTCATTGAGGCAGAATTGCTTAAACTATCACTCATTGAGGCAGAATTGCTTAAACTATCACTCATTGAGGCAGAATTGCTTAAACTATCACTCATCGATGCGGAGTTACTCAAACTTTCGCTCACTGAGGCAGAATTACTTTCACTTTCACTTATAGATCCACTCTTTGAAGTCGAATTACTTAAACTTTCCGATACAGATGCACTTGTATAACCACTAATAGAATGTGACACAGATTGACTAACTTGTTGACTTTCGGATATTGACTGTTCTGTAGAAGTAGATTGCGAGATTACAATACTTTCACTTGTTGAAGTACTTGCTGATGGAATTGACCAGCTATTATAAACTACTTGGGTTGTTCCATCATCGGAAATTTTGTTAGTAATATCAACAGCATTTTGTTGAGCGGTACTGTCACCGTTAATCATAACCATATTTCCAGCATCAGTTGTTAATCTATCACCAGTAACCGCATCAACATTTGATGCCATATAATCTGACTGCTCGACATTTCCGTTATTAACTACTCGAACACTACTATTATTAACATTGACATTAAAATTGTTGGTAGTGTATGAAAGGCCATCATAAGCAGCTTGATTTGCAATTACTCCAGTAGCATTCTTTAATGTAGAATATGCGTTTCCACCAGTATTATTTAACGTAACGATTCTTGGATCGGTAATATTAACATTTATTCTGTCCGCTGAAGCAATATTATTTGAATTTACATTATCTACGGTAAGGGTAGCACTCGAACCTTGGGCAAAAGTAATATTAGTTACATACGAATTTGAGTTCTGCGCTGCATTAGTTGCTCCCCACGATGCAGCGTTATAGTAAGTATTTGAACTATAAGTGACAATGTTACCGTCACCGACATAGATATTATTTGCCGAATCTAATGAATGGTTTACTTTTAAGTTAACTTGGGAGTTTGAGGCAAAAGTGATATTCTTGGGGCCTCGGTTGTTAATCAAAATATTAACATGCCCAGCTTCCATATCAACCTTTGAGTTTTCACCAACCGTAACTGTATTTTGGTTCCCAGTTGATATAATTTGATCAATCAAAACGTTTCCACGGTCAGCACCATTAAGGTTAACCGTCGCATTTTGACCAATAATTAAGCCATGGTCAGTCAAATTGCCCTTAATTTCAATATTATTATTAATTCGATTAGTGCCATCAGAACCATTAACCGTAAAGTTAGCACCGTCATGAACAATTACCTTGCCGCCAACGTATACTTGGGAACTTCCAGCAGAGTTAACAGTAAAGGTAGTAGTATTAACTGTATTATTGCTCTGGTTCGTGTAACTAGTGACATAATTAATAGTAGTATTACCCTGCACTTCAAACGTCTTTTGATTTGCAGTTGTGGTATCAGTAAATACTGCTGTTCCACCATATGCAGTGACATTATTGTAAGTTAATGTTGCAGGTCCAACTGAAGTTTCAAGGTCAAAGGCACCATGCACATTAGCATTATAAATAATAGCGTTGTTAACTGTTACCGAACCATTGTTAATTATTGTACGTGATCCATCATTATCAACATAAATCTTGTTTCCATTACCATTAATTGTCAGATCACGATTAGTGATAGTAGCTCCAGTGCTAGTGGTAACATCTCCTGCTAAATTAATTTCACTAATATTATTATTATTTAATGCATTATTAAAGTCTACACTATTATTAACCGTAATACTGTTACCATTTGCAGCTCGCAATTGAATGAGATTAGTGTTATAAAGCATAGCAGTGGCAGCAGTAGTAGTGTTATTAACAGTATTTTGAGTCAACAGACTTTGAGCAACAGATGTCTGAGCTTCTTCAGTTGGGATTACGGTTGCTGCATTATCATCCGTATTATTATTGCCACCAGCCAAGGAGCCAGTTGTCGTTGTCAAACTAGTCATACCACTGGTACTAGTCGAGGTGGAAGTTGATCCAGATTGAGAAGCAGTCGAGGTGCTAGCTGATGTACTCGTTGACGTACTAGCGGACCCCGTGGTTGATTGACTGGTCGAGCTTGAGCCACTGGTACTAGTGGTCGTTGAAGTGCTAGTTGATGTAGAATTAGCTGTGCTGGCCGTAGTTGAAGCCGAACCAGATGTAGTTGAAGTGCTAGTTGATGTAGAACCAGTTGTTTGGCTTGTTGAGGTACTAGTTGAAGTTGAACCAGATCCCACTACTTGTGAGCTTTGATCGACTGTAGTAGTTGCAGCATGAGCCTCTGTCGGATTTGAAGTACCTACAACTCCGGCACCCAATAATGTTGCCATTGTTGCAGCACCTTTTTTATATGCATCAGGTACATCGTCATGCTTGTCCTTGATTGAGTCAAGATCGTTAAAATTAGTAGGCTTTACTTCTTTTTTAGATCTGAAGGAGAAAAGTTTAAAGAAACGTGTTAAAGCACTAAACCAACCATGCTTAGTCTTATAGAGTTTAACCTTACTTCCATTCTCCTGTTCATTCTTGTGTTTAGACATATAATCCACCTCTCTGCTCGATCAGCCTAATCTACTGATAAGCGATTTTGTTGCTATCAACTATTGTACACCTATCATCAGCAAAAATAAAATATCTTATTATAACAAGCTTTATACTTTTTATACTGGTACTTTAGCCTTTATATAGGCATTTGCATGACAAACATTTAAATAATCGCATAATAAAAAAACTGAGAATTAACTCAGTTTTTTATCTTCATATTTAAAAGGTCATCGCAATAAATAGTGCTTGCTATTCTTTATCTGAAATCCTTGCGACAATCTCATCTTGATAGGCTTGGTCATGGACTGCTGAAATATCCTCATCGTAATTAAATTCGGCAGTATGCTTATTTGCTAACTTAACTTTATAGGTAGCTCCCATCTTAAACCATTCATATTCTGAATCAATATGGCCAATATCAATCATTTGATTACTTAGATCTTGCAAATCATCAACAATCACTTTAGCTGTTGGTCCTAACATTAGTAAAATTAGGCGATTCTCTGCATTAACCCGAATTGCTTGTTCAATTTGACCGATTTGTTGATATGAATTTTTAGATGGACAAACAATGCGTTTAATTGATTGAGCATTGGCGAATAGATCATTGCCAACTCCTGACCTTGTTAACGCTCCTTCGACAATTAAAATATCCTGATTATCCCAAACTTGTTTTAGTTTCTTAAACCAGCGTCCACTATTACTCTTCTCACGGTAACTAATATAGGGGCGTGAAACGAAGGTATTGCTATAAATACTATTCGTTTTGGCTACGGCCGAAAGAATCCGTTGGTTATTACGGAAAAAATTATTTTCATAAAAATCTTTAGTATATTGTCCATATGCTTGAAGCCCGTCAAATACGTCTGGTAATCCTACATCATACTTTGCATTACTTCCATTAAGAAGAATTTGCTTTAATCGTCGAGCAAGCTTTTCATCATAAGTCTGATAATCAATTCCCTGCCCGTTAATTAAAGTAAGTTCGCCGTCGCCTAAACGAATCATTGATTTCCTTTCTTGTAAAATCCGATTCAAAGATTCATCAACGCTTCTCACATGGATGTTAAAGAGCCTTGGAATTGAGTAGATATTTTTCTCACTAATTGAAGAATGAATCGCCTTTGTCATCACATCAATTTGATTATTATTAAATAAATGGTAATTACTATATTCTAGGTGCGCAGATTTCGATGCTTCAAAAGAAAAGATAGGAACCTCTCTTTTCATAATACGCTCAATAACGTATTTTTCTTTCTCCCCAAAATTAATGTCAAGATATATGTCACATGTATTAATTAATTCAATTAATTTTCTTGCTGTCACACTTGGGTAGACTGTCACATTATCATATTGAGAAAGATGGCTTAACAAAAAATTAACTGGTGTATATGCTGCAATATTGAAATGAACATTTGGTAATTGCTGAATTAATGCTTCTAAGTTTTGTGTTTCAGCAACATTAGTAAAGATGAATGCTTCGGCCACATAATTACTTGTCCTTGTAGCTTCATCTTTATTAGCAGCAATTGCTGACCAGTCCATATTATGGTAATGCCACCATTTTTCTCGCAAATCAACAGTATTCACAATATTAAACGGCTTATCTTTTCCGATATAATGAATGATTACCGGATTTGTGACTTCATCAAAATAGGCATAAAAACTGCCTTTATCATTCCAATAGCTTTTTCTTTCATGGCCTATTTGAAAGTTATACCAGGGATCTAAGCGACCATAGTTTTGTGCGAAGCCTTCATTCATGATTACTTGAGTATTATTAATATCGTAGTCATGGCCTAATTTCAGTAACTGATTACCAATATTATTATTTCGCCAGAAAGCATTGTTAATCAAAAGCACTCCCGAATTAAATTGTGATGGATTAAAGTAATCCAAGACAGCATAAAGCGGTCGATCATTGATTTTCGTTGCAAATAACTGGTCTAAATTTTTATCAACAATTACGTCACTGTCAAGATAAAGGACCTTATCTTCTGGTATTATTTCTGGAATTAAAAATTTACCATAAACCATCTGTGAAATCCGCGAATCTGGCATCGGCATATCCGCAAATCTTGCTAAATCAATTTTTCGATCAATAACTTGGGACCCTTGTTTATGAAGACATTGATTGATATTTTCAAACCATTCATGGGGAATATCAGGATTGATAATATATATATTTACTTTGTTATGAGCAGCAATTGATTTTAGCGTGGTCTCAGCTTTATCAATCCAACGATAATCTACACTTAATACTATTGTTTTCATTTTATTCAATCCTTGCTACAATTTCATCTTGATAAATCTGGTCATGGACTGCTGAAATATCCTCATCGTAATTAAATTCGGCGGTATGCTTATTTGCTAACTTAACTTTATAGGTAGCTCCCATCTTAAACCATTCATATTCTGAATCAATATGGCCAATATCAATCATTTGATTACTTAGGTCTTGCAAATCATCAACAATCACTTTAGCTGTTGGTCCTAGCATTAGTAAGATTAAGCGATTCTCTGCGTTATCCCTAATTGCTTGCTCAATTTGACCGATTTGTTGATATGAATTTTTAGATGGACAAACAATGCGTTTAATTGATTGAGCATTGGCGAATAGATCATTGCCAACTCCTGACCTTGTTAACGCTCCTTCGACAATTAAGAGATCTTTTTCTTCCCAAAGTTGTTTTAATTTTGCAAAAGTCTCGGCACTCTTACTTTTATCAACCAAGTCAATATAAGGGCGCGAGATAAAAGTCGACCCATACCAGTTATTAGTTTTTTCAATTTCCTTCAAAAAATTATAATTATTAGGGAAAAAAGTAGGTTCATAAAAATTTATCGCATAATGAGTGTAGCGATCTAAGCCTTTAAAAACATCTGGTTAACAGACTAAAGTATTATTAAAGTTTCCCCTTAAAATAATACTTCTCAATCTTTCCGCCAGTGTTGGTTCATAGCTTTGGTAAGGAATTGACTGCCCTCTGATTAAGTCAAACTCCCCATCCCCAAAACGAACTACCGACTTATTATTTTCTAAAATCAAGTCTAGCGATTCATTAATGTCTTTTACTTCAATATTAAACTCCGACTTAGGTTTATCTTTATTTTTAATTGTATCTCTAATTGCAGCTGCCATCTCTTCAATTTGATCATCGTGAAACACATGATAATTATCATATTTTAAGTCTGACGATTTGGTTTGATCAAAAGCAAACATCGGGATGCCTTTATTTATTACTCTTCTGATTACTTCATTTGCTTTAGGAGCATAATTGATATCTAAATAAACATTTGCTTGATTAATCAACTTGTTAAGAGTTTTAGCCACAATAGCAGGATAAAGGGTAACATTATCGTACTGAGTTAGCTTTATTAACAGAAAAGCCATATTAGTATAGGCTGCAATGTTAAAGTGAACATTTGGCAGTTTCTTAATTAGCTGCTCAATATTTTGTGTTTCCGCCATATTAGTGAGAAAAAAGGCTTCGCCATCAAAAGATAGATCTTTAATCTCACTTCTATCAAAGTCTCCATGTTTAGAGATAATATCCGACCATTCTAATCGCTTATAATACCACCATTTATCACGCAAACTTGAAGTTGATATTAAATTAAATGGCTTATCGCTAGTAACATAGTGAATAATTTTGGGATTTCTTACTTCATCTAAATATGATAAAGTTTGAGCTAAATCATTCCAAAAGGCATCTTTTTCAAAACCAATTTGATAATTATAAGTTAAATCTAACTCGCCAATCTGGCCTTGAAAGAAATCATTAATAATGGTTTGGTCCCCATTCAAAAGATTAGGATTCTTTCCCATATTTATTAACGAATTCATTACTTGTTTTTCTTTCCACTTACGGTTATCAATCAACATTACCCCAGCGTTAAACTGCGTACTTTCTTGATAATCCTGTACAGCTAATAATAACTTATCTCCAAATTTAGTTTTAAAAAGATCATCTAGATTACTTTTAACAATTAAATCACTATCTAAATAAAGCACTTTATCTTCTGGGATTAAATTAGGAATTAGTATTCTTCCAAAAGTAGATTCACTAATATGACCAAATGAACTATGCATTTGGTCTAGAAATTCAGGATCAACCTTTCTATCAACAATTTCTGAACCAATTTGTTTTAAATAACAGTTCAAATTTACAAACCACTCATGCGGAATATCAGGATTAATCACATAAATTTTTACATCGCGATTATGAACCATAATCGATTTAATTGTTGTTTCAATTTGATTTAGATATCCGTAATCCCCGGTTAGTGCTATTACTTTCATTTTATAATCTCCCCTAACGTTATAAAGATTTTATATCAACTAACTAAGTATATACCAAGTATTCGTATCAATTGCAATGAGAAAAAGACTAGGAAAGATATTCCCAGTCTCTATAATAGTTCTATTTTCTTACCTTTTAACGCAGAAAATAACTACCAATCATTAAAACAAGAATCAACATTAATAATAATGTCATCAAGATTGAACGAAAACTTATCGGTTCTTTCTTCTTTTTATAAGGTTTCCGCTTCTCTTCCTCTACCTGATCTAGCCGCTTTAAGGCATCTTGTTGAGCTAGCGATGTTTTGGAGTGTTCTTCATCTTTTTTAGTCATGTTCTAATGCTCCTATCTGATTACGATAATCTTGGACACTAACCTCACTAGCTAATTTTCGCTGTGTATCGATTAATTCTTTCATCAGTGCTGGTTTTAGTAAGGCATTTAGGATTTGTTTTCCCATTTTTTTAGCTTCAGTAACCTTAAAAATATTTTGCGGAGCTACAAATTGCGCCTCATGTAAAGTCTCATCAAAACCTAAAATTAACATATTTTGTTCAAAGGCTCCGCGCACAGCATCTAAAATTTCATTCTGACGATTAATATCAAGGTAAATATCGCAATCAGCGATTAACTGTTTTACTCGTTGCCGACTAACATTGGGATAAAGTTCTACATTCGAATATTGTTGGTAGGCAAGTAATTTCTCAGACATTTCCGTAACCGCGGCAATATGAAACTTAACCTGTGGCAACTGTTTAACTAGCGTTGTTAACTCAACAATTTCATCAGAGTTAGTAAAGATAAGCGCTTCTGGTCGTAGCTGATTTCCACGTGGATGTGGATAAATCATCCCTAAATAACTAAAATCAACATGTTCATTATCGGTTAGCGCGGATCTCATGCGTTGCCAATCAGAGTAGCGCTGGAAAATAATATGTTTAGTCCGTGTCGAGTTTTCCATTAAGAATTGCATATTACCAGGTAAATCGTTACCAGTTAAAGGTTCATGCCAAAAAAGAGTATCCGTCCCATTATTAGGCAAAGCCAGCGTAACACTTAAGCCTTGGTTCAAAGTATTATAAAAAACATGATCAAGTTTAAAATGCCGAACTGTTAAATAATATTTAACAAATTCAATCCACGAAGCAAAATAACGTTTCTGACCGTTATTAGTGAGAAAGAGGCTCCCAGCACGTAAATTCCATGTTAAAAAAGTCTCCTGGTGTTTATTATAATATTTGCGCCAAATTGGCTGACCATTTTTATAAAAGGTCGTGGCAAAATGATAGCCATAATTATTGTAATGGTCAGTCCAACTAATTTCCCCTTGACGGTCGAGCCATTGAACCGCTTTAACTTGGCGAGTATTATCATTAGAATGGTAAATGATATTTGCCCGCTTTTGGTCTAGATCATAAACTTCTCCACGCGAGGAGGTACTTAAAATTCGCCAATATTTTGGCACAGGTAATTGGTCAAAATATAGTGATGATCTATTTTGGTTGTATTGACCAAAAAATTTAATTGGTGATTCGACTTCAGTAGGAAGAAAACCATCATCATTTATTACAACCGTTGGAATCTTAATCTGAGCAGATCTTTGAGAACGGAGTAAGTCAAATGAGGCTTGATCAAAATTGTCAAAGAGATTAAGCATGCGCGTCCTCCTTTAATAACTGCTGCCATTGCTCAGCAACATTTTTCGTTAAGTAAGGTTCAGCCAATGTATAAGAATGCTCATGGAACTTAGTTAAGTCAGCAGTGCTAAACGTTTTAATGATGGCATTAGTTAGGGCCGTTTCCTTCTTAGTATTACTCCAATCTTCCTCATATGGTAATAAGTAGCCGTTTTGCTCATTATCAATAAAGGTTTGGTTACCGTATGGAACATCAAAACCAATCATTGTCAGTCCCGAACCAACTGCTTCCAATAAACTTAGGCCAAAACCTTCACTAGTTGAACCAGCAATATAAGTCTCATACCGTTGATAAACCTGGCTTAAATCATGCTGCCCCATTAGCTTAATATAGTCATCCGCATGATTCTTCTTAATTAATTCCTGCAACCGACCAGCTTGACCACCCGCTCCATAAATATCAAGCGTAACATCAGAAATTACTTTGCGAGCAGCTACCACTGCCGAAACTAACCAATCAATATGCTTTTCATTGGCTAATCGTGAAGCGGTGATTAATGAATGTTTCTTTCGCTGTTCAGTTGGCTTCATTAACTTGCTTAAACTTCCAACAGGGATAGTCGCAATCCGTGGCACAGCATGATAATAGTGTTTAAACTGCTTGCCTAATAATTGCCGTTGTTGATTAGTCGCGACAATAAAACAATCAACATTATCATAATGGGTAAATTGATATTCGTAAAAATTATTCCACAATACTTGATGCTCATTAGTATAATGCTTGTCATAGTGGTCAGCATGAACTGCAACAAATAACTTTGCTTGTCCATGGTGGGCAAAAATTAGCGGACCGTTAATCAATTGCTTATCTTCATCCATCCGATCCAAAATAATCGTATCTGTATCCTTAAAATCTATTCGACGTAGCATTTCCCGATATAGATCGCTCTTAGTATAAAAATATTGCTGCGGAAATTCAAACAGTTCTTGGTTAGTACCATCGAGATGCTGGGTATAAGCAATAGAACCATCTTCATTATAAAATTCGCGAAAAATTACGTGGTTGTCTTTAGTATCCCCGCTATAGTATTCCGTGGCATATTTGGTATAAGAATAGAAATCGCGTTTAATAAGCAGATTATTAGCAACATAACTCACTTGATCGATAGTCTGTTTTTGGCGATCGCTATAACGCGGGATAATCGTTAAGGCCTCTTGATCCGATTGGTAGCGAATTTCTTTGCTGCCTGAATCATTTTGCAGTTTAAAGCCACGTTGCGATAATTGTTCCTGCTCCAAAAATGAAGATAAGAGAAAAGTCGATGCGGAAATTTTAATATCGGTAAAGAAATTATACAACCAGATAATTTGATCATCATCAAAGCCAATATTTTCTGTTAAATCGGCAATGTTATTCCCTAAAATCAAATCTGAAAAAACAAATTTAGCAGGAATTTTAGCTTGACGAAACGCCTGAGCACGGTAGGCCTGAGCATATTCGACTCCACTACTGGCCCAACCAATTCCTAAATTAATATTATATACAGTCATCTTGTCCCTCCGTTAATTAAACTGGACAACTAGATTATTATCATCATTTAAACTAATATTACTTAACATCAAATTATCTACCGCCTTTTGTGCTGCTCGGTCAAACATTTTTTCAAATGCCTGATAGGCCTTCTCCTGATATAAAAAGCTCGGATTACGCTGGGTGTTTCCCCATGGTTGAACCCGCATCGTTAATTTGGATAAGTAGTCCATTTGATCCATCCAGCAACTATCTAAAGCATTAAGAAGGGCTGTTCGGTAGAATTGATTTAGTTGTTGACGGTTAATCAATTTTTTAGCTTGTTTACTTAAAGTAGTTTGGCAAAATTGTTCTAAGTATGATTGCAAATTAGCCGAAGTGTATTCTAAATCAGTTGGCAATTCAACAACTGCATAAGTAAAATGTTGATTCATCAACCGACGAAGATCATGGGCCGTCCATTTGGGTTTAGTAGCCAAATATAATGAAATACCGCGATGCAACCACTTGCCGACTACTTTTTCTAAATGTGGATTGTCCATTAACTGGTCACGGCGCTGATAAAGATTGCGACGCTGGATTTTTAATGCCACTTCATTTTTATTAACATTACTTCGTGACATCTGCTGGTTAGCTGCTACCCGGTCCTTTAACATCGTAATACTCATCTTTAATCGAGGACTTTTTAGCGCCCTACTGGTAGAGTGTTGTTGTAAACGACGATAATAATTTTTAAACCTCTTTGTACTATTTTGTGCAAGATAACTATCCTCTAAGGATATATAAAATTTGCTTGATCCCGGATCACCTTGACGGCCAGCCCGACCAGCAAGTTGTAATTTTACTCGTGTCGGCAACATCTCGGTGCCAATCACTGCCAAACCGCCTAATTCTTTAACACCTGGGCCTAGTTTAATATCAGTTCCCCGACCAGCCATATTAGTAGCAACAGTCACCGCACCCTTTTGACCAGCATCTTTGATAATAGCCGCCTCACGTGCAATATTAAAGGCATTCAAGACATTATGCGGAATTCCCCGATCCAATAATAATTCAGAAATAATTTCAGAATTTTCCACCGAACCTGCAACTAATAAAATGGGGCGACCAGCTTGATGAAGTTCAATTGCTTCATCAAGTGCTTGAATTAATTTTTGCCGGGTAGTTACATAAATTTCTTCAGGATAATCATGCCGAATCACCGGTTTACGGGTTGGAATTTGGATTACCCGCATCTTATATACTTCAAAAAATTCGTGTTCGTCGCTTTTAGCGGTCCCGCTCATTCCAGAAATTTTATTAAATAACCCAAATAGGCTGGGAAATGTAATTGAGGCAGCTACTTGCTGATTAGGAGTTAAGTCAACATGCTCTTTAGCCTCAACCGCTTGGTGTAATCCTGTATTAACTTTAACTCCCTTTTTTAACCGGCCATTAGCTTCGTCAAGCAGGACAACTTCCCCTTCACTAACCAAGTAATCATGACCATTTTTCATAATAAAGTGAGCTCGTAATGCCAATGCGATATGCCGATATATTTCCCGTGTCTCACTGATAAATAAGTCAGGTACCCGAAAGAAACGTTGAGCCTGTCGTATACCGTGAAGGGTCAGCCAAACGGCATTCTGGTCTTCATTTAATTTATAGTCTACTTTGGGTTGGAGTGTATGGACAAATTCATCTGCGAGTCCATATAGATTCGATTGAACTGTCGGCCGACTTGATACCACAAAAGGTGAAGTTGCTTCATCAAGCAGGATTGCATCAACTTCATCGATAATGACATAGTTAAACGGTCGCAGGTATTGGTCTTCTCGACGGGTAGCTAGATTGTTAAAGAGATAGTCAAACGCTAAGCTACTAGCCGTTGTATAAGTAATATCAGCATCATACCACCCCCGCTTAATCTGGGGCGTTACTTTTTTATCATCGGTTGAAAAGCCAAGACTGACCGTTAATCCTAACCACTCATAAACTGGTTGTAGTTGTTCTTTATCCCGCTGAGCAAGGTAATCATTAGGGGTTAATAACATTGCGCCCTTTCCCGTCAATGCATTTAAATAAAGGGGCATTGTCGCTGTTAAGGTCTTACCCTCACCTGTCTTCATTTCTGCAATATTACCCTGATTTAAGACAATGGCGCCCATTACTTGAACGTCATACGGAAACATCCCTAAAATACGGTAATCAGCTTCACGAATGGTCGCAAAGGCTTGCGGTAAGATATCATCAACTGTCTTGCCATTAGCTAATTCTCTTTTTAGAACTTGGGTTTGAGATTGTAGTTCTTCATCACTCATCGCTCGCATTTGGGAGGTTAGGGCATTAACCTTATGCAAAATGCGTTTAACTTTTGCTAAACGATAACTAGCATTTACCATTGACTATTCCTCTTTCGCATTAATTTTTTGAATCGTAGAAAAAATTATTGGCCAATCAGGGTTAATTAATACTGATGAACTCCAAAACGATGGTACAACTACAGGGTAAACCACATCTGCTAAGTCAGAATCAGGAATTACACGGTCAGTAATTATTGTCTTAACTGATGGAATTTCCATTTTTAAACTTAACGCAACCTGATCAAGCTGTGGCACCGTACTAATTATATTAGCATTTAATTCGCGGTTATTAATTAGCCAACTTTTAATCGTTTCGACGATATTTACTGTTGACTGCCAAGCAATACTAATCGGTTGAAGTCGATATGGTCCATAAGCTTCAAGTTCTCCCATGGTCTTACGAGTTCGCTTACTATCAGCAATTAGCAAGAGATTCAGCTTTCCTGGTTTATCTTTATTCAGTGGCGTATGAATCCAGATGTCTTCATGCACACTTACTGGAAGATCAGCATCACAAATCTCAAAACGCTGAAATTTTAAGTCAGTAAGGCCGTTATTAATTAATTCGACGCGGTACTGGACAGCTGATGCCGGATAAACAAATTCAAGAGAGCGTTGCTGAAATTCAAGGTGACTAATCTCATGTTCTTGAGCATCTAAAAAGGTTATGCGCACAATTAGGGAATAAACAGGTTTTGCTTGGGCAGTTACCCGCAATCGATAGCGGTGATTATTACGCAAGATTGGCAATTGAGGAACTAATTTAGTCGCCTGATATGAGTATACTGATTGCCAAGCCATAATGGTTTTCCCAGGGGCCATTAGAGCATTATGAAATTCAACACTAGCATCTTCATTAATTGTTATCTGCGAACCCGCTGGATATTCACTGGTTGGTTCCCAATATCCTTGATTAACATATTGTTGCATTTTTAGTCTCCTCGTCCGAATGTTTGATTAATTTCCGCTAATCTACTAACAAACCAGTATACTACCGATGGGTCATCATTATGTCGACCCTGAAAGCCTTTACTAACAAACAACGGTACCTGTTCAATTGCCCGATTAGCCCTCATCCGTGGTACTGCTAAATCATCATAATCATCATTTGTCATGTAACCAACATAAAATCTCGTTTGAGTTAAGTCATTTTTATCCATTAATTTCCAAAAGTCGGTATCTAACTGTGTTAATTGCGCAGTAGTTAATTCTGATACTAATTGACGATCAATATCAAAAATCGTATCAAATTCATCTGGACGTTGTAGTCGAGCGCGAATTGCAACCCGTCCTAAATTAACAGTTGGTTTAGCAACATTGATTGCATAGGCTGATAATTGTGCTCCTAATTTAATCGCTGGATAAGTCCCCATCGAAATACCGTTCATTACTAATTGCTGACGGTTAAATCCTAACTTTTTCAAGGTTTTAATAATTGTCGATTTAATTTGATTTTCAATAGTTTCACCAGTATAAAACTGTCCAACCGCTAAACGTGGGTCAGTAAACAATAAGGCTGGCGTATGATTACGGCGAAAAAGCGGGTAAGCTTCAAATCCTTCCAGTTCTCTTGCTCCTGAGAAATAAACGTGTAATGGCGGTTGCAAGTCTCCCGGATTAAAATAATAAGCAATATCAGCACCCGTATCAGGGTCTACCAAACGTTTACCGCCTGGGAGAAACTCGCCTTTTCCATCTCTAGACCAGCGTGAATGGAGCATTCCAATAGTAAGTTTACCTTTCCCTATTACTTCAACTCCTACACTAACGAACCGTCGAATATCTGCTGGCTTAAGCGGCAATATCTGTTCTTCATTCCCCATTGAGAAGTCAAGAACATAGTTATTAGCCAGATTTCCATCACCGCCTCCTTCTTGAACAAAGAACCGCAAGCGAACTTTAACACTTGTGTCACGATTATATTCAAGATTGAATTTTAATAAACGATTAGGATCAATATAAATTTGTTGGCGGTAATTTCCTATCTTTTTCCAATGGTCAGTATTAACAGTAACTTGAAGATGTCCTCCATCTAATAAATTACTCGCTAATGAATTAAGTAATAGGTTCGTCGGTGGAATCCGCATTCCCGACTGTCCAGGAAAATAGCGAATGTTTAGATTGTCAATCAATTCTTGCGGTTCTTCGACAATCTGCCGTGCTTCTTGACAAATCAAAAAATGCTGACCAGCTGAGCTAAGATTTTTTTCAACAAGCGGTTCGTATAGTACACGGTAAGGATCCACTTGCCATTGTAGCTTTTCCCATAAATCATCAGTTAGTTGGGCACCCAAGGTAATAATTACAAGGTCAAATTGTTTGACCTTTTCTAATGGATATTGATTATAAGTCCAAGTGATTTCACTTGGAAGCTGGTATTTATCAGCCCAATTTTCTGCACCAAGTTGTAAAACTTGCACTCGTATCACCTTACTTTTTTAAGATTGTCCGCCATTTAGTCATTAATTCAGTGGCAGAATAATTATTCATTAACTGGACATCGTACACTAATGCCTGATTCCAATGCTTTAAATTACCAAGATAATAGTCTAGTCCCTGATTAATATCGGGAATAGCAGGACAAATAATGCCATTTTTATGATCCTCAACCCGCCGATTAGGTTGTCGACATAATTGCGGAATTCCAGTACTAATTGCAGTAATCTGCAAAAATTCGTCAAGCGTTGCGCCCCAGTCGATTATAATTCGTAGGGAGTCAAACTGCCGGCCAATTTCAGCGGGGGTTGTAATTCTTTGTGCATCAATGTCTAACTTAGGTATTTTTGTCTGTTTGGTTAGAATTTCTTCAACTTCATCAGGAGCTTCACTAGCAAGAACAAATTCGCCTTGGTGTTTTTCCTTTAATTGGTTAATACAGTCTTGAGCCAACTGCATTTTTTCAATGCTATATGTCAAAAGTGTCAACGCCTCGGCAGCCGGCTTTTTGACTAAACGTTGATAAATTAATTCCACAACTTGATGTACCTCTTCATCAGTCATACCTTCAATAAATAAGCCAATTCGTTCTTGACTTAACCGTTGACTATGACCCAAGTTAAATCGAGACTGAAATAGCGGTATAACCGGTGCATTGATACCAGTTTGTTTTTTTATAAGCTCACGAGTTTCTTCATTATCCGCTAATAAATTTAGCTGATTGTCACTCTCAGCATTAATTTTTGTTAGACTCTGCTGATAGGGATGCCAATGACTAAGCGAAAAGAGTGGCTGATATTTCAAATATTCAGTTTGATCAAATTTTGCTTGGTCATCTAAGGTAACTATCAGATGGTCGTTATCTGAATCAAAGCGGTTCAAGAGGTGATTTTGAACTACTTCAACCATCAATTCACTCAAATGCTCATAATGCAATTGTTTAGTCAAGGCTGGAAATAGATCATTTACTTCTACTTGATCTGTGCTGAGATTATGTTTAATCCGCCAGTAACCTTGCTCATCATAATAAATATGTTGTATAGGCTGATCCTGATCATTAAATAGCTCTTCACGGGAAACAAATCCCCGACTATCAAGCAACAACCGACGCGTATGACGATCGTTAACAAAATAATCAATCCACAAAATTTTACCTTGAGTATCAAACGTTATCTTAGCATAAGGATGTCCCTTTACTATTACTACGATCCGAAAACTAGTAAAGTCGAAATACGCATCTGCTGGCCATGCAAAGTCATGGTAAGTTACCACCTGATTATCCAGATGATTAACCCCTTGCAAGTAATCAAAAACATTTAATATTTCCGATGGAAAAATAGTCAATTGATTTAACTTAGTTGATAATTGCGGTTGGTAGTCTGTAATCACCAATGAATATGGCACTTTGCTTTCTTGAAAAACTTTAATGTGACTAACCGCGTCATCAAATTCAATCCGTGGAATGGTCCAACTCCAGTCATTAAGCAACCGATGCCATGCAGGAACTAGGTAATTCATAATTATTCCTCTTTCATTAATCGTTCATATTTTAATGGGAACATTAGCACTAGGAGCTGGTCCTTTATTCCTTGCATAAACATTACAACCATAATCATATTCATTGGAATAATAGCAAGACCAGCAAAATTTCCTAAGACTTGTCCCCCTAGCAAACCAAAACTAAGCTGTATTGCATTCAAAAGTGCGCCTAGAAAGGATACATGCAAAAGAATATTTCGTAAGTATTTTCTTGTCGGTTCGCCGGGGCGGATACCTAAGATATAGTTATTGCCTTGTAACATAGATTTAGCTTGTGCTTTAGGGTCAAATTGAACAAATGTAAAAAAGTAGAATAAGGTAAATGCTAATACACCACTTATTATCATATTAAAATAGGGATTGGCAAAGAGGGATCCCGGTCCTAAGACATTGGCCAATAAGGTTGGTACCATCAAGAGGGACATCCCCACCATATAGGTCATCATCGCTCCCATATTCAAACCAATCGGTAAGATGATCGGCCGATCATGGCTGCTCATCGAGGTATTAATCATTTTTAAGGGATAATAAGCACGATTAAAAGATACCCAAAAAACGAGAACAATACCCCCAGCAATCGCTGCTAATAATAACCAAAGCGAACCATATGGCTGTTTGGCTAAGTTTTTAATTGAACGTAGCAATGTTGGGAAAGAGCCAGAAATAATATTAAATAAAATTAAAGTAATAGTTCCACCAATACCGAATTTCATATTCATATTTCCTAACCAAACTACAAACATACTTCCGGTAGTAAGCATCAAGATAACCGCTATGCTATCCAATGTTCCTGCGGTAATGTTTAACCCAAGCGTCACCGCTGTTGATTGGATTACTGCAAAAATCAGCGTTAACCATTGCTGAATTTTCATTAATTGGTTCATTGAAAGGGTGTCAAAGTAAAAAAGTCTTAGCATCGTCAATAATTGAATAATTAACATAGCAATCATTAAGGGATTTAGTCCCACCATAAATAGCGATAGACGTTGAAAGTTTCCCCCACTCATAAAACTCATAATTCCAACTGAACTATGGGCCAACACATGACGAAAAGTAGCTGAAACCCTTGCAAGTGGTACGGGAACAGTACACCCAAGGATATAAACGGCTAAGATAAACAAAGTCATCCCAACTCGATTAATTAGATTCTTTACTTGTGTTTTCTCTATCACGATCATTCCTCATATCTATTGATTATTATTAACATAAGCCACACTAATTAGTACAATATCTCCATTATAAGCTTGCTAATTTTACATTTTATGAAATTTTTGTAAAATAGCAATTTTTTGTAAAGCATCCCGATACTTAATAACATTACCATCTTTTAATGCATTATCCCGACAAAGCTTAAGGCGCAAATAATATGCCCTTTCTTCGTTCGTCGTATCAATTCCCAAAAGTTTTAACATGGCAAGCCGTTCAGTTACAGCTTCAAGCGGGTATACATCTATTTGATTAACTCGGCCGGTAACGCTTTCCTGCATAATACGGTGAACATAGCTTGGATCATTTTGATAACTAATCTTATCAGCTAACAAATATACTTTCCACGTTGTTAGATCATCTTCTACTTTAGTATTAGTTGGATAAACAATATTTTTAAATAGGCTTGCTTTATATAACTTTCCCCAAGGAACAACAAAGGCCTGATTCAAATTATATTTATCTTCATATTCGATTTCAAACCATTCGGAAGGGGTATAGTTTTTTTCAAAATAGTCTTCACCTCGAACATAAAATAAAAATGTACCTTTTTCCTCCAAGAAACCACTAAAATTAGCAACTGCAATATCTGCTTGATTCTTTTTTAATAGATCATATAGTTTTTGAATATGATCTTGGAACAACCAGTCATCATGATCAATAAATAGAATATAGTCACCGGTTGCCATAGCAATTCCAGTATTTCTACTTGCTCCGACACCTTCATTTTGCTTATGTATTACCCGAACACGATCATCTTGTTCACGAAAGTCTTCACAGATTGCAGGAGTATTATCTGTTGAACCATCATCTACTAGGATAACTTCCAAATTACTATAACTCTGCGTTAAGACGCTCTCAACACACTGTTTTAAATATTTTTCGTCATTATATACTGGAACAATAACCGAAATTTTTTCTCTCAATACCAACATCCCTTTTTATCCTAGTAATATAGGTCAAACACCGCTTCCGTTAGGGCTTTCTTAGTAAAGTATCCTTCTCGAATTAAATGAGCAAAGTCATTTACTCGTTGAACCATCGCATTATAAGCTTGATCGTCCATCTCTTGTACTTTTTCGACAGCTTCATCCAGATTGTCAGCCACTATTCCTAATCCCCTACGCAAAATTGTTTCACTTTCAGCAATATTCTCATTAACTATAACCGGTAATCCGGCAGCTAAATAGGTACTCAGTTTATGATTAGCATTAAGATGCATATAATTTTGCCAGTATGGTTCATTAGACCAGAGTAAGCCAAATCCGCCATTATGCCGTAACATTGATAACAAAACTGGGTCTGATTGCCAGCCCATAAATTTGATATTATCCGTTGGATCAATGTCAATTACCTTAGCAAAGGCGTATAAAGGATTATCGGGATAATGCCAATGTCCTACCAATTGGAATTTATCCAGATTACCAGCTAAGTTGATCACTCCTGTATTATGCGGCGTTACCGTAAAGTCAACACTAGCACAGTGATCCCACATGTGTTGCAACACTATTTTTTCGACCGTCAACCCTTCCGTACGAAGAAAATCAACCATGGGCTGAGATGGCGCAATAATTAAGTCAGCTTTATTATAATAATCGATAAATTTGGGCAGTAAGTAACGGTTTGATTCAAACATTAATGGAATAAGGTCATGAATAAAAATAATTTTTTTAATATTATAAGGTGTAAGGTGATCGATAAAGGCTTGATCCCATTCAATTGAATTCCAGCTTGGTGATTGAAAAATAACTGTATCATTGTTAGAGACTGAAGCAATAATGCCATCAAACCGTGTATCTAAAGCAACCGGTGGTTCATCTGGCCAACTATAATTATAAATTCCAAGTTCATTAAAGCCTAGTTCGCGACCAATTTTGGCAGTTTGATTTTGTGCTATTTGTGCCGTACTTTGAAAACTTTGACCATAAAGATTAGTAATGTGAACTGTCAATTATGATTCCTCCAACAAATTTAATTATTGATTCTGATAAGTAATAGTCGTAATAAATTAATGATACCATAATAACGTCTGGACTCACCAAGAACGTAATACTTCTATATGTTATAACTCCAAATACCGATGATCTAGCAAGATAATATTTTAGGGGAAATGTTTTCCTATCTTCTCATAAGCTTAACTTGCTTTTGCAAGATGATCGTTCATCCAAAAATTGACAAAAGCAGCTTCTACCCTCCAAATCTGGGTATAAGCTGCTTTTGTCATTCCTGCTTATGCTCAATTATTTATTTGAACTATTCTTTTTTCCCTTTGCAATTAATAGTAACAGAACGGCCTCTAATGACACAAGTCCGAGTAATTTAGCGTATCTGTCAAGTTTTCATAGGTAGCCTTTAAATATACAGTTTTAGTGGGTTAGTGCCTTAAAAAGTTGTCCCATT
>NZ_RDBR01000045.1 GCF_009663775.1 Lactobacillus sp. 0.1XD8-4
TTAGAAGTATTCTTAAGTCATGTCACAGAAGAACAACTTTCACCTTTTTTCTAATTTAAATTGACATTTCAGGTAAAATTAAATTTAAATTTTATTTTTAAAGCAAACCGAAGCTAGCGGCTGAGAAAAATTTTGTTATTCTCAGCCGCTAGCCTCGTTTCTACTCTAAATTGTCTTTTGAATTTAATTATTTCTTGTCATGACCTACTTCTTCCCAAACAAAGCTGCCATCTTTGCTGCAACTTCTGGATCAAGATTATCTGCCAGCGTACTTTCCGTGGTCTTTTGTTCATTTTGTTGGTTTGCAATTGTCTGTTTGAGGTCGTCGATAACCGCTTGTTCACCAACTTCAATCGGGTTGACCGTTAAGCGGCCACCAGCAGCATCAGCATGCCCACCCCCGTTGAAATACTTCTCCGCAAATTTAGCAACGTCTAACTTGCCATTGCTACGGAGGGAGATACTAACCGGACTAACCACTAAGGCTGCATCGACCTCTGGATGCTCTTCTAATAGCTCATGGGCAATTTCAGACTTGTAATCACTGGCATACACTACTCCGAATTTATGACCATCAAGTTCGGCAACTAAAACATCTTTCAAATGACTCTTAAGATACTTTGCCCGCCGTTCATTAAGCGTCCGAATCAATAGCCGGTTAGCTTCTTGATACTGTTGCCAACTAGCATTGAAAACATTTTGCACAAACTCTTCTGAATCTTGGAGCGGATAGAACCAAAAGAGCTGGTCAAAATAATCGGCATCAATCCGTTCTTGCTCGGGCATCTCCGGATCATTTTGCCAATCCCAGGTATCATACGCCCGAATCAGCTCTACAAGGTATGCCAATTCCGTTTGCCGTTGTTGTTCAACCTTATCAAAATTTGGTTGCGTCTTTAGCCAATCCCAAACTAAACTTGTTGCACTCGGGTTAACCGTTGGATCAGCGGGCGAGATACTATTAGCGGCATACTTTTGCCGTAATTCCGCTTCACTTTCATGGTGATCAAAGACGAGCCAATGGTTAGCAAAACGTTCATTAAGCAACTTAAAGGAGTAATCACTATCTGGCGTCATATCCATGATATAAACATCGGTAAAACGGCTGGCCTCTGCTGTTTGCATCCAGCGACTCAGTTCTTCATCAATCCGTCCTGCCCCGCAGTTAGTCATCTCAAATTCGGTATTTTCAAACATTACCGGTTGAAGCGTCTTAAGCAATAATGGTGCTCCAAAACCATCCAAATCATTATGAGAAAATAATTTTATTAACCGTTGTGCCATTTTTTATCCTCGCAATACTTATTTTGCCTTTTATTATACCGTAGAAAGGCGCCTAAACTACACTTAATTACTGACAGCACACTAACATACTGCTATCATTGAAGTTAGTAGCTTATTTTAAGAAAGGAAATCGTCATGCAAATTTATGATTATCGTCAAGAATTAATCGATCTTTTAAACAATACCTCTGCCGATCCGCAAAGTTTATTGCAGACGCAGCGGAGTTTAACCTTGATCCTTAACATCCTCAACCATTACCAACAAAGTACACCAGTAAAGAAGACAACACCCCGCTTTGTGCAACGAAAAGTCCAAACGACGGGGAATGAACTGTCTCCCCATGCCCGTAAGACTTTAAGATCCCTTCTTACCGGGCCATCAATCGACGAAGAAAAAGTCTCCGCTTCAACTACTCCGGTATCGGACGAGCCTGTTGTCCCAGTACCAAAAGAGCCTACCGAAGAAGAACGGCTGGTCGCGGATAATCGGTACATTGTTCACCGCAAACTAAGCGGAGCAGAGATTAGCCATCGATACTATCCGGAAGCCCTCCTCCACTCGCTTCCCTTCCCAGTTGAAGATGGTGATATCGCGCAATTAGATTATGACCAAAAAGTTCGTGGTCTTCCTGTTATTCGTCGGATTACGGGAGATCACCTTCGCGAATATACTCCTGAAAAAATTAATGTAATTGAGTATGGGGAATTAAAACAAGTTGCTGGTTCGGATGTTCTCCAGATCAGCAATACCATTAAGGGAAATTCAATCGTGGATGAAGCCCCTGAAAATACCATTGTGATTGACCCCTTCAAATATCCGGGACGAGAAATCAAAGCGGGAATGGTTATCGATTATGCATACTATGACCGCGGCAATGGTCTAGCAGACGCAAAAGATGGTTCCATTCGGTGGATTCATGAAAAGAAAGATTACGATACAACTAAGCAGCCAGCTAAACCAAAAGTCGTTAAAAAACCTTCTAATCCACGGCACGACTATGAAAAGAAACTCGATTACGACCTACACCAGCGAAAGGTCCTAGTCATCACCGGCATCCGTAATAAGGTTAAGGGGCTAAAACCAGTAATTGATAAACACCATGGTTTATTCCGTGGTTTGGATGCTTCCGCCGAAGAAAAAGTCTCCAGCAGTAAATTAAAACGGGAAATCCGGGACGCTGACTTTGTGGTTGTCTGCATCGATGCCATCCACCACCGCATCAGCCAACTTGCCAATCACCACGCTAAACGTTACGAAAAGCCGCTTGCGATTGCTAACGTCACATCTAATACAGCCGTTGAACGGGCGGTTGCCCGCGCGCTGAACGGTGACCCGGCCTATGCGGAAAGCAGTGAGGATTTGAAAAAATATAAATAATTTTTAATTTACTGTTGACTTTTATTAAAAATCAGTTAGTATTAGTTACAACAATTTAATTATTCGATCGCAATGAGAAAGAAGAGTAGGTTAAACGATAACTTCAGCGAGTCTCGGTTGGTGTGAGGAGACAGTTTTGACTTTAATTGAAAATCACTTTCGAGTCTACAGCTTAAATACCAGTAAGCTGTAGTGGTTACACCCATTATCGTGTCAGCGTATCGCCAGCAATGGCCGTACGTGTGAGGTATTGTTAGCAATAGCAATACAAAGATAGGGTGGTACCACGCTCAGCGTCCCTTAGCCAGTTTGGCTAAGGGACTTTTTTGTTGGGATCAGATTAGGAGGAGAAAACATGCAAGATTTAACATCGCGCAAGTTAACATTCAAAAACTATTTAGTTGTTGCGTCGTTACTTTTCGGATTATTCTTTGGGGCCGGAAACTTGATTTTCCCACTACACCTTGGACAATTAGCCGGTAGTCATTGGGGACCGGCAGCCGTTGGTTTTCTAATCACCGGGGTGTTACTACCGCTACTATCAGTATTAGCTGTTGCTGTTACGCGGGCCGAAGGGGTCTTCGATATCGGTCGGCCGCTTGGGGTTGGTTTTGCCCTTGTGTTCATGGTTCTTATCCATGCCACTATCGGTCCATTATTTGGAACTCCACGGACTGCGACCGTTTCATTCACTGTTGGTCTTGCACCATTCGTTGACAAGCAATACCAATCATTAGCATTGCTATTATTCTCAGCACTATTTTTCGCTGCTGCATTCTTCTTTTCATATCGTGAAAATGACATCCTTGCTAACATCGGGAAGGTATTAAACCCTGTCTTCTTAGTTCTTTTATTCCTTGTTTTCGTTGTTGGTTTCGCCAAGCCGCTTGGTAACCCTGCTACTGCACCAACGACCAGTGCTTACGTTCATGGAGCTTTAACTAACGGTTTCCTTGAAGGATACAACACAATGGATGCTCTTGCTGGTCTTGCGTTTGGGGTTACGGTTGTTACTGCTGTTCGCTCAATGGGTCAACGCACCGAAAAGGATGTTTCCAAGGTTGTTGCTAAAGCCGGTTTACTTTCAATGGGGGCTGTCGCTTTTATCTACTTATTATTGATCCTTCTAGGAGCAATGTCACTTGGGCGGTTCAAGGTCTCTCCTGATGGCGGGGTAGCCTTTAACCAATTAGTTAACGCTTATGCAGGGGCTTTCGGTCAAATCGTTCTTGCATTCTTATTGACAGTTACTTGTCTTACTACTGCTGTTGGATTAGTTGCAGCCTTTGCTCAAGACTTCCACAAGCACTTCCCAAAGGTTAGCTATCACGCATGGCTTGCCCTTAGCTGCCTTGCTTCATTCCTGACGGCTAACTTCGGATTAGATCAAATCATCGCTTGGTCAACACCAATGTTAATGTTCCTTTACCCATTATCAATGGTTCTTATCCTATTATCGGTTGCATCACCACTCTTCAATCGTGATGGTGTCGTTTACTTCTTCGTGGTCCTCTTCACCGTGGTACCAGCTCTCGGTGATATGGTTGTTGCTTTCCCAGCAGTTGTAAGCCAAAGCGCATTTGGTCAATCAGTTGCGTCACTCCGAAGCACACTGCCACTTGCAAGTATGGGGCTTTCCTGGCTAGTTCCAGCGCTAGTCGGTTTAGTTCTTGGTCTCTTAGTTCATTGGTTCCGTCGTGAGCGGATTGCTTCCACCAACGTTCAAAGCGAAGCAGATTAATAAGTGTTTCATGGATTATTATAAAAGGGAGTTGCGGAAATTTTCCGTAGCTCCCTTTTATTGCATTTTAATTAATCTTGCGATGTTTTCCGCAACAAGGGCAACATCAGCTTTTGCCTCCCGAATCGCTTGAGTAAGCGACTTAGCGCCATTAGGTGTTGAAAAAATAGCATCAATAAAACCTTCTTCGTACAAACTTGCCACGCCGTGACCAATTTTACCAGTCAGCGCAATTACAGGCGCGGTGGGCACAACCTTTTTAGCTACTTTTGCCACACCATAGGGGGTCTTACCAAATTTAGTTTGAAAGTCCATCCCGCCTTCACCTGTAAAAACATAATCACTGCCAACTGCCTTCTCTGCAAGGTGACTGTACTCAGTCACAATTTCAATTCCCTGACGCATTTCAGCATTCGTCAATGCTAATAAGCCAAAGCCAAGACCACCAGCGGCACCACTACCAGGAGTAAATTCCAAATTACGGCCAAGGTCCCGGTTAACAATCATCGCAAAATGATGAAGATTTTGATCTAACTGGGCGATCATTCTAGCGGTTGCCCCCTTTTGCGGTCCAAAGACTGTCGCTGCGCCGTTTTTGCCAGTTAACGGGTTAGTCACGTCAGAGGCAATAATTATTTTTGTTTGCTGAAGGCGTGAATCTAATGCCGTGATATCAATGTGGTCAAGATCGGCAAGACCGCCACCACCTGGTTGAATCTCTTGTCCCGCAGATGAAAGCAAGCGTGCCCCAAGAGCCTGCGCCATTCCAGCACCACCATCAACAGTTGCGCTTCCGCCGAGACCAATAATAATCTGGTCAACATTTTGATCTAATGCTGACCGAATTAATTCACCGGTTCCATAGGTTGACGTAAGTAACGGATTTCTTGTTTCTTCATTAATATATTGAATCCCACTCGCCGCTGCCATTTCAATTACGGCCGTTTTACTATTACCTAATAGTCCATATTCGGCCCGCACTATTTCACCGAACGGCTGGTGAACATTAGCCGTCATAATTTTACCGCCAGTCGCATCAACTAATGATTGGACAGTGCCCTCCCCGCCATCGGCCATGGGAACAATTTCATAATCAGCCTGCGGATAAACTCGCTTCAATCCTGTCGCAATCGCAATTGCAGCTTCTTTTGCCGTCAAGCTTCCTTTAAATGAATCTGGTGCGATTAAAAATTTCATGATTTTTCCTACTTATTTAATATTATCGTATTGTGCGAGATTAAATTTATGGATAGCGTAGATTAACTTGCTGGCATAGTCGGGGTCAGTCGCATAGCCATTGCGCTGTAATTCGATTGCGGAACGTCGGTAATCAGTACCAGTCTGTACGCTGCGGAAACGAGCATGATTATCAGCTGTCCCATTAATAATTAATAGCGTATGCGCCTTAATTGAGTCGGCCCAGCTATTGTAAACCGTGAAATTTTGTTTTACTTGGATATCCCGACCGCGGACGTGTTCAGTCGTATACATCTGCACTTTTTGATCGTCATGATTTGCTTTAATACCGAATAAATTGTTGTACTTATTGGCAAGCTTGCTCCGTCCCCAGTTAGATTCAATTCCAGCCTGAGCAATGGTAATACTTGCCGGAATGTGGTACTTTTTCTGTTCTTGTTGAGCAGCGGGGGCGACTTGGCTAATAAATTCGTTTACCGTAATATCAGCCGGATGTGTTTCCCGCTCCACCTGTGGTGACTGATGAATCACAATTGCCACAATTCCAAATAAAATGATCAAAAATGCCAAGACACTGACACTAATTATTTTTGTTTCCTTTTTCATCATTAAACTTCCTTTGTTTCCGATTGTCGCTATTATAACCAGTTAATATTAATAATGCGAGAATTTGAAATTACCATTATTTACTCTTGAGACCCTTTTTATAATCATTAAAGTACTTACTATCAGTAACTTTCATCTTTGGGAAACTCTTCAACAAACGACGATGGTTCCAGCTTAATTGTTTACTAGCTCCTTCTTGGTTTAAGCGGTGAGCAAATTGATGGTGCCAGTCATGAAGGTAATGTTTGGGGGTCGGACGTTCTTCGGGTGCCGCATCTTTAAGTCGTTTCTCCAGCTTCTTGCGGTATGCCATTGCTCGCTCATCCCACTGTTTGGTAGTCGTATGGAACTTTTTGACACTAATCATAGTCATAACCGTATCTGTCCCCATCACTAAAACAATGATTAAAGCGAGCATCCCGTGGGTCCATGATTCTTCCCAATTAATTACACGTTGGACGACGGGCTGAATAAACTTAACCAATAACACAACCCCGATTCCCCAAAAGAATGAGATTTACGGGGCAACCCGTCCTTGAATATTTCCTTTTAAATGCGAATAGTCCCATAGTTTCAGATGGAAGAATTTTTCCAGAAACCAACTAGCAACGTATTCAAAAATCGAGGCGACAATAAACCCTACTATAAATAGTAGAAAAATATTATGTTGGACTGGCTGTGTAGTGATTAAAATCGTTGTTACCGCAAAGCCATACACTGGACAATAAGGGCCAAACAAGAAACCCCGATAAGCGTAATGGTGATCCTTAAGCGAGCAGTAAAACGTCTCCCATAACCAACCAATAACCGAATAAGTAAAAAATAAGACAATGATTTCAGAAAGCGAATAGGGCAGCATAATTCTTCCCTCCTTTTGAATTCATTGTCTCATAGATATTAGAAATAATCTTATTTCAAGCTAAGTTTTTCCACATTGAGGATCTTATCAAGCCATCCTTCAAAGAAACCCTGCTCATGACTAACGAGAATGAGGTTTCCTGGAAATTCTTGCAAGGCCTTCTTTAGCCCTTCCTTAGTCTCGTCATCCAAGTGATTCGTTGGTTCATCCATAATCAAGAAATTACAAGACGTTAATTCAAGAATCGCCAACTTAACTTTCGTCTGTTCTCCCCCCGATAGGAGGCTCATTTCTTTCATCGTATTTGCCGCATTAATGCCTGCTCGGGCTAATTTTGTCCGAATTGTTCGTGGCTGCATTGTTGGAAACATATTCTGAATCGTCTGTAAGGGCGTCAGACTAGGGTCATCCCATTCTAAGTCTTGGTCAAAATAGTTAATCCGTGCAGACGGGGAGAATGTGGCGGTCCCGCTAAGTGCCGGAATCTTTTTAAGAATTGATTTAATCAAAGTAGACTTACCAACCCCATTAAAACCGGTAAATAGCAGTTTCTCGCCCATTGTCATCGAAAAAGTGACCGGTGCTAATAGTGGACGGTTATACCCGACAGATAACTTCTCAACTCGAAGGGCATTAGCAGAGCCTGTATTCTCATACGGAAAGTGGAAAGTTGCCTTAAGGTTATCCTCGGGCGGATCAATCTTCTTCATCCGCGCTAGCATTTTTTCCCGCGATTTAGCCATGGTCGATTTAGAACCGGCCTTATTTTTGCGGATAAATCGCTGCGCCTTTTCGATTACAACTTGTTGCTTTTCATATTCTCGTTCTTGTGCTTCTTTCCGTTCTTCTTTTTGGCGCATTGCCTGTTGGAAGCTTCCGCGATATTTGGTGATTTTGCCAAATGACACATCACAAATCGTATTAGTTACCTTTTCTAGAAAATCATAGTCATGAGAAATGATCATTGCAGCTCCATCAAAGTCATTAAGGTAATTAATCAACCATTCAATATGCGCTGTATCAAGGTAATTTGTCGGCTCATCAAGCAGGATGACATCTGGATTTTCTAAAAGCATCTTAGCGAGGATAATCTTAGATCGCTGCCCACCACTCATTTCAGAGACAATATGCTCCTTGCCAATATCAGTTAAGCCTAACCCATTCATTACCCGTTCTACTTCAGTTTCAATCTCATAAAAATTATTTGCATCGAGCTTTTCTTGAATGCGGCCAGCCTTGGTTAGTAATTCATCATCCATCTTTTCAGCATAGTCCGAATACAACTGATTCATCTGATCATTAAGCCGATATAATTCCGAAAAGGCGGTGTGAAGAAAATCAATCAGTGTCATCCCCGCCGGAATATCAACATACTGGTCTAAATAACCAATTTTGACGCCCTTTTGCCACTTCACGCTACCATCTACCGGCAGTGTCTTACCAATGAGAATTTTGATTAAAGTACTCTTTCCCGCACCATTTTGACCAACAATCCCCATGTGTTCATGTTTTTCTAGTTGAAAGCTGGCGTCTTCATAGAGCTTTTTATCCGCGTAGCTCATTGTCAGTCCCTCAACATCTAATACTGCCATTATATTCTCCCCTTCTTACTTATTACGAGCTAAAACTGCTATCCATACTATCATATTTTAGGGTTGAGCTTCAATTTATTGGGGTATGCTAGTACAATCATCTTTTCTAGAATAAAAATTTTTTTGAAATAAAGTCTTGACTTATATATATATATATATAATACCTACAATCTCAAAAGACATAATCTTGTTACTACACCTTACTGCTGGTGATTTTCTTTCTAAAACAGTGTGCATATGCCAGTAGAGATGTGTAATTATTTTCGGGTTTCTCATTTAGATTACACATTATATGTTTTTTGCGATTTTAAGTTGAAAACTTTTTTCTGTGATCAGCTTAATGATGGGTGTCCTAGGTGCGAAGGGCACCTTCATATTTTTAAAGCTTTTCCTTCCATAAAGAAACACTTAAGCAAAGAATAAACCCACTCCAAATTATTACAGCAACTTAACAATTTTGTAACATTACCCACTTTAAGGTATTTTTCATATCTTCTTCACAATATCATCATATAGTAAAAGAGTGCACAAAAGTTGCATAACATAAAATCAAAAAAATCGAATTCAGGAGTGAATAATTATCGCTAAGAAAAAAACTATGTCTAAAGTTCTTGCTGCCGCATTAGGTGCTGCCGGTGCATTGGCCGTTGCTAACACTGCAAGTGCTGACACCCAAGTTCAAGTACAATCAGGAGACACTGTATGGGGCTTTGCGCAACAGTACTCAACTACTATTGACTCAATCTCATCAGCTAACCAATTGGCTGACCCTAACGTCATTTACGTTGGTCAACAATTAGTTATCCCAACTTCTGCTATCAGTACTGCTTCTGCTGCCGCTACTGTTGCAATGCCAACCGCAACTGACAATGCTACTGCTAGTCAGGCTGCTGTTCAAACAACAGAATCAACGGTTGCTTCTAATGCTCCTGTTGTTTCTGCTACTAACGCAAGCAACGTTGCCGACCAAGCACAACCAATGACTGTTGTTTCTGCTGCATCTGATAACAGTGCCGTTGCTCAAAACAGTGTTGCCGTTCAATCGCAAGCACCTGCCCAAGTAAGCACGGCTAACGTTACTATCAATGCAACCCAAGCAAGTTCAGCTGCTAACAACAACGTTACTACTTTAGCTACAACTGCTACCGCAACGCCAACTCAAACTACATATGCTGCGACTGAAGCTGTTGCTGCTCCACAAAGCAGCACTACTGTACAAAGCACTGCGGCCGTATCTGCTACTCCAGCAACTCAAGCAGCTGCTGGTCAAGGTAACGGTTCCACTGCTTCGGCGGTTGCTACAGCCCAAGCACAACTTGGTACCCCATACGTTTGGGGCGGTAACCAACCAGGTGGTTTTGACTGCTCAGGTTTAGTTCAATACTCATACGGTCTTGGTTCAAACTACCGGACTACATACCAACAAACTAACCTCGGTGCTCACCACACTGATATCCAAAACGCGCAAAGCGGTGACCTCTACTTCTGGGGTCCCGATAGTGCTCCTTACCACGTTGCAATTGCTACTGGTAATGGTGGTTACATCCAAGCACCACAACCTGGTCAAAACGTTCAAACTGGTAACATTAACTACTACACCCCTAGTTTCTACATCAGCATGAACTAGGAGTAAAGCTATAAAATAACCGCAAGGCGCACGTCTTGCGGTTATTTTTTCTGTAATTAACTTTTTATTCACTAACGCTAAATTTAAAAGAAAGAAACTGACTCTTTTTAAGGCCCTTAAATCGAAAACAAACCGAATGAATCCCCGGCGTAATCTTAATTTTTCCAGATGATGATTTCTTATTTATTATTACTTTTCCTGCAATATGCCGATCTAATAGCAGTTCAACTATTCCTTGGTATTTTCCAGTGAAATTAAGGGTTAAATTAAGACAAGACGGGGCTTGGCGAAAATCAAGGTACTTGAACCCCACAATTGATCCGTCACGAAGATTGGTAACACATTGTTGCCGATCTTTAATCATCAAATAAGGGGTTGTTTTCTTTTGACATTTTCCATTACGGTCTAAAAAGACACAGGCGCTAGCGGCTTGATATTGATGATCCCAAGCCAAGCCGCCCTGCCGTTGGACTTGTGAAGTAAACTTTGCCGGACTAAAAGCACCGTTGGGATTCATTTTTAGTTCAACTAGCCATGCCTGTCGGTCAGAATAACGACTTCCTGTTTGCCGATGAAAGTTTTGATAATAATGTCCATTAGCATAAAACATCCCTCCATGGGTCGTTCCAAGGTAGGCAGTCGGTTGATGAAAGGCACTATCCCCTAACGATACTAGAACCCCCTGATACGAAAACGGACCAAATGGACTAACTGCGGTTGCGTAACATAACGCACTAGCTCGCTTCTTTGTTGCATAGTAACTGAGATAATAGCGATCATCATATTTTCTAATAGATGCCCCGTTCTCCATCCGCCAGCCACCGCCATTCATTGCAAAATCCGGTGAAATGTAATTCTGAATTTCTGGCGCTTTGACCATCGTCCGCATGTCATTAGGACTTAGCTCCGTCACATAGCAATGCTGATAGCCAAAATATAAAAATAAACGACCATTATCGTATAAAACTGCTGGATCATATGGATAATATGCTAAGTGGTAGTGTGGGATTCCTAACGGCATGGTAAACATTGGCTGGCCTTTCCCAAGTAACTTATCGTCACCATCAATATCGGTTAAATCAGCAGGTCCAGGATAATGAACACGACCTAAATAATTAAACGGGCCGGTCGGTTGGTCTGCTACTGCCACTCCTATCCCAGCACCTGACATCCCTACTCCATAATATAAGTACCACCGCCCCTTTACTTCTACTACATCGGGAGCAAATAAATATTTATAAAATGGTAGACACAGCTTATGAGCCATCATTCTTTTAATGTAAGGATCCTGCTGGCGGCGATAAATTATCCCTTCATTTCGCCAAGCACTTAAATCATCAACCGGGGCTGACCAACACTGGTAGTCGCCTTGACAAGGAAATTTAGTTCCTGGTATGTCATGTGAGCCATAAAGATAAACGCGATCACCATAGACTTTCGGCTCACCGTCAGGAATACAAATATTAGCTGGCAAGTACGGATTAACCAATTGCTTTTTCATTTTGAAATACTCCTCGAATCGATTACTATCCAAATTTTACCACTAATCAAGCCACTAATATTTCGAAGTAAATTTTAATAATCCTGTTGACAGTAAAAAGAACATTCGCTATACTTAACAACAATCAATTATGTAGGGAGTAAGTATAATGAACGCATATCAAACTATCAACGTTAATACTCGTTGGCAAAGCCGGTGATTCAGGTTGTTTCGTCATGGATGCGACCTGAAAAGACAGATTGCATCTGTGCCGGCTGAGTTTGATGTTCATTTCAGTCCGCATGGATCCACATGCGGACTTTTTATTTGCCTTTAAAAACGAGAGTCCGTAGGGTGGGCTCTCGTTTTTTATTATTTTGTGAGGTGATATTTTATGAAAAGAATGTACGGCTTAATTGCAATTATTGTCGCTTTTCTTTGTTTCGCATTCTTCAAAGAAAATAATGGTCTGGTAAGCAAACAAAAGGTCCCAACGGTTGGTGTATTAACACTAATGCACCACCCAGCGTTAGATGACATCTACAAAGGCTATGTCGATGAACTTGCTAAGGAAGGCTACCATAATGGCAAGAATATCAAAATTGAATATCAAAATGCCAATGGTGACCAGAGTAATCTCAAGACAATGGCATCCAAATTAGTAAACGATAACTCTACTGTCCTCTTTGGAATTACGACGCCCGCGGCTCAGGCACTAGCTAATTCAACCACTAAAACGCCAATTGTTTTGGGGGCAGTTACTGACCCCAAAGCGGCCGGCTTAGTCAAAAACAATCAACATCCGGGCGGTAATATTACTGGGGTTTCTGACCAAGCGCCAATCCATGAGCAGCTTAACCTAATTAAACAATTTATGCCCCACCTGAAGACCCTTGGTGTAATTTACACGTCCAGCGATGCCTCTGCCGTTGCTGGCTACCACCAGATTAAAAAAGAGTGCCGAAAGATGCACATTAACTTAAAAGCTTATTCAATCGCTAATAGTAACGACTTAAATCAAGTATCAGAACAAATGCTTAGTCAAGTCGATGCTGTAATTGTGCCAACTGACAACACGATTGCGGGGGCAATGCAAACATTAGTCAAGAATGCTGACGCTGCTAATAAGCCAGTCTTCCCCGCTGCTGACACCATGGTTAAGCAAGGCGGAGTTGCAACCTACAGTGTTAATCAGCGGGCGTTAGGGGTACAAGGCGCTAAAATGACGGTAGCGATTTTGAAAGGCAAGTCTAAACCGGCAGACATGCCAATTGAATACATGAAACACGGTACCCCTGTTCTTAACCTTAAGCAGGCCCGCAAACTTAATTTACAAATTCCGCCACAATTTGAAAAGGAAGCGGAAACGAAAGGAGAGGTTTACAAATGAACTTAATCGTATCTTCAATCGGGCAAGGACTACTATGGGCATTACTCGGTCTCGGCCTTTACCTTACATTTAGAATCCTTGATTTTGCTGATATGACAGTTGAAGGAACATTCCCGTTGGGGGCTGCGAGTGCTGTTGCGGCTATTACGCACGGTATCGATCCCTTTTTAGCCACGCTTATTGCCGTAGGGGCGGGAATGATTGCTGGGCTAATCACCGGTCTGCTTTATACCAAGGGAAAGATTCCGAGTTTATTAGCCGGAATTTTAACGATGACCGCGGCTTATTCGGTAAATTTACGAATTATGGGAAAATCAAATGTCTCTTTGCTAGGACAAAGAACATTATTTAGCGGCTCTTTCATGCGTAGTCTCCCGCAATACTTTGATGGTATTTTTATCGGCATCGTGACAATCGCAATCGTAACAATTCTTCTTATTTTCTTCCTTGCAACTGACTATGGGCAAGCCTTTATTGCGACTGGTGACAATCCAACAATGGCGAAATCACTAGGAATCCACACTGACACAATGGTAATTATTGGGTTAATGGTGTCCAACGGTATGGTCGGTCTTTGTGGGGCGCTAATTGCCCAAAACAATGGTTATGCGGACATCAATATGGGGATCGGCACTATTGTTATTGCCCTCGCCTCAATTATCATCGGTGAAGTAGCATTTGGCGAATTAACGTTAAATCAGCGACTGGTTGCAGTGACCCTCGGTAGTATTATTTATCGGATCATCTTGCTAGCTGTCCTCCAACTTGGCTTCTCGGCTAATGACTTGAACCTTATTTCATCTGTTGTTCTTGCTATCTGCATGATGCTGCCACAATTAGAAGAACGCATTCACCTTAAAAAGCCAATTTTGAAGGGAGTCCGACCACATGAGTAAACCAATATTAGAATTCAAAGATGTCAAAACCATTGTTAATAAGGGAACCTCAAACGAAACAACGATTCTTAAGGGTCTTAACCTTAAAATCAATGAGGGGGACTTTATCACTATCGTAGGGACAAATGGTGCTGGTAAATCAACCTTGTTTAATGTCATCGGTGGTAACCTTCACGCTGATAGCGGGACTATTCTGCATAACGGCCAAGATATTACTAATACTACTGAAGAACAACGGACCTCATTTCTTTCACGCGTCTTCCAAGATCCTAAACTTGGGACGGCCGCGCGGATGACTGTTGCTGAAAATATGCTTTTAGCTACTAAACGTGGTGAACGTCGGCATCTTATTCCCCGTAAGCTAAAAAGCAATATGGAACGGTTCACTAAACTTGCCGCGACAATGAATAACGGGCTTGAAAATCGTATGAATACTGCAACCGGAGCACTCTCTGGCGGTCAACGACAAGCACTAAGTTTTTTAATGGCTACCTTGAAGCGGCCAGATATTTTACTTCTAGATGAACATACTGCAGCCTTAGACCCGCATACCAGTTTAAACCTTCTTCACGCAACCAATGAGCGAATTACTAAAGACCATTTAACCGCCTTAATGATTACTCATAATCTTGAAGATGCGCTTACCTATGGAAATCGCCTCATTGTCCTCAAAGATGGTGAAATTAAAGCTGATTTCAACGCTGAACAACGGAAAGGTCTCACCGCTGAAAAGCTATATGCTTATTTTGAAGGTTAATTTGACTATATATCATTTTTGGTATATCTTTAATATATCGAAAATGATATATAGGAGATGTTTAATATGAATTGGTGGATTATCTTTATTACCTTTATTGCCGTTAACCTTGATTTCTTCTTTATTTTATTGTGCTTGCTCGATCGTTATAATATAAAGAGTGTTATTATTGGTTATCTCGCCGCCCTCTTAATTTTGGTAACCATCAGCTTTATGGTTGGTAAGACCCTCGCGTTCTTTCTTCCCGAATGGATTCTAGGAGTGCTTGGGATTCTTCCTATCTACATGGCACTTCACGACAACGATGAAGATCCCGCAAAAGCGCCAAAGCACGGGCCAATCTTGACGACGCTAGTCACCTACCTCGCTGTTTGTACGGGGTGCAATCTCTCAATCTTCTTGCCGATTTTGACAGACCTGTCACTAAAACAATTCGGTTTGGCATTACTCTTTATCGCGTTCTTGTCAGTCATTGTCGTCTTCCTAATTAAAGGAATTGGCAATCTAACCCCGATCAAGAAACTGATGACTCGTTATAGCGAACTCTTAATGAAAGTTATCTACATCGGGGTGGGCTGTTATGTCTTCTGGGACAGTGGATTAATCACCCATCTTATTAACCTTTTATAATTTGGTATAATAATTACTAAAACCACTAAAAGGAGGGCAGCGATCAATGTCTTCAACACAAGAGTTTATTGATGAAGCTGCTAAAATTTACAAAGTATTAAGCAATAGCACAAGGTTAAAGATTTTATATTACCTTCGTCACCAAGATAGTGAGACGGACGTCAAAACAATGGTAAACGATCTCGGCCTCGTGCAGCCAATTATCTCGAAACAGCTTGGGATTCTTTACCGCTACCAATTAGTATGTCGTCATAAAGAAGGAACTCGCGTTTACTACGTTTTAGACGACCCGCATGTTATTGAAATGATCGATGATATGCTGAAACATGTTAAGCATGAGATTAAGGGCGAGCCGCATCCCCGCACTTTGTATGATAATAAAAAATAAAATTTACAAAAGTCGTTAGTGTTTCTGGAGGGTAAACACTGACGGCTTTTTTGTATTATCCAAAATTTAGTCTTACACCCTTGATTTAAGATAGCGTACAATAGTTAACAGATTGTCAAAAGGAGTTTTAAAATGAACGAGTTATTTGAACATGCTTCAATTAAACGGGCCTATTTTACCCTTGCCCTTCCCGTTGTCCTCAGTATGGCTGTGACCCTGATCTATAACATGGTCGATACTTTCTTTGTTGCTAAAACTGGGAACCCTGATTTAGTGGCTGGTGTTTCTCAAGGTGCGCCGATTTTTACTTTAATGATTGCCCTCGGGGATATTTTTGGCCTCGGTGGTAGTTCGGTTATCTCCCGGTTATTCGGCGAACAGCGCGATAAGCTTGCTCGCTTTGTTAGTGGTTACTGTTTTTATGCGCCGATTATTTGCGGAATCATCGTTACGGCGATTATGGTGATTTTTCAGACACCGATCCTTCACCTGCTCGGTGCTTCTCCTTCAACTTGGAAATACGCTCGTGAATACTATCTTGTAATTACGTGGGGAGCGGTTTTCGTTATCTTCGGACTTTCACCGACTAATATTTTGCGAACAGAAGGATTAGCCGTGCAGTCAATGATTGCTAGTATGGTTGGTACCGGTATTAATATCATTTTAAACCCAATCTTTATTTTTACCTGTGGTCTCGGTGCCGCCGGTTCGGCTCTTGCTACCGTCACGAGTACCGTCATCGGCGATATCTTGATGGTCTATTACCTTCGTACCAAGAGTAAAAAACTATCTACATCTATTCACGAAACTAAAATCAGTTGGAAACTTCAATTTGAAATTTACGCAATTGGAATTCCCGCCTCTGTTACGAACATCATGGCAACCTTTGCTGTGGCAATGACTAACCGCTACTTAATTACCTATGGAGCAGATAGTGTTGCTGCGATGGGAATTGCAATGAAGGCGAATATGATTATTAACATGATTATGGTCGGTTTTGCCTTTGGAGCGCAACCACTAATCGGTTATGTTTACGGCGCCAAGGATGAACAACGATTCAACAAAGTAGTTAAGTTTGATATCCAAGTTGTGGCCAGCCTCGCCATAATTCTTACAATTATTCTCTTTATCTTTGCTCCACACGTAATTCGCATCTTTATGAATGACCCTAAGATTGTGGCAGAAGGATCATTAATGTTGAGATGGCTTTCTATCTCAACAACTTTAGCTGGAATTATCCTCGTCTTCACCACAATGTTCCAATCAATGGGAAAGGCGACCCCAGCATTTTGGCTATCATTTTGCCGTCAGGGATTAATCTTCGGGGTGACAATTAGTATTCTGGCAAAGTTATTCGGCTATACAGGTATCATCGCCGCCCAAGCAGCCGCTGATTGTTTAACTTTTATTTTAGCGTTAATTTTCTATCAATGTTATAAACCGCATTTTAAAAAATAAATATTAATAGCCAGGCTAGTGAGGAAGATTCTTCATTAACCTGGCTATTTGGTAATTAATTTATTTTTCTGCAATCTTTCGTTCAAAGTAATGCGCTAACTTGGCTTCTGGATAAAAACCAGTTACTTTTTCTTTGGCCTCGCCATCACGAAAAAGGACTAGGCTTGGCACACTCATTACTTTGTACTCTTGAGCAATCGCTTGGTTGCCATCAACATTCATTTTTACAAATTTGATTTTATCGCCGAATTGCTTTTCCAATTTTTGCATTGCCGGTTCCATCATTTTACAGGGGCCGCACCATGGTGCCCAGAAATCAACAATGGTTAGCGGACCTTGGATCGTATCATCAAAGGTCGCAGCCGTTGCATTAATTGCCATTTTATTCTACCTTCTTTTTTTGTGGTCTTCGTATAAAGTGAATGATAATTGTTACTGCAAAAACAAGCAAGATAAAACTACCAAAAATCCCTGACGGAATCTCAATGTCAATTGCCGGGATAGTTAAGAAGAGCTTGATTGCAATCACAAAGATCAAAATATAGGCCATCGGTTCAAGCTCGGGTACTTTCCGCATTAATTTCATTATCACTTCAGCGATTCCCCGCATACATGCAATCCCAATCAAGCCACCGATTAAAACAATCACCGGATTTTCAGAAACAGCTAACGATGCTAAAACGGAATCTATTGAGAAGATAATATCCATAAATTCAATTTGGAGAACGACAGTCCAAAAAAGCTTGCGACCAGTTAAACGGGTCTTACCTTCATGGGTTTTACGTAATGCACGTTTGCCAAAGAATTTATTGTGGAAGTAGCGGTAAACAAGATAAATCAAGTAAGCAGCCCCAATAACTTTAATTTCCCAGAAATTAATTAGGTAGACTCCAATACCAATAATTAAGAAACGGAAGATATAAGAACCCCAAATTCCATAGAACAACGATTCTTCTTGTTCTTTTAATGTTGGTAATACACGCGTCTGGGCTGCTAATACAACGGCATTGTCAACGGATAAGAGACATTCAATCATAACTAGCGATAGAATAATCAACCAATCCTGTCCTGACGTAATAACCATTGCCCAGTTATGTGGATCAAAAAACGGTCCATACAACTTTTCTAAAAGTGACAATTAATGTCCTCCCTTATTCAAATTTGCTTCTTAGCTAAGTTATATTTTACCAAATAATCATTAAAATAGGACGGTAATGGCGCAGTAATATTTAAAGATTTCATTACGAACGGTATGACCAGCTTTTGTGATGAGCCATGCAAAAGCATCTTTTCTGGGGACGCTGGGTTATAAAGCGGGTCCCCCACGATTGGATGACCGCTATATGCTAGGTGGACCCGCAACTGATGCGTCCGCCCAGTTGCTAATTGCAAGCTGAGTAATGAACGCTGCTCGTTACTTGCTAAACTTCGGTAGTAAGTTAATGCTGCCTGCGCATTAAGACCGTTTACTTGATGAAGATGCAAATTCGATGGATTTTTACCAATTGGCCACTTCATTTGTCCGTTACCGCTAAATTTACCTTCAACTACGGCCAGGTATTGCCGGTGAATTTTCCCGGTACTAATTAAACGATTAAGAATGGGGACGACAATTGGGTTTTTAGCTACAATCACTGCACCGCTTGTCTGGAGATCAATGCGGTGCACCATGTAGGCATTACTGGTTGTATCCGCTAGATATCCGGCAACATCGTTCATTAAAGTTCCGGTTTCGCCATGATAATTAGGATGGGTTTTCTGCCCACGTGGTTTATTAACCACTAACAAGTCCCGATTCTCATACAAAATCTTTAATCGCGGTTTCGCCGTTGGAACATAATCATTAGCATCAGGTGTCCGAACCTCATCGCCCTGAAAGCCAAATTCAATCATATCTCCCGCAGCGACAAGCTCATTCATTGAGCGATATTGCCCATTAACCGTAATATTCCGGCGGATTCTCAAATAATGGATTAGCCGGTTAGGCAGCAACCACTGTTCATGAAGCAGCGACCGCAAAGGGAGTTCCTTTTGTTCTTGATTCAAAATTTCATTAAATTGCCAACGTAACGGCACTTTTCCCACCTTCATTCGCGCTAATATTTTCGATAGCCCTATTTTACGTTATTTCCCAGGAAATATTCAGTTAATTTTTCATTTAGCTGGTTTACAATTTGCCAATTATAGCGTTGAATAGAATATGAGTATTTTTAAGGGGATGAGCACTGATGTTAACAACTGAGCAGATTAATGACCATAGCAAGTGGATAAGTATATTTGAGCCCCTTCCCCATGAACGATTAGACCTAATTGAAAAATATGAAGTTACACAAGAATTGCTTGATTATGCAATCGACCCCTACGAAAAAGCCCGGGTTGAAGTTGATCCTGATGCCGGCGTGACGCTTTTAATTTTTGATGTTTACGTTCCAACCCACGCAGTTACAGCTCCGCAAACCGCCCCGATTGGGATTATGCTGACTGCAAATAATATTATTACGTTTACAAATGCCAAGACTAACTTTGTTAACGGGATTATTGCTAACCAATTACGCCTACTAAAAAAGCATGGCGCTAATGATGATAAGTTAAATTTGGTTTTCCCGGTTCTTTACCGGCTTTCAACTGATTACTTCGGTCCTTTACGCCGTGTTGACCAACAACGGCAGCAAATTCAACGTAATATTCAACGACGAACTGGGCGCCAAGCCATCACCGAGTTCATGGAAATCGAAACCGGACTAGTTTATATGCTGACTTCGCTTAAGGGAAACGTATCATTACTAGAAGAATTTAAGCGACGATTCGGCAACCACATCACTACTAAGCAATATAACGACCTTGATGACGTAATTGTCGAAGCTCAGCAAGGGTTAGAGATGGCACAGATGACTTCTGATGTTTCGGCGCGGGTTTCTAATGCCTATAGCAAGGTTTTAGATAGTGACCTAAACCAGACTATGAAGTACCTAACCATTTATTCAATCGTTTTATCAATTCCGACAATCGTCGCTGGTTTTTATGGCGAAAACGTTAAGCTCCCCCTCGCCAACAGTAATTATTCATGGGTAATCACCCTGCTGATTATGGTAATCCTAATGCTAGCATGTATTGTGTTCCTGATTAACCGCCATTGGTGGAAATAAGCAACTTTGTAATATATAAAAAGCGGCTGGCAAAATTTTTGCCGGCCCTTTATTATTAATGTCTTTAGACCTAGTTGAGTGCGTGAGCGAAGCGAATGCACGAAACAAAAAACCACCTGCTATGCGGGTGG
>NZ_RDBR01000046.1 GCF_009663775.1 Lactobacillus sp. 0.1XD8-4
CTTTTGATTAGGGATATTCAAAAGTCTATCACAAATGGCTTTTTATTTTTTCTAACTTAATTTTACAAACGACGTATAAAAAATCTGGCATAGAATTTTCATCCATACCAGAAAGTGTATACCCAAAAAAAGATCTGACAATTGTCAGATCTTTTTTATTACCATAAACCAATAACTTTCATCCAAACGGTTCCAATTCCAACAAATACTACTAGATAAAGAAGACCGAGGATAAAGTTCATACGCCACCAATCAGCTTGTTTTACATAACCAGTACTAAACAGAGCTGAAGCAGGACCGTTAGCATAATGGGTAGTTGAACTATAAGCAGCTGCCGTTAATGAAAGAAGCATTGCTGCTAGGAAAGATGGTACTCCTGCAGAAATAGCGACCCCAAGGAATCCACTAAACATTGCAGTAACTTGAGCAGTACCTGAAGCAAATAGATAGTGACTGTAGAAATAAATTAAAACAAGAGCAAGTAGGATTACAAACCAGCTCATTCCGCTAAGTGAATGACTAACTGTTTTTGAGAACCATGGAATAATTCCCAACTTGTTTAATTCACCAGCAAGGAAAATTAAGATTGAGAACCAAATAACAACGTTCCAAGCACCGGTCTCATTTAAGACATCCTTAGTAGTTAAGATACCAGTTAAAAGCATCAAAACAACAGCAATAAATGCAACAGTCATTGCATCCATGCCAATAAAACTTGCAATTATCCAGAGGATAATTGCAACTGCAAAGATAATTAACATCAACTTTTCAGAAAGCTTCATTGGACCCATTTCTGCTAATTGTGAATCTGCTAATTGGCGTGCATCCGGCGTTTCTTTAATTTCTGGTGGATACATCTTGTAAATAAGCCATGGCACTAAAGCTAAAAGGATAACACCTGGTAGCAGAGCAGCCAAGAACCAAGAAATCCATGTAATGTTAACACCAAGCTCTTTAGCTAATCCAACAGCTACAATGTTTGGAGCCATGGCAGTCATAAACATTGCACTGGTAATAATGTTAACGTGGAATTCAGTAAACAGTAAGTAAGATCCCATTTTACGTTCTGTTCCATCTTTTGGAGATGAGTGGAACGTATTTGATAGGGCATCAATAATTGGTAATACAATACCACTAGCACGAGCTGTATTACTTGGTGTTGCAGGAGCTGTCACAAGATCGATTCCCATCAACGCATATCCTAAACCAAGTGATTTTTTACCAAAGTACCGGACAAACAATAACGCTACCCGTTGACCTAAACCAGTCTTAATAAAACCACGAGCAATTAAGTAAGCCATTGCAATCGTCCATGGAGTACTATTTCCAAACGCAACGACGGCTTCTTTCATTGGTGCGATTCCTAACAAAACAGTAAGAGTAAAACCAATTAAAGCAACACCGGCAATTGGCAATGGCTGTGTAATACATCCAACGATTGTTGCGATAAATAATGCCAATAAGTGCCAGGCAACAACACTAATTCCTTCCGGCCGAACTGGAGTACATAACCAAATTAGAACTCCAACGATTACCGGCCAGATAAATCCCTTATAATTTACCTTTGATAATCCCATTAGATTATTTCTCCCTTATAAATAGTTAAAATTCAACGCCATCTAAGACTTCTTTCATCTTAGCAGCTGATAATTTGAGTTTTTCTACCTCAGTATCTGAAAGGCCATAATCAACTACTCTTTCAATTCCAGTTCTGTTAATAACTGCTGGCATTCCCAGATACAAATCATTAATTCCATATTGATTAGTTAGTGGCGCAGAGACAGGTAACATAACATTACGGTTTTCAATGATTGCCTTAACAATGTAAGCAAGATATTTAGCAACGCCATAGAAAGTTGCTCCTTTACCAGCAATGATTTCACTACCACGATTCTTCACTGCTTCTTCTAGCTCACTATAATCTTCAGAGGTTAAATTTGTAACTTCTTTTAAAGGCTTCCCATTAATAGTTGCTTCGTCAAATGCACCAAATGAGGTATCACCATGTTCTCCTAAAACCAATGCATCAATTTCATTCACTGGAACGTTAAGCTTTTCTGATAGCACCACGTTTAACAGCGCCGTATCTAATGAAGTACCCGTTCCAATTACACGGTGCTTGGGGAAACCGGAAAGTTGTTGTGTCACCGTTGTTAAAATATCAACTGGGTTACTTGAAACAACAAAAATTCCATTAAAACCACTTTCGACAATTGGCGTCACAATCGTCGAAAGAATTTTTGTGTTTTTATTAACAAGATCTAATCTTGTTTCGCCAGGCTTACGGGGAACACCAGCAGTAATAACTACTACATCGGCATCCTTAGCATCAGAATAATCCCCGGCATGGATGTTGACTGGACTAGTTAACGGAGTAATGTCTTGCAAATCAAGCGATTCCCCTGTTGCCTTTTCTTTCTTTAGGTCAACAATAACTAATTCATCAATTTCTTGAGTTGTTTGGAGTAATGAAAAAGCAAAGGATGATCCCACCGCTCCATCACCAACAAGCACAACTTTATGATGATGTCCTAACATAATTTTGTTTCCTCCAATAATAATTAATAAAATAATTGCTTTAGGCGGCTAAACACCGCCCTTAATCTTACTTTAAGCTACGGGCATAAACAGTAACTTGTTGACCTGCTTGACGTCCGAAGACAATCGTTTCCGCAATTGAGTTACCACCGACCCGGTTGTTTCCATGCAATCCGCCAGCAACTTCTCCTGCGGCAAAAAGACCTTTAATAACTTCTCCGTTACCGTCAAGTACTTGGGTCTTGGTATTGATGTGAATACCACCCATTGTGTAGTGAATTGCTGGTGCGATATGAATAGCAAAGAATCCCGGCTTACTAATTCCCCGATCCATTCCTGTTGTCCGGTGGAATTGCTTATCATCATGGTTTTCAACAGCTTCATTCCAGGTAGCAACAGTCTTCTTTAAGTTTTCTGGATCCATATTAAGTTTCTTAGCAAGGTCTTCAATTGTATCCCCATGTACAACTAATCCTACTTTGTCATAGAATTCAATTGCCTTAACATGATCACGAATGCCTTGGTCAAAGATTAGGTAAGCACTGTGTTCTGGCAGAGCAGTAATCGCATTAGCACAAATTTTCCGCGTGTTTAATTCATTAACAAACCGATTACCTTCAGCGTTAACCATAATAGCACCTTCACCACGAACAGCTTCACCAATTAAGTAAACATGTGGATTATCTTGTTGAACAGTTGGGTGCACTTGAACCAAGTCCATTTGCATTAATTCAGCACCGACACCTTCACCAAGTTTCAAACCATCCCCAGTAGCACCTGGTTGGTTAGTTGTCTTGTAATCTGCTAAATCAGGACGGAAACGTTTGATGTATTCCTTAGAAGCACCAAAACCACCAGTAGCTAAAATAACGGCCTTAGCATGAATAGTCTTGATTAAGCCATCAGCATTTGCTTCAACACCAATTACTTTACCTTCATCATCCTGTAATAACTTAGTAACTTTCACCTTGTTAATTACTGGAATGTCTTCTTTTTGTACTACTTCTAACAAGCTCTTTACCAAAAAGCCACCAATTGGCGCCATGCTTGCTGGACGGTGAGTACGTTTACGGGACATCCCACCAGTGATAGTAATATCATCAAGCTTAATCCCATGATCTGCTAACCAATCGATTGCTGGTGCAGTATGGTATACGAAGTAGCCAAGCATATCTTTATCGTTTAACCGACCACCATCTTGGTATGTTTCGTGGTAAAAGTCAGCAACGTTATCAATTACACCATGATGCAATTGAACATTGGTTTCTGCAGCATTCATCCCAGAAGAAGCACGGTTTGTGTTACCACCAAGTTCCTCTTCCTTTTCAAGTACAACAGTCTTCATCCCTAATTCATTTGCTTGAATAGCTGCTGATAGACCAGTACCACCAGAACCAATAACAATAACATCATAATCATTATCTAATTTACTTACTGATAATGGTTGAAATTTTTCTGCCATGATATTGTTCTCCTTTACTTTTATCATTCTCTTCTCACTAACAGCCAAAAGGAGTGGAACAAGTCTGTTGATTAGTCAAGCTCATTACCACTCCCGCCAGAAGTTTTATTAACCTCTTAGGCTAAACCGCTATTTACTTGTCACGATCAACATTGGTCATCTTAAGCATGTCCATCCATTCATCGTATTGCTCTTCAGTAAGTTTGCCAGACTTCAAAGCAGCTTCTTTTAAGGTACTGCCTGCTTTGTCAGCAGCTTGAGCAATCTTAGCACTATCATGGTAGCCAATGTGTGGTGATAATGCAGTAACAGTCATAAGTGAATTATCAACTAATTCAGCCATCCGTTCTTCATTAACCGTCATACCATGGATCATCTTGTCCGCAAAGCCCATGATTGTTCCAGTCATTAAATCAGCAGATTCAAGGAAAGCATCAATCAATACTGGCTTGTAAACATTCATTTCAAAGTTACCTTGAGAGGAAGCCATTGTTACAACAGTATCATTACCGAATACCCGCAGTGCAGCCATTGTTACGGCTTCAGCTTGAGTTGGGTTAACCTTACCTGGCATGATTGATGAACCTGGTTCGTTGGCAGGGATGTTCAATTCGCCGTAGCCAGCCCGTGGACCAGAAGCTAAGAAACGAATATCTTGAGCAAGCTTGAACATATCAGCAGCCAATGTCTTCAATGCACCGTGAACAACGTCTAAACCAGAGTGGTTGGCTAAGCCGTAGAACTTGTTTGAGTCCGCAGTTAAGTTTAAGCCATATACTTCGCTAAGTTTTTCAGCGATCTTTTCTGGCATTCCTTCAGCAGCGTTCAAACCAGTACCAACAGCAGTTCCACCAATGGCTAACTCATTTAAGGTTGGTTCCAATGTCTTGATGTAGTCAAGGTCGTGTTCTAATGAAGCAACGTAACCGGAAAGTTCTTGACCAAATGTCAATGGAACAGCATCTTGCAAGTGGGTACGACCAACTTTGACAGTCTTCATGTACTTCTCTTGCTTAGCCTTTAATTCATTGATTAAATGTTGAACAGCTGGCTTCAACTTATCAAGCGCTTCTAAAGCAACAACGTTCATTGCTGTCGGGAAAGTATCATTTGAACTTTGCCCCTTGTTAACATCATCGTTTGGTAAAATTTCAATGTCAGGGTTGATTTCGTGTGCCTTATGAGCAACTACTTCATTAGTATTCATGTTGGTTTGCGTACCAGAACCTGTTTGGTAAACCTTTAATGGGAAGTCCTTACGCAATTCATCATCATTTAATGCTAATAATTCATCAATCGCCTTAACGATTAAGTTACCCTTTTCTTCTGAAATCGCTTTGGTCTCCATGTTAGCTTGAGCCGCCGCTTTCTTAATGTTCAGTAAAGCACGGATAATAGCTAATGGCATGTACTGACCAGTTGGGAAGTTATTACGACTCCGTTCAGTTTGTGGTCCCCATAATGCATCTGCAGGAATTTTAACAGGACCTAACGTATCTTCTTCAGTACGGTATTCTGACATCTCAAAAACCTCCAATGTTTTAATTGAGCAATCATAACTTGTGAAATGTTACACATCATTTACACATCTATCCTACATTGTAAATAGAGGTATAGTCAAACGTTTATATTTCTATAAAATTCACTTATAGTTATTGTGTTACTCACTGTTATAATAGCGTTTTCAGACGTCACTTGCAAAAATTTCACAATCTATATCAGTAAAAAACACCCAAGATTTTTTATTTCTCAGGTGTTAATTTAAACATAATGATCAGTTATTAACTTTTATTATTCACAAACGAACTATTTGCCTTATTTCTATTCAAAATAATTAAGTTAATATTGTGGTAACCAAATATTCTTTTTAACTGCTAACTTGGCGTCTGTAATGTTTTTTCCGGCTAACCCTTGGTCAATTGCTGATTGTGCTACCTTTTCCGCAACCCGTTGTGAAAATTCTGTGAGCTTTTCAACCGGTGGTAATACAGCTGCTCCAGGTTTATCAGGGTCAACAAGGCCGCTTAAGGCGTGCGCAGCAGCAGCCAGCATTTCATCGTTTAGTAACTTTGCCTCTGCTGATAAGGCCCCAAAACCAACCCCTGGATAAATTAACGCATTGTTAGCCTGCCCAATTTGATAATTTACACCATTGTATTCCAAATCCTTAACAGGAATACCAGTAGCAATTAGCGCTTTTCCGTCTGTCCATTTAAGCAGATCAGCCGCTTTGGCTTCTGCTAATTTCGTGGGGTTTGACAGCGGGAAGATAACGGGACGTGGCGTGTGTGCTGCCATTTCTTTCACAACTGCTTCATCAAAGCTCCCCGGTTGAGTGGACGTTCCAATCATTACAGTCGGATGAACTGCCTTGACTACTGCTAAGAGGCTGGTCAATTCATTAGCGTTAGCAAATTCACTTCGTTGGCGAGTAAATGGCTTTTGTTTTGGTGTTAAACCTGGAGTATCTTCAAACAATAGTCCCTGCTTATCTACGAGGTAAAAGTGTTGCTTAGCCTCTTGCGGTGTTAGCCCTTGGCGAATTAATTCGTCATAAAGCATTTTGGCAATTCCCATTCCGGCAGTTCCTGCACCAAATGTTAAGAAGGTTTGATCCGTCAACTTTTCTTTAGAAATATTCATTGCGCCAAGAACACCAGCTAAAGCAATAATACCAGTTCCTTGAATATCATCATTAAACGTTAAAATTTTATCTTGGTACTTATCAAGGATTCTTGCAGCGGTCCCGCGACCAAAGTCTTCAAAGTGAAGAAGACTCTTGGGGAATGACTCTTCAACTGCATCAACAAATTTATCAATAAAAGCAAAATACTCTTTGCCTTCAACCCGCTTAATCCGATTTCCAAGATAGTTAGGATCTTTTAACAATTGTTCATTATTAGTTCCTGCATCAATTGAAACTGGTAATACTTGGGATGGGTTGATTCCAGCCGCCGCGGTATAAACCATTAATTTACCAACTGAAATATCGACCCCGTTTACTCCCCAGTCACCAATACCGAGGATTCCTTCCGCATCTGTTACAACAATTAAGCGAATATCACGGCCATCCGCAGCATCTGCAAGTTCTTCTTTAATTAGTTCGGGATGTTCAATACTTAAATAGGCAGCATCTTGCGGTTTAATGTAACGCTCGTTATACTTTTCAATCGCCTCAGCAATCACCGGATCATAAACAATTGGCATAAATTCTGTGATATGTTGTTTCATCAAATAGAAAAACAGTGTCCGATTATTATTAAAGACTTCCATTAATAAGTGACGCTTTTCAATTTGTGAGTCCTTTGATTGGTATAAGCTGTATGTTTCAGCAGCCTGTTCTTCAATCGTCCGAACGCAGGATGGTAATAAGCCCAATAAACCATACTTTTTTCGTTCTTCCATTGTAAAAGCAGTTCCCTTATTTTTAAACGGATCATTTAATATTTGCATTCCCTTGCGCATTGATTATCGCCTATCCTTTTTCTTCTAAGATTTCAACAATTTTAGGTTAAAACTAGCAACAATATATAGTCAAATCCATGCTATGATATAAATAAAATTAATAGTATCACTGCAAAATGCCGTTAGAAAGGAGATTTTATGAAGCTAAAAGACCTACAATATTATCAAGCATTAGTAAAAACCAGAAACTTTTCCCATGTGGCAAATGAATTTAGGGTTAGCCAGCCAACAATTACGATGGCGATTCAACGATTAGAAAAGGATTTTGGAACCCCTTTTTTTGTCCGTGACCACGTCCACAAAGAATTACACCTTACACCAGCTGGTAAACAATTTGCAATGCATGTCGACGTTATCCTTAATGAATTGGAGATTGCTTACCAAGAAATCGAACAAAGCAAATCTACGAAAATCCGCTTTGGATTGCCGCCCATTATTGGTAATTATTATTTCCCACCGCTTACCCCTGCCCTCATGAGACATGGGCTATTAAGCCACCTCGAAACTTATGAACATGGTTCTAAAGAAATTTTAAAAATGCTGGAACACGGTAATTTAGACATTGCTTTGCTCGGTTCACTCACCCCGCTCAAAGAGACACGGCTTAAAACCGTCGAATTAAATAAATATCCTTTTAAAATCATCGTTAGCAAAAATCATCCCCTCGCCTCCCAAGATAAAATTGATTTTGCCTGTCTTAAAAACGAAAAGTTCATCGTCCCTGATTCCGAATTTTTTCACGAGCAAGCGTTCAAACAAATTTGTCGATTGGCTCATTTTCGGCCCCAAGTTATCTATCGAACTGCTGATATTCACGTTATCAAGGCCATGGTTGCTGAAAACCTCGGCATCGCTTATCTCACCAGTCTCGCAATTACTCCTGAAGATAACATTGCAACCCTCGAAGTATCCGCGCCGCTTAACCAATCTTTTCGTTTAGCCGCGGTTACCCGGTCAACAGAAATTCTTACGCCCTATAAACAGCAATTATGGAATCTATTAACCCCAAAAGATGAATAGGCATTGGAATGGCGATCAATGCAAAAATGGGCTGTAACAGAAGTTCCCTAGTTATAGCGAGTACATCACAGGATACAAAAAGAGCTCTAGTATTGGAAAAATCCGAACACTAGAGCCCCCTTTAACTACTTCTCAATAGTAATTGTTTTAATAATTACATTTTTCTTTGGCTTATCCATTGCATCCCGCTTAACTTTGCTGATTTTTTCAACAACATCCATTCCAGTTAACACTTGACCAAAGACAGTATGGTGGAAGTCCAGCCAAGGCGTTCCACCGTTTTTTTCGTAATATTCAATAATTTCCTGTGGATAACCCACCATCTGCATCTCACTAATCATGCTTTCAGGAACATGCTTATTAGTGATAATAAAGAACTGGCTGCCATTAGTATTAGGTCCCGCATTGGCCATTGAAAGAGCACCCGTAAAGTTAAAAAGTTCTTCGGAAAATTCATCTTCAAATGGCTGTCCGTAAATACTTTCACCACCACGGCCCGTACCAGTAGGGTCGCCTCCTTGAATCATAAAATCAGGGATAACCCGATGAAAAATCACATCGTCATAATAATGCTTTTCAGCTAATTTAACAAAATTTTCAACTGTTTTTGGTGCCTGTTTAGGAAAGAGCTGTACCTTAATCACACCCATTGTTGTTTCAATGGTTGCTTTTGGCTCTTTAACCTCAGCTAATGATAATTGTGGATATTTCATAGTTAAAACCTCATTTCTCTTTCGTCCTCACCTACTATCTTAGCAAGCCGATCAAGAATAAGGCAATTATTTAATCTTCACTAACACGTAATACACAAGCGCCTTTAATGTCGCCATTCTTGACATAACGAAGAGCCTCATCAGCCTCGGCAAGCGGATATTCATGTACTTCTGGATGAATATCAAGCCGATCAGCTAACGTTAGAAACTCTTCCCCGTCACGACGCGTATTGCTCTCTACACTTGTTAATGTCTTTTCATGAAAGATTTCTTTCTGATAGTTCATTGCCGGAATATCAGTCATATGAATTCCTGCCAACGCCAAAGTACCACCAGGAACTAAGTTAGCCAGTGCCGGCAAAACCATGTCGCCAACCGGAGCAAAAATAATGCCTGAATCAAGCGGTACCGGTGATGGGTCATAAGAACCTTGTACAGAGGCACAGCCAAGCTCAAGAGCAAATTTCTTAGCATCCTCACCACGGGTAAAGACATGGACCTCAATTCCTTGAGCAAGAGCAATTTGCGCTGTTATATGCGCTGAACCGCCAAAGCCGTATAATCCTAACCGGCCGCCTGCAGGAATATTAGCTCGTTCAAAAGCTCGATAACCGATAATTCCGGCACATAGCAATGGGGCTGCTTCAAGCGAGTCAAACTTCTCTGGAATCCGGTAAGCAAATCCTTCAGGCACTGTTACGTATTCAGCATAACCGCCATCATGATCCCACCCAGTGTAAACAGAATGGGGACACAAATTTTCATGTCCTGACCGACAAAACTTGCAGACACCGCACGCATGACGAAACCACGGGATTCCAATCCGTTCACCGATCTTAAAACGACGCGTCTCTGAACCAAGACTTACGACCTTACCTACAATTTCATGTCCTGGAGTCACATGCTCTTTATGAACAGGCAAATCCCCCTCGGTAACGTGAAGGTCCGTATGACAAACCCCGCAAGTTAGGATTTTGACCAATACTTCACCCCGCTGTGGTGTTGGAACTGGCTTTTCAGTAAACTCGATTGGTGCTCTTTGCCCATCAATTGGTCCTGGCGTGGTAACCGCCCACGCCTTCATCATGTCCGGAATAACATTTTCTTGCTTGACCATTCAAAAAGACCTCGATTAAATTGAAATTATCACTATCATTGTAATGCTTTTTCCTATTCATAGCTGTTACGAATTTTACCAATTTTTCGCAACCATTCTTGTTGAAATGCAGCTACATCTAAATTCTTATTAATAGCCGGATCGTCCTTGGCCGCTTGGGTCAAGCCATGGGCGCCACCAATATCGTCTAAAATTCCGTTACCAGATCCTTCTAACATTTCCGGATTAGTGTGTGATGGAACTCGTTTAGGCTCAATTCCCTCAAAGCGGATTTTAAATTGCCACATGTCTCCGAAATCATATACTAGCGTGTACTCATCTTTTACATTACAATCACCGACCCAACACTGCGTTAAATCTTTTGTCTGGCCAAATCCGCTATCAAAAATCGGTAACTGATAATGAACATCTGCCTGCTGCAACTCAAATAAATGGGTTCCATCAGCATCAAATGCTGCTAAGACCATAAACGCGAGCATATCAAGCCGTGTATCGCCGCTAACTGTAAATCTTCGCCACATTTTAGGCTCATAGTCAGCAAGTTCGACATAAACAACATATTGCTTATTAACATATTGAATTGCATGTTCGCGCTGGGCCCGTACTTCTCGCCGCATATCACGGATAATTCGTTGTAGGTGATACATTCGTTGTTTCGAATTTAGATCTTTAATTCCTTGATTAATCGCCTGAACAAACTTATCGTAGTCTTCACTTGAGAATAGATCTTCAGCTCGTAAAAAACGACCGAATGCACGAAAGGCATCGCTCATTGTCCGAAAACCATTCTCAGTTGGTCGGTTATTATGCAACTTTTCATAGTTAATAAAGTAATGGTAAACCAATGCAACATCGTCAAGCACTGACTCTCCCAATGCCTCACAGTATCCTAGATAATCGGCCGCACAATCCAAATCCCGATCAATAATACTTTCGCTTTGGTGGCGTTGCTCTAAATATTCTTCATAATCATCTAGAATCTTTTCTCCAACAGCCGTTGCATTCATAATATCGTTAATCGAAAGCGATCGGTAAAGGTAGCGTCGATTATGCTCATTAAGCTTGGGATGAGTCGCAATCTTAAAATCTGTCACTGAATAGTCTTCAAAGATATCCATCACTACAATTTCTTCATCAGTCGATTGGTTTCTGATCCGTGTCTGTTCAGCTAACTGTAATGCAATCTCAGCGTTACTTGGGTCCTTTTCCCAATCGATTACAGAATTAGGTCCAATCATCATGTTCTGATACATTTGGAGCTGCTGTTGTGTCTCTGGTTGTATTTGCTTAGTAAATGTAATTTTCCCGAATTGTGCATCGCGAATCATTCTTATTTTCGCATGAGGGACTGGCGATATCTCCAGCAATTGCAAAAATTCCCGTTTAAATGCGGTCATAAATGAACGAGAATCATTAAATCGCTGCGGATAACGGACGATAACAGGCAATGACATTAAATTATTCATTACAATCATAAACTCACCAGCAACTCGAACAGTCCATACATTAGTGTCAAGCAGCTCAGCTGATGATATTGTTTGTGAATTAACATGCAAATGCTGAGCCAGTGAATTTTCTACTGCAATAATCACCGTATCGATTCCTCCTATTATTTTCCTTATATTAATTTTATTTTAAAAACTATTATTTATCAACTCAATCAAACCATATTTACAAACAAAATAAAAGAATTAAAATAGGGTATAATGTATTGTCACTGAAAGGATGAGCCGCTTTTGCTTAATCAAAAACTTGATATCTTTGATTTACGAAAAATCCAAGTCAATCAAACAAAATCTGAACTCGAAAATACCGGTAAACATCAGCAAAAAGAGATTAGTAGCGATATGCTCGGTACTTTTGTTGATGTTGAGCGTGATCCGGTAAAAACAATTCAGATTACGGAAGCCAATATGATTCCAGAATTACTACCTCTGCGTCATCAACGAATGATTGCTAGCCGCTTCGCATTTTTCCGTGGGACTGCTGAATTGATGGAACACGATTTAAAGCAACAGTACCAAAGTCACCTACCTGTTATTATTTGTGGTGACGCGCACGTTAATAATTTTGGATTTTATGCTTCACCGGAGCGTAAACTGCTTTTTGGTCTTAACGACTTTGATGAAGCGCGGATTGGTAATTGGGAAAGCGACCTCAAACGTCTCTTAGTTAGCGCACAACTAGCTGGAGAAGAGAACGGTTTTACATCTGAAGACCTCTACCAGCTACTCCAAATTACTGCCAAAACTTATCGGCACACAATTAAAAATGCCAATAAAATGAGTCTTTCGCAGCTTTTTTACTTCTCGTTTGACTATGAGACCATGGGGAAAGCAATTGAATCATTTGGGGATATTTCGACCCAAATGCAAACCGTGCTCAATAAGGTTCTGAAAAAGAGTCAACGAAGTAATTCAGAAGAGATTGTTCAAAAAATGGCAACCGTTAACAATCAAGGCCTGCTTGTCTTTCAAGATAACCCGCCGCGTGCCCGTTATCTTAGTGCCGTTCGCTACCAACAAATCGTCAAGGGATATAACAAGTACCGCGAAAACATCCGCCAAGATGTCCGCGTTTTACTAGCTAATTTCCATATTTCTGACATTATCCGTTATAGTGTTGGCGTCGGTAGTTTTGGAACACGGTGTTACTTATTAATGCTGACAGGCAATGACAATAGTCACATCGTCCTTCAGGTTAAAGAAGCAATGCCGCTTAGATATAATTTACTCTCGTTACCAGTCCAGCAAGTAATTAAAAACGGGGAAATTGCAGGGCAACGGATTGTCACGGCGCAACGAGTTCTCCAATCTTCTTCTGACCCTTTTCTTGGAAGCACTGCATTCGGGGGACGAAGTTACTACATTCGCCAATTCCGCGACATGAAAGAATCAATTAATGTTAATAAGCTTGACTTTGAAAGCTTCCAATTCTATTGTCAAACTTGTGCTTACCTCCTTGCAATGGCACATTTTCAAAGCCCGACAGCACCGATGATTCGTGGCTACTTAAAGCACCAGAAAAAACTCGATATTCTTTTGGCCGATTGGGCACTAAAATATGTCGACCAAGTGACAAAAGATTATGAACTATTCAAAAAAGCAATTGCTGACGGCAAATTAATTAGGTAAATTTTATCAGGAATTATGACATAAACTCATTTCCTTATAAAAATAAATAGGGCTCCAAAGCTTGAAAAAACTTTGGGGTCCTATTTACGCTTAAGGAGTTACGAAACAACCCCTGTCACCCGCTTACTCCTAACGATCCTCGTTTAATCGTTTCCGATATTCAGCCCGCGTCATTTTTACTGGTGCTGTCTCTTTTTTCTTTTTCAGCGTTGGCCGTGGAGCCTTCTTAGCAAGTTTGATTTCACCATAACTTGTTGAGATTTGAGTATATGTTTCTGGCTGTTTAAGCGGTTGATGATTTTCTTTCTCCACTTGAACAGCCTTTTTTGCATTCTCCAAATTTAAGCGCGCTGCCTTAACATTTTCTTTAGCCACTAATAAGTTTGCTGAAATTCGATCAAGGTTTTCTTGAACACTTTTCAGTAATTGGGTGCTGGCAGCAATCGTTGTTTTATCACCAATATTTTGCACCCCTGCGAACGTGCTCTGTGCTGAAATTACCGCTTGTTTTGCTTCACGGTATTTTTCATTGAAATTTTCATATGATTTTTGTGCTCGCTCATAGGTTTCCTGAGCTTGTTTTAATGTCGCTGTTAAATCAGCCATAATTTTCTCACCCAATTTTCTGTTCGCGGTAAACTAAAAGGCTGTGGCAAAGAAAACTTCGTCACAACCCTCTAGTACGTCCGAACAAATTATAAAATTAAATCTCAACCAACAACTTCAAAATATATTATTAGTATTCGCGCTTCTTACCAGCTAAGCCAAGACCGAACATAGCAGCAGCGGCACCTAAGGCAACAGCAGCAACGCCACTTTCGTTACCAGTTTGTGGTAATGTTTCTGCCTTAGCTTCGTTTTGCTTGTTAGCCTTGTATTCAGCACGAGTTACGCTAGTAGTGGCAGCAGCTTTCTTGTCAGCAGTTGCAACAGTAGTAGTTTCACTCTTCTTCGTGTCGTTTACGGCGTTGTTAGCATCCTTATTAGCGTTAGTCTTGTCATCACCAGTTGATGGCTTGTCGGCTGGCTTTTCAGTGTCAGTCTTGTCATCGCCAGTTGATGGCTTGTCAGCTGGCTTTTCACTAGCAGCCTTCTTAGCAGCTTCAAGGTTAGCCTTAGCTGTGTCTAAGTTAGCTTGAGCATTCTTCAAGTTAGCCAAAGCGTTGTCGTAGTTAGTTTGAGCAAGCTTTTGAGCTTCTTCAGCATCCTTAACAGCTGGGAAATCACTGAAGTCACCGTTGTTTACACGGTCAAGGATTGCCTTAGCAGCATCAGCGTTCTTTTGAGCGTCTTGGTACTTAGCTTCAGCAGCATCCTTGGCATCATTAGCATTCTTAACGAGGTCATTGAATACGTCTTGAGCTGCTTGAATCTTGTTCAAGGTAGCCGTCTTGTCAGCTGGGCTAGTTGGGTTAAGGTAGTAATCCTTAAGAGCACTTACTAATGCTTCAGCAGCATCAGTTTGTGGCGCATTGTAGCCGTAAACCTTTTGAACCTTGTTAAGTAAGTCTTGAGCAGTGTTCAAAGCATTTTCAGCGTGGTCAGCATTTAATTCGCTGTATGCTGCAGCAGCATCAGTAGCGAATTCGTTGTTTTGGTTGAAGGTATCTTGAGCCTTCTTAGTAGCAGCCTTGGCATCGTCTAATGCCTTAGTTGCGTCGTTAACCTTGGCAGTTGCGTCATCATATGCCTTTTGAGCATCAGCAACTTTTTGGTTTTGCTTTGCAAGAGCAGCCTTGGCATCTTCAAGCTTTGCACCTGCTTGGTTAGCAGCAGTTGAAGCGTCATCATATGCCTTTTGAAGAGCAGCTACATCTGGGTTAGTTGTACCTAACTTGTCAGCGGCAGCAGTTTGTTCGTTCATAGCTTCGTCAAATGCAGCTTGTGCCTTTTGTTGAGCAGCTTGAGCGTTGCCAAATTCTTCACTTGCCTTGTTGACGTTAGCAGTTGCGCTTTGGTATTCCTTAGCAGCAGCTAACTTGTCAGCAGCAGTAGTTTGTGCATTTACAGCAGCATCATGAGCATCTTGAGCAGCCTTTTGACGTGCTTGGGCGTGTTCAAGTGTTTCACCGGCAGCATTAACTTCTGTTTGAGCACCGTTGAGCTTTGTATTAGCTTCATCAAATGCCTTTTGGGCAGCAGTTAAAGTGGTAGCTGTCTTGTCAGCGGCAGCTTGAGCAGCTTCAAGTGCTTCAGTAAGGTACTCTACTGAGTAATCATCAGCGTCTTGTAAGTCCTTTTCAGCTTGAGCAACAGCAGCTTGTGCCTTTTGGTCAGCTGCCTTAGCATCGTTTAATGCAGTTTCTGCCTTTGTGTAGGTGTCAGCAGCATCTGATTGACGGTTAGCAGCAGTATCGTAGTTAGCTTGAGCATTCTTAAGGTCAGCATTTGCTTCATCTAATAAAGCACCAGTTTCGTTAACCTTAGTTTGAGCAGCGTTAGCAGCGGCTTGAAGAGCTGCCATATCTGGGTTAGTAGTACCTAACTTGTCAGCAGCGTCAGTTTGCGCGTTACGGGCATCGTCAAGAGCCTTTTGCGCATTTGCCAATGCTTCGTTAGCATCATTCAATACCTTAGCAGCAGCTTCAGCCTTAACAGATGCTTGTTGGTAAGCCTTAGCAGCAGCTAACTTATCAGCAGCAGCGGTTTGTGCATTCCGAGCTTCATCAAAGGCAGCTTGTGCGTTAGCAACATCTTGTTCAAGTTGATGTGCTTGGTTGTACTTGTTAAGAGCATCAGTTTGCGCATTTAAAGCATCATCGGCAGCCTTTTGTGTCTTTTGTTGAGCAGCTTGTGCGTTGCTGAAGTCTTCACTTGCCTTGTTGACGTTAGCAGTTGCGCTTTGGTATTCCTTAGCAGCAGCTAACTTGTCAGCAGCAGCAGTTTGTGCATTTACAGCAGCATCATGAGCATCTTGAGCAGCCTTTTGACGTGCTTGGGCGTGTTCAAGTGTTTCACCAGCAGCATTAACTTCTGTTTGAGCACCGTTTAATGCGGTATTAGCTTCATCAAATGCTTGTTGTGCACTAGCTAAAGCATCAGAAGCTTTATCCCAATCTTCCTTAGCAGTTTGTTGAGCTTCATCGTTCCATTCATTTGGTTCGTTAACGTAAGCTTGGTAAGCATCGTTGTAATCATTTTCAGCCTTTTGTTCAGCTGCCTTAGCATCATTCAATGCTGTTTCTGCTTTAGTGTAAGTGTCAGCAGCGGCTGTCTGACGGTTGGCAGCAGCATCGTAGCTAGTTTGAGCTGACTTAAGATCAGCATTTGCTTCATCTAAGGCGTTCCCAGTTTCATTAACTGGAGCTTGAGCATCGTCAACAGCTTTTTGTAATGCTGCCATGTCTGGGTTAGTAGTACCTAACTTAGCAGCAGCATCAGTTTGTGCATTCCGAGCTTCATCAAGAGCCTTTTGGGCAGCATTCAATGCATTGTTTGCATTGTTCAAAGCAGTAGTAGCCTTTTCAGCGTTAGCAGAAGCTTCTTCATAAGCCTTCTTTAATGCGTCAAGGTTAACAGCCAACTTAGCGTTATCAAGAGCAGTCTTAGCTTGGGCTTGAGCACTAAGAGCTGCATCTAATTGCTTTTGAAGGTTTGCTTGGTTAGCGTTTGCTTCGTCAAGAGCCTTTTGTGCTGAAACGATTTGTTCGTTAGCGTATTTTTCGTATGCGTTAAGAGCAGCAACCGCCTTACCCTTGTTGGATACAGTTGGGTTTTGGTTGTATTCGTTAATTGCGTTGATTACGTTTTCAGCAGTTTGAGCTTGTGAACTGTTATTACCAAAAAGCTTTTGTGCTTGGTTGACAGCAGCTTGAGCAGCGTTTAATGCGTTGTCCGTCTTGCCGTCCTTAAATTGGTTATAAGCGGCAGCAATGTTAGTAGAAACATTAGTTGTTGCATCAGCAGTTGACTTAGCGGCACTGTAATCGTTAAATGCTGAACTTGCAACAGCGGATGTTGAGTTAGCATTGCTTTGTGCAGTTGATGTAGCAGCACTCTTAGCGTTAGCTACATTTTCTTGTGCAGCACTGTTGGCAGCACTTGTGGCAACAACAGCACTTGAAGCAGCAGTAACAGCGTCACTAGCTGCATTTACTTTTTCTTGAGCTTGTGAAACTACATCAGATGAAACATTTGAAGCAGCACTTGTTGTACTTGCAGCACTTGCTGAGCCAGTTGTTTCAGTAATAGCTGGTTGAACAGTATCAGCGTGAACGTCTGTGTTGTTTACGTTTGCTAATGTAAGACCTGCTAAAGTAGCAGTTGTCATCAAGCCAGCATATACGATATTTTTCTTAGCTTTATACATCTTGTAATGTACTTGATTATTCTTCATATAATAATCCTCCCAAAATAAAAAACTTCAAAATAAATAAGTTGTCTTACAACACCCTCATTTTATGTAATCGCTCCATTCTTTTCAAGCGTTTTTCGCTTATCTTTCGATTGATAAAATAAAAAAAAAAAAACGGATTTATTTCCAAATATATCAACATTCATTCTATAAATATTGATTTTTAAAATTATTATTTTTTATTTTCGCTAGATCAGTTTTCTGATTAAAGTTATCAGTCGATATAATAATTTCAAAATAAAAAAGACCAAATTGTATAGTTTATCAAAATCAATTGCTATACTGGCGGTCTTTATTTGGTTAAAATCATAAAATCAACTGATTAGTAAGCCTGTTAATTTTTAAACAAAAGCGGTTCCTTTACCTATCGTTCATCACTATTCCCATCTTTATCCCTACTTCTTCGCTGATCGCTGCCATAACGATCCTGTTCCTTGATAACACTACTTTTATGGCGATGCTTGTTAATAAATTTTTCCTCAGCTGCAAAAATCATCAAAAAGTCGATAAAATTTTTACTAAAATTATCCTTGAATTGTTCCCACTTATTTTTTGCCATCATTTTACCCCATAAATTTTAATTTAAACTATTTCTTTTATTCTAGCATATTCAAATTTGCGCAAACGATTGCACAGCGATAATAATAAAAATGTGGTAAAATAGGAAGCGTACTAAAGCGCTTACTTCAAGGAGGCTATAATTATGGAAATTTCAAAAGTGCCATTTGGAACTTATAAGGGAAAACCAGTAACTAAGTATGTATTGACTAACGATAATGGAGTGCAAGCGGGAATTCTTGACTTTGCAGGCTTATTACAATCATTTAAGGTACCAACCAAGGACGGCGGCAAAGCAGATATGATCCTAACTTCTGAAAACTTTGATGAATTTACAAACAATGGTTTCTGTACTAACCGCTTAATCGGTCGGGTGGCCGGAAGAATTGCTGATGGTAAATTTAACATCAACGGCAATGATTACCAAATTGAACAAAACGAAGGCAAGAATGCGCTTCACGGTGGCAGTAATGGTTTCTATAGTCATATCTGGCATGTTGATAGTACAGAAGCAACTTCCGATTCAGTATCAATCACCCTCAGTTTAACATTAAGTCCTGAAATCGATACTTATCCTGGTAAAATGCACGTTACTGCAACCTATACCTTAAATAATGATGATTTCTTATCACTTAAGATGTCAGCTACAACTGATAGTGATACATTATTTAATCCAACTAACCATACTTACTGGAACATGGCTGCGGCTAACGTTCCAACAGTTGACCAGTTAAAACTATACGTTAACTCTGAAAACCATCTTGCCGTTGACGAAGGTAAGATTCCGACCGGTGAAAAACTTGCCAATGAAGGTACACCATTTGACTTCAGTACCCCAACCAAACTCGGTGATGCGCTTAAGCAAATGAGTAGCACGAAAGAAAACGGCTTTGATGATATCTGGGAAGTTACGCCAAGTCTCACTAAGCCAGTAGCAACGCTTGAAGATCCAGAAAGCGGTCGAAAAATGAGCCTTTATTCAGATCGGAACGGGTTAGTTATGTATACAATGAACTCTGATGATGCAGCAGTTTACAATCATGGTCAAGTTCATCCCCACCTCGGTCTTGCAATGGAAGCACAAAATCTTTCAGATGCTCCTCACCATCCAGAATTTGGTGACATTAGTTTGCACCCAGGAGAAGAAAAAACTTACACTATTAAGTGGCATGTCGAATACTAATTTATAAATACCTAGTGAAATACACAAGGGAGCGTATCATTTATGATTTCGTACACTCCCGCAAGCATAAAAAGGGGTATACACTTTCTGGTATGGATGAAAATTCTATGCCAGATTTTTTATACAAAAAAGAGGACATTTGCTGTCCCC
>NZ_RDBR01000047.1 GCF_009663775.1 Lactobacillus sp. 0.1XD8-4
AATTCTTTAGAGTAGCTTTGATTATGATGACTTGTTTGAAGTCCTGGCATTCCCTGATACTTGTATAGAAGACTCCACCGTCTGATAGTTTTTTGGCTAATCTTGTACTTAGTTATTACCTTATGGATTCCATTTCGTAAAACTTCATTGAGGATTAAGAGTTTTTCCTCTGCTGAGTATTTAGATTTTCTTCCCATAGAAAAAGCCCTCCGAGTATAAGACGAATTTTCTATTTCATCTGTATACTCAGAGGGCATTATAGCCCCTGATCGCGTCTTTTATAAAATAATTTATTTTTCAAGTAAATTGCGTCTATTGGTATCCATTTTAATTAATTTATATAATGCAGCAAAGAAAGGAACAGTAAACATCATTCCAAGGATTCCTGAAATTCCACCACCAATAATAACAGCAGCGAAGACCCATACGCTAGGAAGGCCAATTGATTTGCCGACTACAAGGGGATAAGTAATTCGATTATCAATTTGCTGCAATAAAATAATAAATATTAAGAAAATTCCTGCTTGTAATGGTGAGATAGCAAAGATAATAATTACACCAATGCTTGCACCTAAAATTGCACCAATAATTGGAATTAGCGCTCCAAAAGCAGTAACAACGCCAATCATGGAAGCGTACGGCATTCGCAAGATAGTCATACCGATAAAACACGATACACCAAGAATTGCCGCATCTTTACATTGGCCGACAATATAGTTGCTATAGCTTTCATCAAACACTTTAAGCACTTTAATAATATGAAAGCTGTACTTTTTAAAATATACGTTTAAGATTTTGTTGAATTGACGGTGTAGCATTTCCTTATAAATTAACAGGTAAATAGAAAAGAAAATAGCAATAATAGCAGTTGCTGCTGTCGAAAAGACAGATGAAGCGGTAGAAACAACAGTTCTAAATGTTCCGCCAACACCACTGGTTAAGTATTTCCCAAGCTTGTCCCATTGAATTTTACTAGTATCAAAACTGGTTATTACTCTTTTTAAGTCATTATTGTGTTCAAAATAATTGATAAAATGATTAATTACATGGCTATGGTTTGCAACTAACAATTTAATACAAGAAATGAGTTCAGGAATAACAAGCGCAAATACAATAGAGATGATAATGATGATTGTAAGATACGACATAATAATTCCGAAAAGACGTTTGAATTTTTGAGCAGCTGGCTTTTTAAATAGTCTCGAATATAGTTTTTCGTATTGCCGTAACAATAAATTTACAATATAAGCAATTAAACACCCAATTAGTAAGGGAATAGTAGCTGAAAAAATTGTTTGGATAAATTTAGCAACAAAGTTCCAGTAAGTAATCCCTAAATAAAGAATAAAGAGGGTGAAAAGTAAGGAAAGATGGCGATGATTAATAAATTGTTTCAAATCGTTTCTCCTTAGTCATTAAGTTCTTGGTAGATTTTTGTCAAGTAATCATGGCTTACTAACTGTTCGTGACAATTAGTCTGGTCTTTAAGATTAATCTCGTAAATGCTAGTGGCGTTAGGATTTAAACGTGGTAAAACATCTTTCCAAATAATCTTTCCCGTCCCCAGGGTTAAACTATCATGCGTTTTACCCAGTGAATCAACTAGGTGGTAGTGTACAATATTATCTTGCAGTTGGTCTAACGAATTTTGGAGACCCAAATTATCAGCATGAAGTTCAATAAAGCAGTGGGAAGTATCAAAAGCTAACCGATAGTTATGAGCAAGAATTTCCTTTCTTTGAATCGGATCGCCATACGCGAAAACGGGCGCAATTGAATTTTCAAACATAATGTGATCACCGCCAGCAACAGCAAAACGATCTAAACGTTTATAAACTGCTTGTCGAGCAGCCTCTAAACTGGGATAAAGCGAGGCAAAGTAGTGAGCCTCGGGGCCAGCATAACCACCGTGGACTAATACTTGCACATTAAGATCATCAGCAAGATACAATAGTTTTTCGGTAGTAATTTCGATAAATCGATATAAGTCAGGATATAAGCGCTCGGGAGCAACAACCTCTGAATGGTGTTCATGAAATTTCATAGGATGGTGAAGGACAATATGCTTAACACCAGCTGCTTGGACATATTGAATTGCATCGTGGAGTCGGTGGTATCCTTCAGCTGTAAAATCGGATCCAGCGGTGAAAAATTCATAAGTATAGGGATGATGGATTAGCCGATCGTCAATTTGAGCTTGCTGACTACTTCCTTTTAACCCCAGTTGTGGTTGAAACATGGACAAACCTCCTAAATAAGACTAGTTATTTATATCTTAACAGATTTTACTTATTCAGCCGTGGTAAGATACCATATTAGAGGAGGCGTTTCACATGGAACAATGGTTGCCTCGCCGACCATTAATTTTATTACCGGTTATTCCTTTAGTATGGACGGTAAGTTGGCTTTGCTTAGTATCAGCCCGATTCCTTATGGGAATTCAATATCCTCAGCCGGCGCAGTTCCAAGACTCTGTCCTGTTGATCTCGGCATTAATACTACTTGCTAATATTTATAATTTAATTTTGATATATCAACGAATCGATATCTATCGTAAAATTCCGACTTACACCCCACGTGCGATGTTATTAGCAATTATTTTAATCATATCAATTGTATTGGCATGGGGGCAGCCACAAGCAGTATTAATCCCCAATCATTTAACAGTATGGGTAGTAATTTTTATTACTCTTAATTTTTTGCAAGCGATTCTTAGTATCTTTTTTACTTTGTTAGAACGTCCTAAAACCAGGCGTAAACTGGCATCGTTATACGTGCCAGTAGTGATTCTTGGAATTGCTGGACTATACTTACCCCAATATCTTACTTTGCGTGGTAGTTGGACTATGCCATTAATGATTATTGGGATTATTATGCTCGCTTGTTTTGCTTGGGTAAGCTGTCGGAACCTAAAAGGAATCTTTAGTAAAGTGTTAGCTGTTAATAGTGTCACCTATGAAGTATTAGTTGGCATCCACCTAGCTTCAACACCGTTAACAGTCATCGGTGGCAGTAGTTCGTTTATTTTAAAGTATCAAAATAGTCCGATTTTTGTAGTAAGCTCTTATTGCTTTGTCTTTAGTGTGCTTGCTTATGGGATAACAGGATTGATAATTGCAGCAATGCAACGTTATGAGAACGATTATCGATATGGGCATGTAAACAGTAAGCCGCAAAGGTATGTTTATCTTGGCGTTATGTTGATGTTATCTTTGCTGGCCCTAATTGTTGCGTGAAAAAAATAAGTAGTTAATAAATGGAATAACATTATTTTTTTGTTGAGAAATTAGCAAAATATTGCTTTTAATGGACAAATAATAATATAAAGACAATAAAGTGTATAGTGAATGTGTTAACATAAAACATGTACAGAAAGCGCATACAATTTGGAGAAATTTAATAAAAGGGTCGGTGTTTGATATGCATGGATTTATTGGCGAGTTTTTTGGCACAATGGTTCTAATATTACTTGGGGCTGGTTGTTGTGCTAGTAACAGTTTAAATAAAACGTATGGTAAACAAAGCGGCTGGTGGTTTATTTGTATTTCTTGGGGCCTTGCGGTTACAATGGGAGTTTATGTAGCTGGTTTCCTTGGCTCACTTGGTCATTTAAACCCAGCTGTTACTATTCCTTTTGCCGTATTTGGCTTATTTCCTTGGAGTAATGTAATTCCATACTTACTCGGTCAATTTCTTGGAGCATTTGTTGGTGCTGTGTTAGTTATTATTCAATTTTATCCCCAATTTAAAGCAACTCCAAATGAAGAAGAAGGGAATAGCGTAGGAATTTTTGCTACTCGCCCCGCAATTAACAGCCCGATTTTTAACTTCCTCTCTGAAGTTATTGCTACATTTGCATTTATTTTTGTTTTGTTAAATCTTGGTAACTTTACTCAAGGATTAAAGCCGTTTATTGTCGGAATGGTTATTGCCGTTGTTGGTACTTGTCTTGGTACAACCACTGGATTTGCGTTAAATCCAGCGCGTGACTGGTCACCACGTCTGGCATACACAATTCTTCCGGTTCCCAATAAGAGTGCAGCTGAATGGTGGTATGCTTGGGTTCCAATGTGTGGTCCAATTGTTGGTGGACTTTTGGCATGTGCACTTCAAACGGCACTTGTTTAGGGTATAAAAATGATGGAGAAATCGGGAGTATCTTCTCTATTGTTTTTATTCAGAACTTAATATAAGCATTGCTGAGTTTACATATAGAGTTAATCTATGAAAATCTTTTCTTATATAAGGAAAAGTGAATAAATTCCGGATTAGAGTTTCAGAGATATGAGCTTATGGTCGCCATATTGAGGTACGTATAAACTTATACACATAAAGCGTGCTAGAGCTTAATAAGATGTTATCTCGTTCTTCTAATATAATAAAAAACGACATACTTTGGAATAAAAATGAAATCGCGTACGCAGGTTATAAGCAAACATAATCAAGTAAAGCGAATGACATTGATTGCAATGCTTGCGGCGTTAGGGACGGTTTTGCGAGTATTCAAGATTATCCCAATCCCTAATGTTCAGCCAGTAACCGATATGATTATGATTGCAACATTAATGTTAGGAATAGGTTTTGGAATATCGTTAGCGATGATGATTATGATTTTATCAAACTTATTACTGGGTTTTGGAATCTGGACGGTTCCGCAAATTTTGGCATATGCGGTTTGTGTGATTACGGTAGCAGGCCTAGCTAAGATAACCCCATTAAAGAAACATTTTACATTGCAATTAATTTTAGCTACTTTCTTAGGCTTTGAATATGGATTTGTAGTTAGTCTAGGAATGTCGATTTATGGTGGCTGGGCAGCTTTCTTGGCATATTGGCTGAGTGGGTTACTATTCGACTTCTATCATGCAATTGGTAATTTTGGTTGCTACTTTATTTTATATAAGCCGTTAACTGTTGCATTTAAGCATTATTTACAACAATCATAATTATTAAAAACTTTAAATTACGAAAACCACCTAGTTAGTAATTCTAAAATTACTAGTTAGGTGGTTTTTAGATTGCCTAAATAATTAGTCGCTTCCAAATATAACGGCTTTAAGCTGGTGAAAAATTAACCAACCTTTACAGGGGTATCAGCCGCTTTGCCATTAATTAACTTGCAATTATTATCAAAAGCTTTAATTACCATATTGCGAACGGCGTGGGTAGTGTAGAAAGCAGTATGTGGTGTAACTAATACATTTGAACGATCGATTAAATCCTTCAACCGCTTGTCTGGGAATTCTTTTCCGCGCCAGTCTTCGTTAAAGATTCCAACTTCATCCTCATAAGTATCCATTACAAAGCCAAAGATTTTACCGCTATCAAGACCTGCGATGACTGCGTCAGTGTCAACCAATGCTCCACGGGAGCAGTTAACGATAACAACATTGTCTTTCATCTTGGCAATTGAGTCACGATTGATCATATGGAAGTTTTCTTTAGTTGCTGGTACATGCAGGGAAATTACATCAGCTTGAGCATAAAGGTCATCAAGACTGTCAACATAATATCCTTGTTTCTTCAACTCTGGATTTTCAAATGGATCGTATGCAATTACTTTTGCCCCGAAACCTTCCATTATTTGCATGTAAACACGACCGATATGACCAGTTCCAATCACTCCGACAGTTTGATCACGAACTTCGCGCCCAATTGTAGGTGCCCACCGAAGATCACCATTAGCAATCTTTTCGTCTAGGACTTTAGTTTGGCGTAAAATACGGGCAGTTTGGATTGCAGCGTGTTCTGCGATGGCGTTTGGTGAGTATACCGGAACGTTAGTAATTTCAAAACCAAGTTCTTTTGCCTTAGCCATGTCGATGTTATCAACCCCGACATTTCGTAAAGACATCTTAGTAATTCCTTCATCAGCAAGTGCTTGAAGGGTATCAGCAGTGTAATCGAGTTGTTGGTAGACAACGACCCCATCGGCCCCTTTAGCCTTTTTTGCAGTTGCTGGAGTTAATAATTCACTAGTATATTCTACTTCTACATCGGGATGACTTTCAGCCCATTCTTTAACATAAGGTTCTTCATCTTTTCGAATACTAAAAGCAAAAATCTTTTTTGCGCCATTAGAAGGATTAGTGTTAGCAGATTGAGACAATACTTGTTTAACGATTTTCTTAACTAATTCTGGATTAACGTCCATTTCAGCCATAATACATAACCTCGTTTCTCTGCAAGGAGACGTGACTCTTTGCGTAAATAAATAAACTACATCTACATTCTATATTATATTAAATAACTAGGTAAACGCTGTCAAATAGTAATAAACGTTTACTTAATAACAATTAGTATCGTTGGTTAGACCACAAGCTATATGGAAAAGTTATTAATTATTCTTAACAAATTATTGCCTTTTTATCCATTTGCAATTTTATCTAAACTGAGTAATATAGATAAAGTTAGGTACCAAACGATCTGCACGAAGGGAATGAACAATAATGACAGGTCACGATGAACTGATAAAAGAACTATTTTCATTTTCTAGTGAGCTTCACCAAAAGACTGTGCAAGCGCACCAGGCACATAGCACGTTTATCGGGCGCGGTAAAATTTTATGTTTGTTGTCAAAGCATGACTATATTTATCAAAATCAGCTTGCTAAATTTGCCAAAATAAAACCGGGATCATTAACACAAATATTAGAAAAGATGGAGACTGACCATTTGATTATTCGGAAGCGTGATCAACGTGATCGGCGGCTAATATATGTGAAACTAAGTCATGAAGGCAAAAAGCAATTAGCAAGGAATGAACAGTACCACAGAGAGTTTCAAGAGTTTATGACGGCACCATTATCCGAAGCGGAGATTGAACAATTTATTTCAACGCTAAAAATATTGCGGGGCCGATTTAATGAATATATTAAGCAAAAGGAGATGGGAAAAAAGTGATCCGAATAGCACGAAAAAATTTAGCCGTCTGGGCAACCCTCGGGGCAGTTTTCTTCTTACTGATTCAGGTTTCATGTGACTTGTACTTACCAACTGTAACTGCCGATTTGGTCAATCAAGGAATTGTCCAAAAGGATATGGGGGTAATTTGGAATAGGGGCATCAAAATGTTGATTGTTGCGGCTATCGGTTTAGTTGCAGCAGGACTTAATGTTTATTTTGCAGCTACCCAGTCAATGAAGGTCGGTGAGAAATTAAGAAGTCAAATTTATCACAAAGTTTTACGCTTCTCTAATCAGGAAATGGATGAATTTGGTGACTCTTCTTTAATTACTCGTTCAACTAATGATATTGTGCAAATTCAAAACGTGATGGTCCAAATGTTACGAATGATGTTGCAATCACCTGTAATGCTAGTGGCAGCGTGCGTTTTAGCGTATACACGCGAGCCACAATTGACAAAAATTTTCTTCATTAGTTTGCCCGTTTTAGCGGTAATTGTGATGGCAGTCATGTATTTTGCAGTGCCGCTCTTTAAAAGTATTCAGAAGAAGACTGATCGAATTAACCTAATCTTTCGCGAAGGCCTAACTGGAGTGCGAGTAATTCGGGCATTTCGTCAAGATGACCGTGAGCAGGCGCGTTTCAAGGAGGCCAATGAAGACTATACGCACACAGGTATTAAAGCCTTCACGATTGTTTCAACTCTTTTCCCTGTTGTAACCCTAATTCTGGGGATGACAAATGTTGCTATTATTCTGCTTGGTGGACATTTGGTTGCCGATATGAGTATGCAAGTTGGTGATTTGATTGCCTTTATGACCTATGCTACTCAAATTATGATTAGTTTTATGATGCTTTCGATGATTTTTGTTTTTGTTCCCCGGGCTTCTGCATCGGCTGCTCGTGTCAATGCGGTTTTAGACCAACCGATTAGTATTCATAACGCTCCTGAAACTGACCAGAAAAAGATCAATGCAGGTGAGCCAGCATCCCTTGTATTTAAAGATGTTGATTTTCGTTTTAACGGAGCTGAGCGTCTGGCACTAAAAGACTTGAATTTTAAAGTAACAGCGGGACAAACATTGGCAATTATTGGTGGAACTGGTGCTGGTAAGTCAGCATTGGTTAATTTGATTCCACGTTTATTTGATGTTGAGCGTGGTGAGATCATGGTAGACGGGGTTCCGGTCAAAAAGCTCAGTCAGCATGATCTACATGAAGTAATATCGATAACCCAACAGCAAGCGGTCCTCTTTAGTGGAACAATTCGCTCTAACTTGCGATTTGGCTATGATAAGGCGAGTGATGATCAGATGTGGCATGCCCTTGAGATCGCTCAAGCAGCTGATTTTGTTCGCGAAGCAGGAGGATTAGATGCTGTTGTTGAACAAAACGGAAGTAATTTTTCTGGTGGACAACGGCAGAGACTAGCAATTGCACGGACAATTATTAAGCCTGCTTCGATTTATATATTTGATGATTCGTTCTCAGCCCTTGACTTTGAAACTGATGCTAAATTGCGGGCTGCTTTAACCAAGGACCCCCAAATTCAGCAAGCAGTAACAGTGATTGTAGCGCAACGAATATCAACCGTGGTGGATGCAGATCAAATTATTGTCTTAGATGAAGGGCGAGTGGTCGGTCAAGGAACGCACCAGGAATTAAAAGCTAATAATAAAACATATCAGCAAATAATTAACTCCCAAGTGGAGAAAGGAGATGTTGAACGTGCGTAGAGGACCACGAGTACCAGAGCAAGCCCAACATTTCTGGCCAACGACCAAACGCTTAATTGCTTACTTGCGACCATGGCGTGGCGGGGTAATCGTTTCGATTATTTTAGCGATTGTCTCGGTTATCCTTTCAATTTTAGCTCCTAAAATTCTTGGGGAAGCTACTACTATTATTTATAACGGAATGCTAAAAGGGTATGCTGAGATAAAGGCTGGTACGCACTTAACGACTTTACCAATCGATTTTAGCCGTATTTGGCAAATTGGGATTACAGTTATTCTGTTGTACCTTTTTTCAGGATTATTTAGTTTCCTCCAGCTTCAAATTATGACCAGAGTATCGCAACGAGTAGTTTATAACTTGCGGCAAGATTTTGAAGAAAAGATGCGGCGGGTGCCAATTAAGTATTATGATACGCATAATAATGGGGACATTATGAGCCGCATGGTTAATGATATGGATAATATCGCCGGAACCCTACAGCAAAGTCTTATTCAAATTATTACTAGTGGATTAACATTGGTTGGGGTTTTAATCTTAATGCTGACAATTAGTTGGAAACTGACGATTATTGCCTTAATCACGATTCCTTTAAGTATTTTAGTAGTCGCTTTTGTTGCACCGACTTCGCAACGCTTATTTGGTCGGCAACAGGCAGCACTTGGTAAGATTAATGATCAGGTAGAAGAAACTTATGCAGCCCATACAATTGTCCGGACCTTCAATAAAGAACAGGATGAAGAAGCGGAATTTAATAAGCGCAATCATCGTTATTACCAGTCAGCATGGAAAGCTCAATTCTTTTCTAGTCTGATGATGCCAATGATGGTGTTTATCCGTAATGTCGGCTACTTGGTGGTTGCTGTTGTAGGAGCAATTCAAGTAATCCATGGGCAAATCACTCTTGGTAATGTGCAAGCATTTTTGCAATATACAAACCAATTTTCACAACCAATTGCGCAAATTGCAAACCTTAGTAACACAATTCAGCAAACAGTTGCTTCTGCTGAACGGATTTTTGCAGTATTGGATGAGCCAGAGATGGATACAGAAATTAAAGATGTGCCGGCATTGACTAGCAACGATACTCCCAAAGTTGAATTTAAGGATATTAAGTTTAGTTATACAGACGAACCGCTTATTCAAGACTTTAACCTTAAAGCTCCTCGGGATACGATGGTGGCAATTGTTGGACCAACGGGAGCTGGGAAGACCACAATTATCAACTTACTGGAACGTTTTTATGATCCGCAAGGTGGTCATATTTACTTGGATGGTAAGGATACCCGCTCAATGACTCGGGAGGCCCTGCGAAAACATATTGCAATTGTTCTCCAAGATACGTGGTTATTCACGGGAACAATTTTTGAAAATATCAAATATGGCAATGAAAAAGCAACTGCTGAAGAGGTTTATCACGCTGCTAAGATGGCCCGGGCGGATGCCTTTATTCGTGAATTGCCGGATGGATATCAGACAGTCTTAGATGAATCGGCATCTAATATCTCTCAAGGGCAGCGTCAATTATTAACGATTGCGCGGGCATTTTTAGCGGACCCTGAAATCCTGATTTTAGATGAGGCAACAAGTTCTGTTGATACGCGAACAGAGGTATTGATTCAGGAAGCGATGAATGCGTTACAACAAGAACGAACAAGTTTTGTTGTGGCACACCGGTTATCGACTATTCGTAAGGCCGACCAGATTGTTGTTGTTAATCATGGAAAAATTATTGAAACTGGTAATCATGAATCATTAATGAATCAAAAGGGCTTCTATGCAGCGCTTTATAATAGTCAATTTGCAGGAAGCAATTGAAGCACCTCATGATTCCGTCATAACAAATTAATTCAACTAAAAAAGCCGTTAGCGTTCACATTTTGCGAATACTAGCGGTCTTTTTAAATGGGTATACACTTTATTTCAGGGATGATACAACATATGGTAGAAAAAGGAACCGTAATGAATTGCGTCATCATCACGATTCCTTTAATTTAAAAAATTTAGTTATAGGTTTTTGTCAATTTTAAAGGTCAATTTAGAAAGTTCAAGACCATGCATAACAAGTTCTGCCATTAGATTCTTCGTACGTTTAGCCATCTCGGCGACCATTTCATGGGTCTTTGCGCTTAGAAAATCATTAACTTCAGAAGCGGACATTCCTTCTACTTGCGGGGCAACCTGATTAACCCAGCGGTAAAGGTATTCACGGGCATCCTTTAGGTAGTCCAGGTCTTCTTTGGAGAACTCAGCGTGGTGTGATTCAATAATCATTGAAAGTGCTCGGTACATCCAGTAAGCACTCTTAAGATCCATATTGAGCTTCTCTGGTGTTTCCCGATAGCTGACATCAATATCTTCGGCATTACCAAAGAATGGGACATATGGCGTAAAGGTTGGAACCCCAAAACTCATCCACATAATGGTTGAAGCAGCTGCTGGTAAGTCATTTCGGACTTGGAGAATATGTGAATTTTGTGTCCGGTTTAAGGAAATTGGCCGGAATAATTGTTTTTCTTGGTCAGTTCCTCCATGGCCCAACGGATCGTATGGTGTACCTTGGTAGTGACTGCTAAGAATCTTTTCAACATCTTCAAGGGTAATCCGATGGTTAGTTTGCATGATAAATGGGATATCAAAATCTAAGGGATCAAAGTCAACGCTTGGATTTAAAACTTTATGACCATACCATTGCCGCGGTGTATTGTAATGCTGGTCAAAAATATCAGCAGTTCCAAAGATGTGGCGGAAGTCCCATCCATATTTATCGGGGTTCAAGTGATTTTTAGCAACGAATTCCTGAATACCGTCAGACCACATAAAGTTATCGGAATCATTGAAGTCAACTTGTTGAATGGCAACACGGTTCCCAGTTACAGCGTAAGCATCATCAGGAATTCGTTGAGCGACCCAGTGATGACCTGTCACAATTTCCATATACCAGACATCGTTTTTATCGCTGAAAATGATTCCGTTACCTTCAGCAGAGCCATATTTAGCAATTAATTTACCGAGATAGGCAACGCCATCCCGAGCACTATCGATAAATGGCAGGGTGGCAGCGACAACAAGGTCTTCGTTAATTCCAGTCTCAGTGTTAAGGGGATCACAGGCTAAGACCCGTTCATTGGCATAAACACTTTCGGTAGCGCTCATTCCAACATTTTTTTCATTAAATCCGCTTTCGTCAAAGACCCCCTCGGTTCGATAATCGACGTTTGGAGTTCCTTGATAACGGTAACCGTCAGCCGGGCGGTCAACAACACACTTGTTAAGGTATGCCTTTACCTGATTAGGATGGTTGTGATATGCCGGGTAAGTAACGAAACGTTGAGGTGTTAACGGACCAAATGTATCGTCATTACGAGCAGCCATCGTCGAACCATCGATAGTGGCATTGCGTCCGACTAAGACGGTAGTACAGGCGGATAGATTCTTCTTCATTTTGTCAGGACCTTTCTATATAACCTTTAATATTAAACTATAATAATAAGTTTAGTCTTCAATACTAGGTGGGTCAATTACTAAGAAATTACTTTTGCTCCAAATCGGCAAAAGTTGCATGGACTAAGTTAGCTAAATCCTTGGCGTTTAACTTAACTGATCGTCCGACTTTGCCTGATGACACATAAATTTCGCCCTGTTCTTTTGCCTCATTATCGATAAAAATTGGGTATTGAAACTTTTCGAAAATACCAACTGGCGTGTTGGCACCGTGAACATAACCAGTTGTTTTTAGTAAATCTTTTAACGGAACCATGTTTACTTTTTTATTTCCAGAAACTTTTGCCAATTTCTTTTCATCAAGGTGGGTATCGACAGGGATTACGCCTACCAATGGTCCGGTAACATTTCCAGAGAGAACGAGTGTCTTATAAATGACGTGCTCATCTACGCCGGTATGGTCAACGCTCATTGTCCGGACATCACCGTCCTGGTGAGTTGGAAACTCAGACTGTTCATAGGGAACCTTGTTTTTATCAAGAATTTGTTCAACTTGTGTTTTTTTCATTTTGCTTTTTTTATTCTTTTTACTCATGATTTTCCTCCTAAAATCATCTGGGACGCACCAATCTTTTATAAAAAGATCCCAATTTTAAATAGGTCTGCTATACTTAAAGTGTATCTTAAAATTCGAATTAGTTAAATCCGAGGAGTTAATTAGATGGCAGAATTAGTATATCGCTCAGTAATGCGTGATATAAAACAAAAAATTTTGGATAATAAATATCCCAAGATGCGCCTCCCTGATGAACGAAGCTTAAGTGATATTTATCAGGTGAGCCGCAGTTCAATCAAACGGGCATTAGGAGTCCTCGCGCAGCAAGGGATTATCTTTAAAAAACGCGGTGCTGGAACTTTTATTAACCCGCTCTACTTAAAAAACCAATCGTTATTTCACTATGAAGGTAGTAATTTGGGGGTTACTGACAGTTTTCAACTTGATGGCAAGAAGCAAAGTATTAAACTGCTAAATTACCAGGTTGTCCCAGCAAATAAAGAGGTTCAAGAAGAATTGTTCCTCAGTGATAATGATTTTGTTTATCAGATTAAACGGTTACGACTAATTGATGACCAGCCCTTTATGATTGAAACTGGCTTTATCCCAATTAAAATTACCCCGACCTTATCACCAGAAGTAGTAAATGGCTCCATTTTTAATTATTTAGAAGATATGATGGGAAAAAGAGTGACAAAATCATTTATGACAATCGGTGTGTCTCCTTCAACTGCAGAAGACCAAGAGTTGCTAAAACTAACAGCAACTGAGCCAGTTGGAACGATTGAAGGAATCTTTTTCTTAGATGATGGAACCCCGTTTGAAGTATCGAATATGCGGATTCACTATAAGTATATGAAATATAGTACCTTTGTTAGTTTAGATCAAGAAAGCTAGTCGGCAATAAAAGTGACCATGGATTGATGGCGCTTTTATTTTTGTTTTGTTGCACCAATTAGCAGATTTGTCTGGTCTTTAATCATGGTCCACAGCAAATGAAATCCATATGCTGATAAGAAAGAAAGGATAATTGTCAATAATACAAGAGAAGGGAAAATGATTGCGAGCGAAAGGTGCAGTCTTAAATGGTTCAATAATTGCCAACACCAGTAGAGCCAAAAAACATGACTGAGGTAAGCACGATAGGCGTAGAGTGCAACCCAGTGAATAAGTGGTAACCATTGATTGCGTTTTTTTTGAAAGTCAAGCATCAAGGTAGCGATAAGGCTGATGGTAGCTAGATTATAGAAAATCATTGAGGGCAGGTAATACGGGGCGTTGGTAAGCTTGACCGGTAATCCGTAACTAAAAAAGTTGATTGTAACAATATAAAAGAGGATTAGCCAAAGAATAACTTGCATTAGCCAGTGACGCATTAAAAATGGTGCTAATTGGGAGCGAAATTGCCATAGTAAAGTTCCAGCAACTGCATAGATTAAGAAACTAATAAATAGACGGTCAAAATAATAAAATTGTTCTTTTAATGGACCATGAAATATTTGCAAGTCATAGCTATAAAACCAAACACCTTCTAAGAGTAATGTTCCGCAAAATATACTAATAGCCCTGTGAGGATGGTGGGCAACTAACCGTGCTAGCCACCAAAAGAGAGGCATTAAAATAATGAATTGGAGCATCATGGTGTTATACCACAAGTGCGGGGCAGCATTGCCGTTAATAAACTGCCAACAGAACCCTTGCCAATTATGGTAATGATAATGCTGCTGCAGTTGCGGGAGAAATAATAGATAAATAAATGTCCACCAAATAGTGGGGATAAATAAAATATGCCAGCGATTATGGATAAAGTGAGGGTATTCTAGGATGCTTGCCTGAGGATGCGTCCGCGTGGTTGAATAAAGAATGCCGAAGATAAAAGCAGGGGCACTGAATTTGACCGTTTCATAAATTCCGCCAAAGAAAAATTGCTGACTAATTGATGGATTCGTGTTCATTACAAAACTGATAACGGATTGAATAATAACGGCAAATACTGCCATCATCTTTTCAAAATCTCCAATATCAGCCCCTGCTAAATTATTAGATTGTTGCAAAATATTCCTCTTTTCGCAAAAAAATTTTAACTTTTTTAAGTATACATCGTTATTATTAGAGGGGGATAGGAAGCAGTAAATAAGCAGGAATTAGCAGTCTTGGTAGATATGAGAAAGTTAAAGAACAGCTTAAGAAGATTAATTTTTTGTAATTGGACCGTATCAATTTGTAAAAAGGTTGACTTTTTGAAAAAACAGTTTATCATTAACATTGTAAATTTAATGATTTACGTTATGTTGTTAGAAAGCACAGGACGTATTGATTTATATAGAAGGAGTGTTTATTAGAATGGCAGTAGATTACGATTCCAAGAAGTACTTGGAAAGTGTTGATGCTTACTGGCGTGCAGCTAACTACCTTTCAGTTGGTACATTGTTCTTAATGGGTGACCCATTATTACGTCAACCATTAAAGGCTGAAGACGTTAAGCCTAAGCCAATTGGTCACTGGGGTACTATTGTTCCTCAAAACTTCATTTACGCACACTTAAACCGTGTTATTAAGAAGTACGACCTTGACATGTTCTACATCGAAGGTTCAGGTCACGGTGGCCAAGTTATGGTTAACAACTCATACTTGGATGGTTCATACACTGAAATTTATCCTGAATACACACAAGACACTAAGGGAATGGCTAAGTTATTCAAGCACTTCTCATTCCCAGGCGGTACTGCATCTCACGCCGCACCTGAAACTCCAGGTTCAATCCACGAAGGTGGGGAACTTGGTTACTCACTTTCACACGGTGTAGGTGCTATCTTAGATAACCCAGATGTTATCGCCGCTGTTGAAATTGGTGATGGTGAAGCTGAAACTGGTCCATTAATGGCATCATGGTTCTCAGACAAGTTCATCAACCCAATCAAGGATGGTGCGGTATTACCAATCATCCAAGTTAACGGATTTAAGATTTCTAACCCTACTATCCTTTCACGGATGAGCGACGAAGAACTTACTAAGTACTTCGAAGGTATGGGTTGGAAGCCATACTTTGTATCAGCTTACAAGGAAGCTGACCGTGATGGTGAATTTGATGGCTACAAGCCACACATGGAAGTTCACGAACAAATGGCTAAGACTATGGATAAGGTTGTTGAAGAAATCAAGGCTATCCAAAAGAACGCTCGTGAAAACAACGATGATTCATTACCACAATGGCCATTAATCATCTTCCGTGCACCTAAGGGTTGGACTGGTCCTACTAAGGATCTTGATGGTAACCCAATCGAAAACTCATTCCGTGCTCACCAAATTCCTATTCCGGTATCACAAGATGACATGGAACACAAGGACTTACTTGTTGATTGGATGAAGTCATACAAGCCAGAAGAATTATTCGACGAAAACGGTCACCCGGTTGCTCTTGTTGAAGAAAACACACCAGAAGGTAACCGTCGTATGGCTATGAACCCTATCACTAACGGTGGTATCGATCCCAAGCCACTTGTATTACCAAATTACCGTGACTTTGCCGTTGACATTCAAACTCCAGGTTCTGTTGTAAAGCAAGACATGCTTGAATGGGGTAAGTACCTCAGCAAGATGGCTGAATTGAACCCAACTAACTTCCGTGGATTCGGTCCTGACGAATCTAAGTCAAACCGTCTTTACGCATTCCTTGACAACCAAAAGCGTCAATGGATGGAAAGCGTTCACGAACCAAACGATGAAAATGTTGCTCCACAAGGTCGGATGATCGATTCACAACTTTCAGAACACCAAGCTGAAGGATTCCTTGAAGGTTACACATTAACTGGTCGTCACGGATTCTTTGCAACTTACGAAGCATTTGGTCGTGTTGTTGATTCAATGCTTACTCAACACATGAAGTGGTTACGTAAGGCTAAGGATCTTTACTGGCGTCACCAATACCCAGCATTGAACTTTGTTGATACTTCAACTGTATTCCAACAAGATCACAACGGTTACACTCACCAAGATCCAGGTCTATTGACTCACTTATTTGAAAAGGAACGTCCAGACCTCGTTAAGGAATACTTACCTGCTGATACTAACTCATTAATGGCTGTATCAAACAAGGCATTCCGTAACCAAGAATGTATCAACCTCTTCGTAACTTCAAAGCACCCTCGTGCACAATGGTTCTCTATTGATGAAGCTACTGAATTAGTTGACAATGGTCTTGGTTACATTGACTGGGCATCTACTGACCAAGGTAGCGAACCGGATGTTGTATTTGCATCAGCTGGTACTGAACCTACTGAAGAAGCTCTTGCTGCTATTGACATTCTTCATGACAACTTCCCTGAATTGAAGATTCGTTACATCAACATCATCGAAATTATGCGTTTGATGAAGACTGACAAGAACCCAGAAGGATTAACTGACGCAGAATTCAACCGTTACTTCACTACGGACAAGCCAGTTATCTTTGCATGGCACGGATTCCGTGACATGATCCAAGCATTGTTCTTCGACCGTGCAAGCCGTAATGTTCACATCCACTCATACGAAGAAAATGGTGACATCACCACTCCATTCGATATGCGTGTATTAAACGAACTTGACCGGTTCCACTTAGCTAAGGATGCTATCCAAAACGTACCTGGTTACGAACAAAAGAGTGCTGCATTTGTAGCTAAGATGGACAACATGATTACTAAGCACAACCACTACATCCGTTCAGAAGGTAAGGACTTACCAGAAGTTACTAACTGGACTTGGAAGGGTCTTAAGTAATCAGCTACTGGTTGCTAATTAAACACTTATTAAATATTAAAGAGATCTGACGTGTACCCCCAGAGTTGGAAATCAACTCTGGGGGTATTTTATATGACCAAAATTAGCGTTAAAACTAAACTT
>NZ_RDBR01000048.1 GCF_009663775.1 Lactobacillus sp. 0.1XD8-4
CAATGGGACAACTTTTTAAGGCACTAACCCACTAAAACTGTATATTTAAAGGCTACCTATGAAAACTTGACAGATACCAGAAGATTTCATTTCTGTTAAAAACACGCAATAATTGTTAAAATTAGATGTAACTAAAGAAATATTTGAAAAGGAAGAGTTGTTTTATGCTAAAACTTGGAGTTATTGGAACACATATTATTACTGATCAAATGTTAGATGCGGCGAAGACAACTGGCAAATATAAATTGACAGCCGTGTATTCTCGGACATTGGCGCGGGCTGAAGAATTTGGTAAGCCTTATGGGGCAACTGAATTTTACGATGATCTTGACCATTTCTTTGAAGACGGCGATTTTGATGTTGTCTATGTTGCTTCGCCAAATAGCTTGCACTACCAACAGGTACGGCAGGCAATTGAAAATGATAAATTTATCATTGTTGAAAAGCCGGCATTTGTGAATCCAACTGAATATAGTGCGATTGAATCATTACTTGCCGCGCACCCTAAGGCTCGGCTAGTTGAAGCTGCTCGTCATATCCATACTAAGATCTATCAAGCTGCAATGGCAAAGGTTGATGAGATGAAGAAAAACCATGTACAAGGGGCAACCTTGACAGTCATGAAGTATTCATCACGTTATGATAAGGTCTTAGCTGGTGAAGAACCCTATCCTAACATCTTTACTCTTAAATATGCCGGTGGTGCATTAATGGACTTGGGTGTTTATGCTGTTTATGGAGCTATTACAATTTATGGTGAACCAGAATCAGTTGTTTACTTCCCAACGCTAGCTAAAACTGGGGTGGATGCAAAGGGGGTTGCAATTCTTAATTATGATAAGTTTACAGTAACCTTAAACTTTGGTAAGACTGCTAATTCGCACTTATACTCTGAAGTATATGGATTAAAAGATACTTTAGTATTTGATAGTATTTTTGACACTACCAAGGTCACTTATTATGATGCTGACCAGCAAGCTCACCCGATTGAAGCACCGGTTGAAAAGAATTCCATGACTGATGAAATGAATGATTTTGCGGATCTCTTTAATAATCCTGATGACGAAGAAGAGATGAAAAAGTACAAGCATTGGTTAGAATTATCAAAGACCGTTAACTCTGTCATGTACTCATTACGACAATCCGCACAGTTGGTTTTCCCAGCAGATAACGATCAAGAATAGGATGATTTAATTTGATCGAACAATTTCAAAAACATTTTGATGAAAAATATAAGCAGCCGACCGCAATTCAGACGGCAGTAGCACCAGCTCTTCAAGGCGACCAATCCGTCCTTGGGATTGCGCCTACTGGTTCAGGAAAAACTTTAGCGTTTACGTTACCGTTATTGCCTAAGATTATGCCTGGCGCAGGAATTCAACTATTAGTTTTGGCTCCTTCACAGGAGTTAGCGATTCAAACAACAAGGGTTATTCGTGAATGGGCTACTCTCATTGGGGTTAGTGTTCAATCACTAACTGGTGGCGCAAATTTACGCCGGCAAGTAGTTAAGCTTCATCAACACCCTGATGTTGTTGTTGGTACGCCGGGACGGGTACTCCATATGCTTGATAACCACCACCTAAAGCTTGGTCACCTAATGACAATGGTGGTGGATGAAGCTGATGATATGCTTCAAGATGATACCTTAGCAGTAGTTGAAGATATTGAACGAGCTACTCCCTTATCAACCCAGTTAGCTTTTTTCTCTGCTACTAAATCGCCAGTTCTTGACCAGCTAAACGTGATGTTTGGCCGTGATATTGAGATCATTGATGTTCGGGATCAAGATACTTCACGGGGACCGGTTGAGCATGGCTATTTAAGTGCACGGACAAATGCGCAAAAAACAGCAACTTTGCGTCGGTTAACAAGTATTAAAGATTTTCGGGCCTTAGTCTTCTTTAATAGTACCCGGACACTTAATTATGCTGCTAGCCGTCTTCGACATGAGCATGTTCCAATAGCAACGCTTGGTGGGCGGCAAAAGCAAACCCAGCGTGAAAAGGCTATGCGGATGTTTCGCAAACGGCAAATTAAATTATTACTAACAACAGATTTAGCTGCCCGTGGAATTGACATTCCTAAGTTGCCAGCAGTAATTAACTTTGACTTACCGACAAGTCTAAACACTTATATTCACCGTGTTGGCCGGACTGGTCGACAAGGTGAGCCTGGGCTAGCGATTAGTTTAGGTGATGATCATGATATTCGTGACTTGAAGAAGCTGCTGCGGGAGACTGATTATGAGCTGACAAAGTTATATGTTGGCGATAACCAGCTAACGAATAAGAAACCGGAAGCTGGCCAACAAGTTATCTCAATTAATAAGCAAGCTAGTCGTCACCTGCAAAAGCAGCAGCTAACTGGCGAGCCGCGATTGCAAAGGAAGATTGACAAAACGCTTAATGGCTTTTCAAAACCTAAGAAACGGCGAAAGAAAAAGAACCGTAAAAATAAGGGAATTCGCTTAAAGCACCGTCGCCAAAACGGCGAAAATTAAAAAAAGAATATTATCGTCTTTACGTAACGGCTAGTAAATGCGATAATATTCTTTAGTTTGGTCCTATAGTATAATTGGATAGTACATCCGCCTCCTAAGCGGTCGATTCCGGTTCAAATCCGGATGGGACCATTAATAATTCAGCTGACGTGATTGCTCTAGTTTAGTGATTGCGTCTTTTTTTATTGCAGATGAATAAAAAGTTTTTTAAACTGGTACCATGAGATGCTGAAAGGGGAGTGGAAGATGCAGCCACCATATAAGGTAATGTTTTTATTTGGCACACGGGCGGAAATCTTAAAACTAGCGCCGATTATTCGCCTAATGCACCGTGATGTTGATAAATGGCAAGCTGTTCTTGTTGCTACGGCGCAGGGTGATTCACAGTTATTAAATGATACTTTAGAATACTTAAAATTTCATGTTGACTTTAGTGTCGACGCATCGAATATTGCGAATTCTAATGAGGTCGAGCAGCTTAGTCAACTTTTGCATAACTTAAATAATGTCATAAACGCGGGACAGCCTGATATGGTTCTGGTAGCCGGGGATGCCACTACTAGTCTTGCCGCTAGCTTAATTAGTTTTTATCACCATATTCCATTAGGACATGTTGAGGCTGGCTTGCGAACTTATGAACGCTATTCACCATTTCCAGATGAGATGCATCGGCGCCTTACCGATGACTTGGCAAACCTTTATTTTGCACCAACGACTGGTGCCCGTGATAACTTGTTACAAGAGCACCATCCAGCAAAACAAATTTATGTTACTGGTAATACGGCAGTTGATAGCGTTGAGTGTAACCTTCAAGAAGATTTTGATCATCCCTTGTTGCGTAAAATTCCTGCAGATCATCGGATTCTACTAATGACGATGCGCCGCAAAGATAATCTGGGGACACCAATGAAGCGGGTATTTCATACAATGCGCGATATTATTGAGACGAATAAAGACGTCGAACTGATTTTTCCGGTTTACCCTCATGCAGAAGAAGTATCTTTAGCCGATGAAGTCCTTGGTGGACATGAGCGGATTCATCTCATTGAACCTCTTAACCACCATGATTTCTTGAACATTGCCGCTCGTAGTGCAATTTTATTAACCGATTCTGGAGGCCTTCAAGAAGAAGCCCCTGCGCTCCATCGACCGGTTCTCCTTTTACGTGATGAGACAGAGCGGCAAGAGGCAGTAAGTCTGGGGAGCGTTAAAATTGTTGGAACTGATCCAACTACGATCCAGCAAGCAGTTTTTGAATTATTGAATGATGAGAAAAAATATCGCCAAATGGAACAGGCGGAGATGCCGTTTGGGGATGGCCATGCCAGCGAAAAGATCCTTAATATTATTGAAAAATATTTATACCAAAAATAGATGATTCCCGTTAACATACAAATAGCTTAATGCGTAAAAAGCTCCTAAACTCGGAATTCCGAACTTAGGAGCTTTTTTGCGTTTTCTTTATTTATCCGCAATATCGCGGTTGTCTTTGAAAATTAACCACTTTGAGAAAACATAGTTAGCAATTACAACGATGACATTATCGATAAACTTAACGATAAATTGTTGGAGCGGATCATTAAAACCAAGTAATGAAACTCCAACGTACATAATGATAATATCTAAGACTAAGGTTAAGCCACGGTAAAAGTAGAATCGTAAAAATTCGATGATGAAGTCAGTAATAGTTGTATAATGTGAGCCAAAGACCCAGACCTTATTAGTAAAATAGGCAACTAAGACTGATAAAAACCATGCAATAATGTTGGCTAACTGGTAATTCCAATGTAACCCAGAACTCAAAATCTGGAACACTGCCAAGTTAACCACCGTTGTTACGACGCCCCAAAATAGGTAGGCGATGATTGACTTATATTTTTCCCACAAATCTTTAATCATCAAGCTTGGCCGCCTTTTCTACTAATTGCTTAGCGAAAGCATCGAGTTTTTCAATATCTTCTTCATCTGGAGCTAGGTTAATCTTGACATTTTCAGCGCCCTTTGTTGCCCCGGTTTTTGCGAGCGCTGCCCCGAATTTATCAACAGCGACGCAGAAGTCATCACCATAAAAGGTATCTCCAGAACCAGCGACCCCATAAACCTTACCCTGCAATTGTTCATCTTGCAGGTCTTCGTAAAAGTCGAGCCCCTCTTCTGGTAATGCGCCTTCATCATAAGTATAAGGACAGATCACACAAATATCAGCGTCTTCAAAGTCGGCGGGATCAGCCATTGTCATTTCCACTTCATCGACTTCAACATCTAAATCTTCAAGGGCATCAGTGATGATATCGGCAACGTCTTCGTTATTACCAGTAATCGTTGCGTATACTACAAGTGCTTTTGCCATTTTATAACCTCCATTTAATTTATAACGTTCATATAGTATAGCACGCTTTACGATATCACGGCAGACAAGTGGTATACTATTTATGTTAGATTGTAAAGAAGGAGATCGCGAAAATGATTAGTTTGAAATCACCTCGAGAAATCGAAGCAATGGAAAAAGCAGGTGCGGCTTTAGCTGGGATGCACTTAGGCTTACGCAAAATTATTAAGCCGGGAATCTCAAGCTGGAAAATTGAAGAATTCGCCCGCAAATACTTTAAGGCTGCCGGTGCAAAGGCAGAGCAAATTGGCTTTGAAGGATATAAGTATGCGACATGTGTTAGCGTTAATGATGAGATTTGTCATGGCTTTCCCCGCAAAAAACTAATCCTAAAAAAAGGGGATTTAGTTAAGGTCGATACTGTTGTTAGTGTTGACGGGGCCTTCAGTGATTCTTGCTGGAGCTATGCTGTCGGCGAAGTTACTCCCGAAGTTCAAAAGCTGATGGATGTTACCAAGAAGGCCTTATTTATGGGAATCGACCAATGTATCCCTGGCAACCGGATTGGTGATATTGGCGCTGTTATCCAACACTATACTGAAGATGAAAATGGTTATGGGGATGTCCGTGAATTTGTTGGTCATGGGATTCAACCAACGATGCATGAAGACCCAATGGTGCCTCACTATGGCGAACATGGTCAGGGGATGCGCCTCCGTAATGGGATGACAATCACCGTTGAGCCAATGATTAATACTGGTACTTGGGAAGCTGATACAAGTGATCCAAGTGGTTGGCTAGCTAAGACCGCTGATGGTGGTTGGAGTTGCCAATATGAGCATACTTTGGTAATCACCAATGATGGTCCCAAGATTTTGACTTCTCAAGACCCAGAAGCCGATGCGGACTATATTTATGATGATAACTATGCCAAGTATCTTGACCATTATCGTGAAATTGCGGAGAAAATTGCTAAACAATTTGAATAATCAGTAAAAAAATAAATCCTCCAGTTGTTAGGCAAAAGCCAACGCTGGAGGATTTATTTTAATTAATCATATTGGTGCATGTACTTAGAAAGCCGTTTTAAACCTTCACGAAGGGTGGCTTCAGGAGCACAATAACCAAGGCGAGCATGTCCTGGGGTATCAAAGGCTGTCCCTGGTACCAACAAAACCCCTTCATCATGTAACAGGTTTTCACAGAAAGTATGAATATCAACGGGAACATCAAGTTTCGGGAAGGAAGTTGAAACTGCTTGGGGCATTATTACACTTGCCCGGTCTTCATGTTCGATCCATTCTTGATAAATTGCAAGGTTGCCTAATACTAATTTACGATTACGGTCAAGGACTTGCTGACGGTGACGAAGCACATAGGTCGCGAGCTGGTCATTAAAGACTCCGCCACAAATCATCGTATAATCACGGAATTTCCGGAAAAGATCTGCTAATGCAGCGTTAGTAGCTGTCCAACCAATCCGTACGCCAGGGACTGAATATGTCTTAGAGAGCGAATTAGTTGAGATTCCCTTATCATAAAGGTCAATAATTGGTGTAAAGTTTTCTGGATGGTCAAGCGGCAGGTAAACTTCATCAACTAAAATATATGCGCCGACTGACTTAGCAATGTCGACAACCTGTTCAAGAAATTCTTTATCTAAGACTGTTCCGGTTGGATTATTTGCATTGTTTAGGCAGATCATCTTGGTGTTTGGTTTAATTAGCTGCTTCAATTCTGCAATCCGTGGATACCAATTATCTTCCTCGTGAATATGCCAATAGTCAACGTCGGCACCAAGCGATTTTGGAATATCATACAGTTGTTGATAAGATGGGTATTCTGCAATTACGTGGTCGCCTGGGTTGATTAATGCATAGAGGGCAAGAATATTTGCTCCGGTTGCCCCGTTTGTTTGCAAAATATTTTCTGGGTCAACATGTTGATATAATTTAGCTACTTCTTCCTTAAATTCCGGTGATCCTTCAATCCATCCGTAATTCATCTTTTGCTTATCAAGCATCGCATAAAATTCTTGACCATGCTGGCCATCTAAATTTAATAGGTCATGCATGCTTAAAGATGCAATTGTACTTTGCGAAATATCGTAAGTAGCGCTCTTTTCCCATTTGTTAAGCCATGCTTCAACGCCAAAGTGTGCAATTTCAACCATAATAATGTCCTCCTTAATTAATTGAGATAGTGCCGTTAATAACTAATACTAACGATAAGACAGCAAAGACAGCGATAATTCCCATTGCCCATTTTTCTTTAACCGAAATTTGGTGGTGAAATTCTTTGCATGCTTGAATGTAGAAGAAGAAACCAGGGATAAAGCCAACTGAAACAACCATTACTTCTTTCCATCCAGATAAGATCATTGCCATCAATTCAAAGAGAGTTGCAATCAAACCGATAATGAATTGTCCCCACTCTTGGTGCTGCCAGCTATACATCATCTGGTAAATACCGACCAAGAGGTAACAGATTAAGATTGCGGCTGTACAAAGAGTATAAGCAAAGTTGTAGGCATATGAGGTAAACAGCAAAGAGAAGAGGAAGATTGACTGTAAGACACCAGTGATTACTAATGCCCGGGTTGGGGCTTTTTTATCATTTACCTTTCCCCAAGCAGTTGGTAACGTTTGGTCATCGGCCATCAGCATTAATGATTCAGCCGGAAGCATAGTCCACGAGAGCCATGATACAAGGACGGAGATGATTAAACCGATGCTGATTAAAGCGGCGCCCCATGTACCAACGAGGTGTTGCATAATGGCACCAAGGGCTGGTTGCCCACCGGCAGCTAATTGGGCCCGGCTCATTACCCCGTATGGCAAGATTGATACCACGATATAAATTGTCAATAAACTAATCAGTCCAAAAATTGAAGCCCGTTCAGCATCTGTCCGTGTTTTTGCCCGGCTGGAGAGCACCGATGCGCCTTCAACCCCGACAAAGAGCCACATCATTACCATAATTGAGGCTTTGACTTGGTCATAGATCGAACCCGTTTCTACATTAGCGCCAAGATTATGAGTTACGTTGCCCCAGAAATCAGCAGTAAAAATACGGGCCTTAAAGCCTAAGATTACACAAATTACGAAAACGACTAGCGGCATAATTTTGCAGATTGTCCCAATTGCATTAATGAATGCAGCTGATTCAATCCCGCGGTTAACCAAAAATGTCAAAACCCAAGTTAAAATAATTGCAACAATAATTGAAAAAAGGTTCTGGCCGTTTTGGAACAGCTGGGGGAAGAAAGTACCTAACGCACTCATCATGATAGTAGCAAATGCAATATTCCCAAGCCATGCGGATAACCAGTAGGCCCATCCTGAAATAAATTCACCTAACGGGCCAAATGCCGCGGCGGCGTAACTAAAAATTCCCGAATCAAGGTCAGGCCGTTTTTGTGACAAGTTAGTTAATGACAAGACCAATGTTAAGACTCCGATACCAACAATTATCCATGCAACGATTGCGGGTCCCGGGGCCGCGGCACTAGCCAAGTCACTGGTAATTCCAAAAACTCCTGAGCCGATTGTTGACCCAACGATAAGGAGGGTCAGTTCTGTGGTATTGATTCCCTTTTTCTCGCTCATTTTCTCCACCTCACGATCATAATTTAGAGCAAAAATTCACATAAAATAATCGACGCCTTATTATAGCAATCTGAGCAAGCGCTTTCAATGTCACTAGAAATAAACAATAAATTTGCCATAAAGTAGATAATGAAATATACTTCACAAATGACTAAATATACATAATGCTGTTAATATACCTCGTTTATGTAATAAATATGCATCAAAACAAATAAAATGTAAAGAAGATTTATCAAAAGCCTTTTCTTTTTTTAAAAGAAGATTATACTAATAATTATAAATAATTTCTTATTTTTATTTAAGAATCTAAAGAATTTTGGAGGCTTTATTGTGGACGAACAAAGTGGTAATAAAAAAATGATTACTACCTTTGGATTAGTGACGATGATCATTACTGCTATTTTTGGATTTGGTAATGTATCAAACGCCTACTTGCAAATGGGTTACGGTAGTATCATTTGGTATGCATTAGCAGGGATTTGTTTCTTCTTCCCGTGTGGTTTGATGATGGCAGAGTATGGCTCTACTTTTAAGGATGCGAAGGGGGGAATTTATTCCTGGCTTGCCGGCTCTGTTGGTGAACGGATTGCCTTTGTCGGGACCTTTGTTTGGCTGGCATCTTGGATCGTCTGGATGGTTTCAACGGCTTCACGGATCTGGATTACTTTTTCAGCCTTGATTTTTGGTAAGGATACGACCCAGCAATGGCATGCATTTGGCTTAACCTCGACCCAGTTGATTGGGGTTCTGGGGATCTTGCTTATTCTTGGTGCTACTTGGTGTAGTTCACGAGGAATGACGGCGATTGCTAAAGTTGGTTCGCTTGGCGGTATTTTTACGATTGTTGTTAATATTATCTTCGTTATCGTCAGTATCATTGTTTTAGTTGCTGATAAGGGAATCTTAAAGCAGCCGATTCACGGCGCTTCGACATTTATAACTTCACCCAATCCGCAATTCCAGACACCGATTGCTATTATTTCATTTGTTGTTTATGCTATTTTTGCTTATGGTGGAATGGAATCATTGGGGTCAGTTACCGATAGTATGCGCAATCCTGAGCGGACGTTCCCTCGTGGCTTGATTATCGCTAGTATCTTTACAATTGGGACATATGTATTGATGATCTTTATGCTAGGTTGGTCGGTTAACTACCAGCAAACTTTAACAAAGAGCAGCGTTAACCTTGGTAATGTTACCTATGTTGTTTTCAACCAATTAGGGGTTACGATGGGTCAGTCTCTTGGCTGGTCGCATAGCGCGGCGTTGACATTTGGGATTATTATGACACGGGTTGTTGCCTTTGCTCAGACGCTAGGATTTTTAGGGGCATTGTTCATCTTGCTTTACTCCCCGATTAAGGCCTTTATCCTTGGATCTAATCCGGACTTATGGCCTAAGAAATTGACGAAGCTTAATAAAGCCGGGATGCCTGCTAATGCAATGTGGCTACAAGCAACGATTGTATGTGTAATTGTCTTCCTAGTTGCCTTTGGGGGCAATGCTGCCCAACAGTTCTACTTGATTTTGACTGATATGGCTAACGTTTCAACCTGTTTCCCATATATTTTCTTAATTGGAGCATTCCCATTCTTTAAGGCTAAGAAAGACCTGAACCGGCCATTTGTTGTCTTTAAGAATCGTTTCTGGACGGATGTCTTGGTATGCTTTGTTGAATTAATTTTGATTGTCGGAATTGTCTTTACCTTTGTTCAACCATTAATGGACAAGGATTATCAGACTGCCTTCTGGACTCTTGCTGGTCCAATCTTCTTTGCCGTTGTTGCGTTGGTCTTTTACCAGATTTCCGCAAAACGTCACCATGTTGAAGGGTAATTAACAACAAGCCTCATCACATTAAGTTGGTGGTGAGGCTTTTTTATTCATTCTGTAATATTTGTCGGGTGTTCAATTTGTTATAATTGTCTTTATAAATTAATTTCGGAGGCTATTATGGATAAGGAACCGGGCAAAAGTAAAATTTTTATTTCATTACTAATTCGACATATTTCGATGGCCCAGATTTCAAATTCTGCTGCAGTGCTAGCCTATTATACCCTGCTGTCAATTTTTCCGGCAGTGATGGTAGTAGGAAACTTACTGCCAATGATGGGGATTGATGCAAAGACGATTCTGGCATACCTATCAACGGCGATTCCTGAATCAGTTTATGACTTTATTCAGCCGCTAATTTACGATTTCTTGCGACGGGGAAGCGGCGGGATTTTGACGACTGGGGCGTTGATTGCGTTATGGTCGACGAGTCAAGGAATTGCTGCTTTTCAGCGGAGTGTTAACCATGCATATGGTATTGCAGAAAACCAAAATCCTATAATGAACCGGATTATTTCTTTTATCTGGATGATTGTCCTCCTGTTAATGATTTTTACGATTATTATTTTGTATGGCTTTGGTGAACAAGTTCTTAAAAGTATCCAGCCGATTTTTAATTTTCGGCGAGATTACATTTCCTTATTTAGCTCGTTAAGGTGGCCTGTAACATTTGGGGTCCTCTTTATTGCAATCACCTTGCTATATTACTTTGTTCCCAATGCAAAAGTGCGTTTGCGCTATGCCTTAGTGGGTTCATTTTTAGCTTCCTTGCTGTGGATGGGCTTATCGCGACTCTTTTCTTTGTATACTTTAATCTTTAGTCATGGGGTTATTTCTTATAAGACGATTGGGGCATTTATTGCCATGATGGTGTGGCTTGATTTTTCCGGCTATATTATCATGCTAGGGGCGGCGCTGAATGCAGCCTTGCAAGAATGCCATGAGGGGGAGCTCCATGCTAAAAAGCACTTTTGGCAATTATTAGAACGAAAAAAAGGCCGGTGAAAAAACTTTAGTTTTTTCCGGCCTCGCCTTGTTGAAAGCTTTAGAACTTACTACTATTTACTTGTGTTCATCATTAAAGATAATGGTTGAGACAGTGTCAACGTACTTTGCTGCTAGCGGTACTCGATAAATATCTTCGTCTTCTTTCACAAAGATATGAGTTTGCGCGATCTCTTCCATTGCTTTACGGACGGTTTTAGCATCAAGTTCACCACTAGCATAGGATAGCTTTAATGTGTGCTTTTTGCCGAGGCTGCCTTTAAAAGTTAAATTTAATGTACGCATCTAATTTTCCTCCTAGTTATTACTTGTTCATTGAGACTTGATTAGTGACGATAATATCAGCATCAAGGCATTTTTCTGCTGTTAGCATTTCGATTGCGGCACTAAAGCGTGCTACCTGATCGTTAGTAACACTTTCACTGACGTTGTTAAAGGGATGTTTGACGCCCTTAGGATGGTCACTATTCGTGAGGGTAAGTTGAATTTTAGCTGACTTGAAATTACGAACCATTTGCATGATAAAAACTTCCTTTTGATTAATTTAATTTGTTAAGTAGCGGCCACTGCTTACACCTATATAAACGGTTGAGAACACAAAATGTTAAGGAGAAATTTGAAAAATGGCAAAAATTTCTAAAATTGAAGCACAAAAGCGTAAGGGTCGGTATAATGTATATCTTGATGGTCAATATGCTTTTCCAGTCGCCGAAAGCGTACTAATTCAGTTTAACTTAATGAAAGGAACTGAACTGAATAAGGAGCAGGTTAGCGCAATCGTGACGGCTGACCAGCAAGCCAAGGCCTATTTTCGGATGTTAGATTACCTGTCATACCAAATGCGGACAGAGAGTGATATTAGAAAAAAGCTTCAGGATACTGATACGCCAGCGGAATTTGTTGGACCAATCTTAAAAAAATTACGGGCTCAACACTTGGTCGATGATCACGCCTATGCTGCTGCTTATGTCCGAACGGTAATGAATACCGAATTAAAGGGTCCAGTCGTTATCCGCCAACACCTTCGCCAAAAACAGGTCGGTGAGAATGATATTGATGATGCACTAGCCCAATTTACGCTGACTGACCAAGCGGAGAACGCTAAAAAATTAGCAGAAAAGCTTTTTCGGCGTTACCGAAAACAACCAGAACGACGACGCGAGCAAAAGGTCCGTCAAGGCCTAATAACGAAGGGCTTTGCTAGCAGTATCTATGACATGATCAAAGATGAAGTAGTTCCCCAACCAGATGGCGAGCAAGAAAATGAATTATTGGTAAAAGAGGCTGAAAAACAGTGGCATCGCGCCAGCCGTTATCAAGGCTATGAGCGGGAACGGTATTTTAAACAGGCAATGTACCGCAAGGGCTTTGACCTTGATGATGTGCAGGTCTGGCTTGATCAGCAGGAATTACAATAACAGCTTTCCAAGATAGGGAATAACTGGTATTATTTTAATGATTATATTAGTTTATTTAGAAAAAGAGACAGTGAATTATGGAAAATAAAAAAATACATATAAATGAGGAAAGACTTAATCATCAATACTTTTATCGAACTACAAAAAGAGTATTTGATATTATTGCATCTATTATAGCGTTAATAATATTGAGTCCTATATTTTTGGTTATTGCTATCTGTATTAAAATTGATGATCCTCGAGGACCGGTATTTTACTCTCAAGTTCGAGTAGGAAAAGATGGTCGGCAATTCAAAATGTATAAATTTCGTTCTATGGTTGTGAATGCTGATGAATTATTAGCTAAATTAAAGAGTGCTAATGAAGTTAATGGAGCAATGTTTAAAATAAAAAATGATCCTCGTATTACTAAAGTTGGGAAAGTCCTAAGAAAGTATAGTTTGGATGAATTGCCTCAATTAGTAAACATTGTAGAAGGTTCAATGAGTATTGTTGGACCTCGTCCGCCTCTAGTTAGCGAAGTGAAAGAGTATTCAAACTATGATAAGCAAAGGCTCATGGTAAAACCGGGAGCTACAGGTATGTGGCAAGTTGGTGGAAGAAATGATGTTGATTTTGATGAAATGGTAAGATTGGATTTGAGTTACATTCAAAAACGGTCAATTTTATTAGATTTAAAAATTATGTTTGAAACTGTTAAGATAATGATTAAACCTAATGGGGCTTATTAAAAGGAGTAAACTTGTGGATATTAAAATATTAGTAGCAACGCATAAAAATTATCAAATGCCAGAAGATAAGGTATACTTACCTGTTTTTGTTGGTAAGGAATTACATCCCAATGTTAATAATAGTTTTCAGGGTGATAATACAGGAAATAATATATCCAACATGAACCCTTATTATAATGAATTAACAGCTATTTACTGGGGATGGAAGAATTTAAACTTAGATGCGATGGGACTTGTTCATTATCGACGATACTTAAGTTTAAACCATCAAAAGTCTTTGAGTAAGGTTCTTTCCTATCAAGATGTAGAAAAGCTATTACAAAATAATGATATTATTTTGCCAGAAAAACGGCGGTACTATATTGAGACAATTGAATCCCATTACCGACATTCACATGAAAATAAACCTCTGGATATTATGAAAAATGTCATAAAAGAAAAATATCCAGAATATGAGGATGCATATAATAAAGTTATGAAACGGACATGGGCTCATATGTTTAATATGTTTATAATGAAGCGAGAACCGTTAGATGAGTATTGCAATTGGATGTTTGATGTATTAAAAAGTGTTGAGAAACAAGTTGATATTAGTAATTATTCAACTTATGAACAAAGAGTCTATGGCTTTTTAAGTGAACCTTTGCTAGATGTTTGGCTAGAAAAACATCCTGAATATAAAACAATTGAAGTTGATTATGTCTTTATGGAACATACAAATTGGTTTATAAAGGGTGGTAATTTCTTAAAGAGAAAGATTGTTGGACACTATTAAAGGAGAAACAGGGATGCCAAAATTATCAATAGTTGTTCCTTGCTATAATGAGCAGGAAGCGATCCCTCTCTTTTATCCTGCAGTGGAAAAAGTGGTTAAACAGATGCCAGTTGAAGTTGAATATTGGTTTGTTAATGATGGATCAAGTGATGGAACTTTGGCAGAACTACGTAAGCTTCACGCACAAGATCCACAACATGTTCATTATGTTTCTTTCTCACGGAATTTTGGGAAAGAAGCAGGTCTTTATGCAGGATTACAAGCAGCAACCGGCGACTACGTGGTGGTAATGGATGCTGACTTACAAGATCCACCTGAATATCTGCCAGAAATGTATAAGGATATTTCGACTGGCGAATATGATTGTGTGGGGATGCGGCGGACTGATCGGAAGGGTGAAGCAAAGTTTAAATCTTTCCTGAGTGACCAGTTCTACAATGTTATTAACCGTATTTCAGATACAAAGATTGTGTCGGGGACCCGTGATTACCGGATGATGACCCGCCAAATGGTTGATGCCGTATTATCCTTAACTGAGTACAATCGATTTTCTAAAGGAATTTTCAATTGGGTTGGTTTTAAGACAAAGTATCTTCCTTATAAGAATGTTGAACGGGTTGCTGGCACAACCGATTGGTCCACCTGGAAGCTGTTTAAGTATGCGATTGACGGGATTACGGACTTTTCCGAAGCACCGTTGGCAATCGCTACCTGGGTAGGTAGTTTTACGGCTTTCATCTCTATTATTGGGATGATGATTGTTATAATAAGAAAGATTGTTGAGCCAACAAGTAGTGCCTTTGGCTGGGCCTCAATGATTTGTATTATTTTGTTCCTTGGCGGCATTCAACTACTGTGCCTTGGAATCGTTGGTCGTTATATTGGCCGCATTTATATGCAAACCAAGAAACGACCAATCTATATTATTAAAGAGAAGAAGTAGGTTGAGAAATAAATAAAGGAGTAAAAATTAAGCAACAATCAAAAGGTTGGTTCTTCTGGAAAAGGTTCTTCAATATTGTTTATTATCTTTAGTGGCATTTTAATTTAGCCAAGTGTTTTTATGATGAATCAGTTTGGTGATAGTAAGGAATTATTATTTTATAATTAGGTGTGGATTGACTAGCATGTCAGGTCTTTTAAGGATTACAGTTTTTGTTGTGATAGTGAGAGTACATAAAACCTTAGAATGATACCTTCTAAGGTTTTATGTAATACGATATGTATTATGCTTTTCTAAAGCACTGAATAATAAGTTTTGTATCAGTAAAAATGGAGTGATTTTGAAAGCAAAACGTTTGAAGTGATATTCCTAATTCAGAACGTTGTAATGTTAGAGTATGTTGATAAGTTTTATCTTCTTTGATGATGCAACGATAATATTTGGCATATTACTTAGTATTTTATGTATGAAGATGTGTACTCAGAAAAAATAATTAAGTAAGGGGATAGCTAATGAAAAAATATGATTATTTAGTAGTAGGCGCAGGCCTTTTCGGTGCAACCTTTGCCTACGAAGCTGCCAAACGTGGCAAAAACGTCAAAGTAATTGAAAAGCGTAACCACATTGCTGGTAACATCTACACTAAAGAAGTGGACGGTATTCAGGTTCATCAATACGGTGCTCATATTTTCCATACTTCTAATAAGGAAATTTGGGATTATGTGAACCAATTTGCAGAGTTTAACCGCTATACTAATAGTCCGATGGCTAATTATAAAGGACATATGTATAACCTCCCCTTTAATATGAACACCTTTAGTGAGATGTGGGGTGTCCGGACACCTGAAGAAGCAATAGCAAAGATCAACGAACAACGACAAGAGATGGCTGGTAAAGAACCAAAGAATCTTGAAGAACAAGCCATTTCTTTGATCGGTCGTGATATCTATGAAAAACTCATCAAAGGCTATACCGAAAAGCAATGGGGGCAAAAAGCAACCGAATTACCAGCTTTTATTATTCGCCGCCTTCCAGTCCGCTTGGTCTACGATAACAACTACTTTAATGATACTTACCAAGGGATTCCAATCGGTGGTTATACCCAAATCGTTGAAAAGATGCTTGACAGCGATTTGATTGACGTTGAAACGGGGGTCGACTTCTTTGATAGGAAGGATAAGTACCTCAAAGATTATCCTAAGATCGTCTTTACGGGGATGATTGATCAGTTCTTTGATTATCAATTAGGTGAACTGCAATATCGGAGTCTCCGCTTTGAAACAGAAGAAAAGAATATTGGTAATTATCAAGGTAATGCGGTAATTAACTACACAGACGCTGAAACGCCATATACTCGGATTATTGAGCATAAGCATTTTGAATTTGGCAAGGGTGATAAGGATAAGACCATCATCACACGGGAATATCCGGCTGATTGGCAACGCGGGGATGAACCATATTACCCAATTAACAATCAACGGAACAATGACCTTTATAAACAATATGCTAAGTTAGCTAGTGAAAAGGCAAAGAACGTTATTTTTGGCGGCCGATTAGGACAATATCGTTACTATAATATGGATCAAGTATTACATGCGGCGTTGACGGCTGTAAATGAAGAATTTAAGTAATTTAAAAGGGATGACTTATGATAGATAGTGACGTGTACCCTTAAAGTTGGAACCTGTATGTTCTTGCTTTAAAATTGAATAAATATTTTTCTAGGCAACT
>NZ_RDBR01000049.1 GCF_009663775.1 Lactobacillus sp. 0.1XD8-4
TAACACCATTAAAGACCTTGATGGGTTTTTCTGTCCACTTAAATGTTCAACTTAAATTTTACAATCTGCCAATTAAATAAATGATAAAATAGATCTAGAATTATTTACATTTGTAAACGCAGGAGGGGTTAAATGGATATTAATTTAGAAATAACTCCCGCTGAATGGCAGGTCATGCGAGTGGTTTGGAGTTTAAAACAAACAACCAGTAGTCAAATTATTGAAATATTGCAAAGAAAAGTTGATTGGAAGCCAGCAACTATAAAGACCCTATTGCGACGGTTAGTTGATAAAAAAGCTCTATCGGCAACACGGCAGGGCCGCGGCTTCATTTACCAGCCACTAGTAGCTGAACAGCAAACAATGGATCAAGCGGCTGATAATTTGTTTGATAATATTTGTGAGCGTCACGTGGGATGCACCCTTGAGCACGTGATTAGTAATGCTACTCTTAGTAAAGAGGACATAAAGAACTTGCAATCAATACTATCAACAAAGCTCAAAGATTCTCCAACACAAGTAAAGTGTAATTGTATTCCAGGTATGAAAATGGATTGTTAACAAGCTTAAAGCTCTCTGTAGTGGGCAAATTCCCATTACAGAGAGCTTTTTAATGATTATTTTTTATCTTCATCATTATTATCGTTGGTCTTTTTCTTCTTAGGCTTGATATATACTACCTTAAATTTATTAACGTATGCGTTTTTTAAATCAAGCGGTGTAAATGAGAAGTTATCAACTCTAATTGGTTGCCCGACTTTAAGATCATATTGCCGTTCAAGGAAGAAACCAGTTAAAGTTGTTACTTCTGAATTATCAAATTGTTCAATATTAGTATCAAAGTACCGTTCAAAATCATCCAACGGCATCTTACCAGATACTTCAAATGTTGGGTTTCCCTTACTATCGGGATCTTTCTTTTCAATCATATCCGAAGTAGCATGGTCAATTTCTTCGCCAACTGTCCCAAATAATTCTTCGTAAATGTCCTTATCTGTAATAATTCCAGAAGTACCACCATATTCGTCTTGGACAACAACAATTGGTACTTGTTTTTTCATCATTTCAGCGAGTACATTAGTAAGTTGTTCATTCTCATACACAATTGGGATCCGTCGCATAATCGTACGGACTGATTGTTGCGGATTAATTTGATTCTGTCGCATAATGTCATAAGCAAAAACATATCCCAAAATATGATCTTTATCGTTATTCGCAACAACTGGAAAACGAGTAAATTTCTTCTCGAAATATAAATTAGCTGCGTCTTCAATGGATGCTGTAATATCAATGACTGCTAACTGTGTTCGATCAATCATGATATCTTCAGCCACTTTATCATTCATCTCAAAAGCTCGTTGCATAAAGATAACATCCTCTTTATCCATTTCACCAGCTTTCTCAGATTGCTGCGAGAGGGTCATAATTTCATTTTGGGAGTAAGTATCTTCTTCGGGTTGAACGTTAAAACCAAGCATCTTTGTAATGGCGGCTGCAACAACAGCAAACAACCACACAAATGGGTAAAATACAGTGTGGAAGAATTGAACTGGATGAACAATCGCTAGTAAAATTGGAACTGGTCGGTCAATCGCCATATTTTTAGGAACTAAATCAGTAAAGACCGCGTGGAAGAATGTAAAAATCAAAACACCGATAATAGGTGCAATGGCTTGAAGAACATCATGCGGAATTAGTTCGACCTTAAGCAATAAATCGGTAATAAATTCATCACCAATCCATCCTAATACTAATGAAGTCATGGTAACCCCAACTTGGGCAGTTGATAAGTATTCGTTAAGGTTTCCTACCATATGTTCAGCACGCTTAACCTTGCGGGTTTGCCGAAGCTCCTTTAGCTCACTCGGTCGAACTTTAACTACCGAGTACTCTAAAAGCGTAAACAGGGCTGCTAACAGTAAAATTAAAATAATGATAATTAATCTAAACCAATATGAATCCCATAATCCATTCATCGTTTAAAAAATTCACCTAAACTTTCATAAATAATTTACCGATTACTATTGTATCAGCAAAACGGCTTAAGCGGGAGGCAAATTAATTTTTTTGTGACTTAAAATGATAAAATAGAAGAAAATCAAGTAGGAGAGAAAATAAATGACTAGTAATGAAGAAGATATAAAAAAAAGCACCCGTCTTCATAAGATAATGCAAGTAATGCGGAAGTACCATTTTGTCAGTAATTTTTATCACCAAACTAACCCGCAGGAAATTTGTCAAGCATTACAAGAATTAGGGCCTACTTTTATAAAACTGGGGCAAATTTTATCTACACGTCCAGATTTAGTTTCGCCAAGTTATATAAAAGAATTGCGACGATTGCAAGACCAGGTAAAGGCAGATGATTATGCAACAGTTGAGCATACATTCAAAGAAGAAACTGGTAAGAGTATCAATGATGTATTTGCCAGCTTTGAAAAAAAGCCGTTTGCATCAGCATCAATTGGCCAGGTCCATCATGCAACATTAAAAGATGGAACAGCGGTTGTGGTAAAAGTGCAACATCCAGAAGTAGGAGCACTTGTAAATACCGATCTTACTTTGTTGCGAAAAGCAGTTGTTTTATTCAAATACGTTCCCCAAGATATTGCAGTGGTAGATCTTAATAAGGTTATTGACGAGTTAAGCGCGTCATTATTAAGCGAAGTGAATACGCTAGATGAAGCCCGAAATGGGGAGGAATTTTATAAGCTTAATAATGGTGACGGTCCTATTCGCGTACCTAAAGTATACTTAAAGTACTGTGCACCTAAAGTTCTTGTTAATGAAGCCATGCCTGGCAAAAGCATTCGCTATTTGTTCAATAAGGATAACAATGATCCAAAGATAATGAAAACTAATCACGAAATTGCGATAACACTTGTTAATAATTTCTTGAAGCAAGTGTTTGTTGACCATTTTTTCCATGCTGATCCTCATCCTGGCAATATTTTGATATCTGAACTGCCGCTTAATAATGATAACGAAGATTTTACGACGGTCAGACACTTAGAAAAGACGATTAACAAGACCACTTTGACCTACGAAAAGCAGCAAAAGCTCCCTAATTACCGGGTTGTTTACCTTGATTTTGGGATGATGGGGCATTTAACACCAGCAATGGCAAATGGTATTGCAAATATTGTTATCACAATTAATACCAAAGATACCCGTAAAATCGGGAAAGCCGTTTTAGATGTTTGTAACCGTACGGGAGAAGTAGATGAAAATGCTTTCTACAAGGAATTAGGAGTGTTTATTCAACCATACTTTTCAGCGGGGTTAGGTGATATTGACTTTGTAAAAATGCTTTACCAGATTGTTCAATTGTGTAAGAAAAACCACTTACAAATGCGGGGAGAAGTCACGATGCTAATGAAAGCTTTTGGAACGTTAGAAAGTTCTGTGGCCCGCTTAGATCCTGAAATATCGATGTTGGAAGTAGCCCAGTCGTTCGGACGACGTTATTTAAAACGCAACTTTAATTGGCGGTCGGCCCTCGATAATAATCTAATAAACCTGTTTTTTGCGGGGCAAGCAACTAGCAAAATGCCAGCAAAAATCAACGAGCTAATTGATACATTTGTTAGCGGGGACGCAAAAGTTGATTTGCAATATAAAAATGAGCAACGGGTACTAAAGCAGATTGAACGTCTTATGAACCGTTTTATGATTGCTATTATTTTAGCAGCAGTGATTTTGGGGTCCTCCTTATTAGTTGAAGGAACTTCTCCGCATTCACATATTTACCGTTTAGGAGTAAGCGGGTATATCATTTCAATTATCATCATAATTCTTTTAGTGCTAACGGAGGCAATTCATCGTTGGCGAACATGGCGAAAGAAGCGATAAAATGATAACTTTAGGATTAATTAACGCACTCGTTTGTTGTATATGTTGGGGGATGACTATTCGAATAATTTTGATTCGTCGTTTTAAGGATACCAAAGCCGTTATTAACCATAATTTATGTGCTTTTGTTCTCATGGTTATTAATCTTTTCATTGTGATCCCGCTTTTTTTCTACTTATTTACTTTTATTCCATTTTACTCGGTTATTTGGCACTTAATTGTATTAGCAGCAGTTGTTGATATCTTAAGTACATTTAATTTGATATTGTTCTGTATATACAGTTGTTTCACGCGGATGAACCGTTGCCCTGCTAATGTGCAAATAATTATCGTGTTAGGGGCGGCTATTAACAATGGTCATGTTTCACCAGTATTGGCAAGCCGGTTAAATCATGCTGTTCATTGTTGGCAAAAACATCCCCAAGCTAAGATTATTGTTTCGGGTGGCAAGGCACAGTCTGAACGATTGTCAGAAGCAGCTGCAATGACAAATTACTTAGTCGCCCACGGAATCCCATTAGTAAAAATTATTCAAGAACCTCATGCTCGAAATACTCGGCAAAATTTGCTTTTTAGCAGTCGGCTAATTGCCTCGCCAACAGCGCAGGTAGTGGTGGTTACTAGCGATTTCCATGTTTTAAGAGCCCATTTGGACGCTAAAAAAATAGGGTTACATTGGCATTTCTTAGGGACCAAAACACCGTGGCCGTTTCGCACATTAACCTTTATTCGTGATTATCTTGGCGTTCTTCGCGACCATCGTTGGCTAGCCGGTAGTATTTTACTTGTCGGAGTTATTATTGCGGAACTACTCCTAACATAAAAAGCGTTTAGGCACCGTTTTGCGGGTATTATAGCCGTCTTGGAAGCCTAACGCTTTATTTGTTTTTATATACAGAAATCTCAATCAAGTTATTGTCAGGGTCATAAACATAAAGTGAAGTCATTTTTCCTTCAGCGCCTTGCCTTTCGACTGGGCCAGCAACGAGATCGATGTAGTAACTGTTTAAATGGTGGATAATATCATCAATACTATCACCTGCGACAAGACACAGATCTGCAGCGCCGATTGTTGGATGAGCAGCCTTTAATGCTGTAGGCCGTTCCGCTTTCTGTAGACGGATTAATTGATGCCCGCACCTAAGCGTGATTAAATCTTCATCATTTTGGTTTTCGAGAATAGGCATGTCAAATACTTCATGGTAAAACCTCATTGACTCTTCTAAGTTAGTTACCGTTAAAACGACATGATCAATTCGTCGCATTTTCATAATATATGTCTCCCTTAAATTAAAATCATTGTCTATTATACAAGCTCATGGTGTAATATGGCAAAGACCTAGATTAGTTGTATAATAAATTGCTGTGACTGTCGTAAGCTGATAAACAAAAAGAAAGGGGCGTTCGTCATGGAAAAGACAGAACTACCAATGCAAATTGAAGTACGGGGTGGTCGTGTACATAATTTAAAAAATATTAACATTAATATCCCGTTACATAAGTTTGTTGCAATTTCTGGCTTATCCGGGTCAGGAAAAAGCTCACTGGCAATGGGAATCTTATATGAAGAAGGATCGCGCCGGTACTTGGAAGCGTTATCAACATATACCAGACGACGGATTAAGCTGGGAGCGCAAGCTGATGTTACAAGTGTTAAGCATATTCCATCAGCTTTGGCGTTAAAGCAACGCCCATCAATCCCTTCCGAACGTGCAACAGTTGGGACAATGAGCGAAATGTTGAATGTTATTCGATTAATTTTTTCCCGCCTTGGCGAACCAGTTTGTCCGAATGGTCATCGTTTAAAGCCAAGCTTAGAAATTGCCGAAGCGATGAGTAAAAGCGGGGATGAAATGGGGCAAGTAACTTGTCCTGTTTGTGGCAAAAAATTTTATGCTTATAGCGCTGAAGATTTTGCTTTTAATTCTGATGGCGCGTGTGACCGGTGTCATGGAACAGGAATGGTACGAACACTTGATGAGAGCAAGTTAATTGGGGATGAAAATTTAAGCCTTGCTGACGGGGCAGTTGCCTCATGGCACTTACCTGGTCGTAATTTTATGCCGAGTGTTGCTGAACAGGCTGGTGTACGAATTCATGTCCCGTATAAAGAACTTACAGCTAAAGAAAAAGAATTTGTTTTGAACGGCCCCAAGAAAAAGTTTAAAATGGATTTTCGTTCTGGAACCGGAAGAGTTTTTCATGACTTTAACGCGCTGTACGAAAATGCCCATGAGGCCGTACTAGCTTCTGCTAAAAGCAGTAAAAGTGAGCGAGCACAGAAGCGGATTAGTGAGTTTTTCCATTACTCAGGTTGTCCTGTATGCCATGGGTCGCGACTAAAACCTGCTCTTTTGCGGCAATTAGCAGGGGGCTTAAATATTGCTCAAGTAAGCAATCTTACTCTTGGTGAACTGCCACAATGGAAGCAAAATGTTTTAGCAGCTCTGCCAACAAATATGAGTAAAATTGCCGTTTCAATATTTAAGGAATTTGATGATAACCTTCGACCCTTGCGCGAGCTTGGTCTTGATTATTTAACTCTTTCGCGTAATGGTAATTCTTTATCAACTGGAGAATTACAACGAATTCAACTTGCCCGCACTCTTCGGACACAAACTACTGGGGTATTATATATTCTGGATGAGCCGTCTATTGGACTGCATCCTGATAATATTAGTGGTTTACTAAATGTTTTTAAGGAGTTAGTAGCCCAAGGCAACTCCTTAGTAGTAGTTGACCACAGTGTTGACATTATTAAGGAAGCGGACTGGATTATTGAGATTGGTCCTGGGTCTGGAGCGCAGGGTGGTAAAATCCTGACAGAAGGAACGCCAGCAGCGATTGCACAAAACCACCAGTCAAAAATCGGTCCATATCTCAATGGGACAGCAAAATTAATCAGTCGACCATTAGCAGAAAAAGCAGAAAAGCAGGATATTTCGTTTGAAGTAAAAGATTTTTACAATCTTAAAGATGTAAAAGCAGCCATCCCTGTCAATCGATTAACAGCAGTTACTGGCTTTTCAGGAGCAGGAAAAACAAGTTTGATTCTTGATAGTTTAGTACCTGCAATTAAGGCTAAGGCGACAGGTAAGAGTTTGCCTAGGCAAGTAGCAGCTTTATCTACACCATTAACGGAGGTTGTTAGTGTTGATGCAGCGCCAATTGGGAAAACGAATCGTTCAACAGTAGCTACCTATACGAATATTATGGATAATTTGCGGAAATTATTTGCAGCCCAGCCTTTAGCAAAAGAGAAGCATTACACCCCGTCTTATTTTTCTTACAATAACAAGCAAGGTGCTTGCCCAACTTGCGGGGGCGCCGGGGTGGTAACTTTAGATATTCAGTTTCTACCTGACATGCAGCAAACATGCCCGACTTGTAACGGTGACCGTTATAATCAAAACATCCAAGCTGTCAAGTGGCATAATTATTCTATTGTTGACTTACTGAAGCTGGATATTTCTTCAGCCATCAAAGTATTTAAGGATGTCCCTAAAATAGAACGGGAATTACAATTACTAGATGAAGTTGGCCTCAGTTACTTACACCTTGGTGAAAGCACGCCTAGTCTTTCAGGAGGAGAAGCCCAGCGTTTGAAGTTAGTTAAGCACTTAAATCACAACCAAAGTGAAACTTTGTTTGTTTTTGATGAGCCGACGATTGGCTTGCATCCCCTCGATGTAAAGACTCTTCTTAGTGTTATGCAACAGTTGCTTAACCGTGGAGCAACTATTGTTACTATTACTCATGATTTGAACTTAATAATTAACGCTGACTATATGCTTGACTTAGGACCTCGTGGGGGCCGAAATGGCGGAAAAATTGTAGCCCAAGGTAAACCGCTAGATTTAGTAAAAGAGCCCCGCAGTTTAACAAGTAAGTATCTTGCAAAATATTGGCGTAGTTTTCAATAGATTAAATTTGGGAGAAAGAGAGGCTGGAAAAAGACTCTTAGTCCAAAGTAAAACCGGATGATGAATTTTTCAAAAAGTTCATCATCCGGTTTTATGTATCAAAATCATACCATAGGGCATACAGATTTAATTATTTAGTAAATTCTCTTTCTTCGTGATATTGCCAAATCTTTTTAATAAGAAGATAGAAACAGAGAAGGACTAAAATAGCAATTCCGACCCCAATTAGGCGTCTAACATTACCCTTGAAAATAGCATCCCCACCAAAAGCGTATAGGAATGAAGTAGGGGCCATCCCAACAATAACCATTGCAAGGTAATGTTTCCGATCAACATTTAATTGGGCACCAGCATAGTTGACTAAAACGCTTGGAATGACAGGAATCATAAAACCAATCGTTAATGCAATTAATGGGTGCTTTTGATGGAGTAAATAACTAAGTAATTTATTCTTCTTTACTCGTTTTGATAAATCAATTTTGCGGATAATACTCATAACAGCGCAATTTCCTAAAATGTTTCCTGACCAATTAATTAAAAAACCGCCAATCGGCCCATAACAAAGTCCAGCAAAAATACAAACAACAGAGTTAGACATACCTGGAATTGCATTTAAAATGCCAATTAAAGCAATTAAAAGGAACATGTCAGTGAAGCCATGACTACGAATCATGTGAAGAAGCTTTTCTTTATTGTGAGTATTAAAATTAAGAAGAAGTTCAATTTCCGGTCGATATGTGCGATAGATAAAATAAATAATGATAACTGCCAAGCAAATAGCGCCAACAATTAACCAAGTTTTATTTAAACGATGATCTTTCATAACTATTAATCCTCCTTAGGAAGTTTAAATCCTGCTTCGTGAAATAGTGAAACTAAGGAGCAACGTAAAAGAGGATCATGGGCATAAAGATATGTTCCGTAAACGCCGCGTTTAAATAGAACATTTAATGAATTCATAATCATTCTTTTTTCGATGTTTTTAATTTCGGTGGGGTCGGTTAAGTCTTGTCGCCTCTTAAAGGCTTCAATATCTGTATATTTATCAAGATTTACTTGGAGATGGCCAGTCTGCGGGGCTTGACTAATTGGCGGTCCAATGATAATTCCCGTGTAATTGAGGTCGAATCCCTGACATGTATAAATAGAGCCAACCTCATTAATTGTTTGCGGTAGTTCAGCCCACGGGGTAGTGGTGTAGTTATATTGGTCCCAAGGCATCTTAAAATCGCCTTCTTCAATATAGTGCTTACCGCCATCTAGGGTTGAAGGATATCCAGATGTTGATAAGACTCGTGATAAACCAACTTCATTATTTCGTTGAACAATTGCTTTGCGCATTTCTTCTGCATTATCATAAATACGAAAGTCATAGTGGTCCCGCGCTGAAAATGGAAGAGGTGTTAATTGATAATTTGTAAAATCGTTAAACCATTGGATTAGTTCATCGCTTGCATTCATCCGAAACATATGGGTAAGATAATGATCTTTATGCGGATATTGGTGAGTAATTGCCTGTAGCCGTTGGGGGGTCCAGAGACTCTTCATACGAAGCACTTGGTATTGATCAAAGACAATGATAACAACTTTAGCGCGACGAATGATTTCAACAAGTTGATTTTCATGATAGAAATTATTGTAATGGTCAGCCTTGGAAAGGAGCAGGTGGGCTTCATCAATAACTGCGATATCGATCTTTTCTTCTTTTTTGTCAAGCTGATTGATTAAGGAGGTCGGGCGGGCAAAATCTTTTTTGTATAGTTCTTTAATAGGCCCTGCAATCTCCTTATAGACTTTAAGAATTTCTGGGTGGTTAACTAAAAAATAGTTATTAGTGTGGTAGAAGGCAGAAGCCGGCTGAGTTCGGGCAGCTTTCTGCAAGCGATCAAATAACTGCGATAGTACCACGCTTTTACCAGTGCCCGCATCACCGTATATCGTATAAACTGCTGGATAATTTGTCTGCAAGTGTTGTTTAGCAAAACTCAATATATCTTCAACAAGAACTTCTTGTTCAGCTGTTAAAGTTTTAAATGGGGAGATTTTATTGATTGCTGCGTTATCCATATTTTTCATAGCTATTTCCTTTTCAACGATTTACTCTCTATTTTAATGGTATCGAAATGAGGTAAATTCGTCAATTTGAACATAAGAGCAATTTACGCACTGCTTTAGAAAGTGTTAAAATGATATAAGCAATAATTATATCAATGTAAAATTAAAAAGGAGTGGAATAGATGAATCTGCATCCTGATTATCTTTTAAATGAAGTTAATGAGCCAAGTGATATTAAGCAGATGTCACTTGAAGAACTAAAGCAATTAGCAGCTGAAATGCGTCAATTGGTTTTAGAACGTGATGCTAAAATCGGGGGACATGTGGGGCCTAACCTTGGTGTAATGGAATTGACGCTTGCCTTTCACTATGTTTTCGATTCACCCCATGATAAAGTGATTTGGGATGTCTCCCATCAAAGTTACGCTCATAAAATGTTAACAGGCCGTAAATTAGGCTTCTTAGATCCTGACCACTATGAAGATGTTACTGGTTATACATCTCCAGAAGAAAGTGTTCATGATTTCTTTGAGATCGGGCACACTTCTACTTCTATTTCGTTAGCAGTGGGGATGGCGCAAGCACGTGATCTAATTAGACCTCAATCGCATAATAATATTATGGCTGTTATCGGTGATGGTTCCTTGAGTGGCGGCTTAGCTTTCGAAGGGCTAAATAATGCTGCAAAGCTTAATTCTAATCTGATTATTCTGGTAAATGACAACCAGATGTCAATTGATGAGGATCAGGGCGGATTATATAAGGGACTTAAAGAGCTACGTGAGACTGATGGCAAATCGCCAAACAATATCTTTAAGTTTATGGGCCTTGATTATAAATACGTTGCTGACGGAAACGATTTGCAAACGATGATTGATACTTTTAAAGAGATCAAAGGCATTGATCATCCAATTGTCCTACACGTTAATACGTTAAAAGGAAAAGGATATACGCCAGCGGTTGAGGAAAAAATGAAGTACCATTGGCGGGCTCCTTTTGACTTAAAAACTGGTGAAGACAAGGTTAAATCAAGCGAGGAATCTTATAGTGATGCAATCTTAGCAGAATTAGACCGTCAAATTGACGACGGTAAGCCAGTTGTTGCAATTAACGCAGCGATTCCGGGTGCATTTAATCTTAGCAAATTCAAAGCAAACCATCCGGACCGTTATTATGATGTTGGCATTGCAGAACAGGATTCAATCACTACCGCAGTCGCAATGGCAGAAGCAGGAGCCCGTCCCGTTGTTTTCCAAAATAGTACATTTTTACAGCGGGCATATGATCAATTAATTCATGATATGGCATTAAATGATGCGCCAGTCGTGATGATTGTTCGTGGTGGTTCAATTTCTGAAGGCTCTGCTACCCACCAAGGAACCTTTGATATTTCGATGATTAGTGATTTGCCAAACATTGAATATTTGGCACCGACTAATGTTGAAGAGATGATCTCAATGCTACGCTGGGCAATTAACCAAACTGACGAACCAGTAGCAATTAGGCAGCCTGAAAAACCATTGCTACACGGTACACCAACCCAGGATGACTACAGTACCATTAAATACGATATCGCCCATCATGGTAGCGAGGTTGCAATAATGGCAGTTGGTGATTTCTGGAAATTGGGTGAAGAGGTGCGAAAAGAATTAAAAGAAAAGCTTAACATTGATGCCACATTGATTAATCCAAAATCTGTTACAGGAATCGATTCAAATGTTCTTCATCATTTAGCGGAAAACCATGATGTTGTGGTTACACTTGAAGATGGTATCTTAAGTGGTGGCTTTGGTGAAACGATTGCACGGTATTATGGGCCAAAGAATATGAAAGTTCTTAATTTTGGTGCACCGCGGGAATTTGCAGATAATGTTCCTACTGAAGTGATGTACGAATGGTATCACTTAACACCAAAACAGATTGTTGATGACGTTGAACAAGTTATTCACTCATTGTAATAGAAAAGCTGTCATGACAAGCTTTATGGCTTGTGGATGATGGCTTTTTTATGTTTAAATTTAGGACTCCTTTTTCTTACTATTGTCCGGATGAGGCACCGGCGGGACTTTTTGGCGATAAAATTTTGAAGCAAAAAATGCAAATAACGATTTTTTACGTATATATATTAATAGAGTCACTTAAAAAGGAGTTATTTTATTATGCAATTAAGAAGTACGACCCCATTATCGAATGCCTATTTTTTAGGTTTAGCAACTGCATCAGCAATTATTACTTTAGGGCTAAACGCTCCGTCCGCACTAGCAGCAGATATGGACGATCAACCGTCAAATATTATAAAAACAGTAAAAGCTGATAAGACGCCTCAACTAGAAACCGTCCAAGTAAAACGGGTTATTTATTTTCACTTACTAAGTGGTTCACAGAAAGTGGAACAAGTGTCGTATGCCCATCGCCAAGTATCAGGCAATACTACTAAATGGACGATTGAGCCGTTTGATGATGTTCCTATTCCGCAACAAGTGCGGTTTAAGCCTACCCTAGATAAAATTCCAGCAATCACTGAAGTAGATGATCTATCCTATTTTGATCGATCAATTGACGTTTTTTACCATCCCCTCGATGAGGAAGATGAAGAAGATGCACATGTAGATCAAAAAACAAAGGATAACGAAACCCAAACTGAGCATAACAATATAAAAACTAAAGATGAACAGGTAGGAACTGCCGAAATTCAAAATAAGGATGAGGCAGTACAAAGTGAAGTAATTTCGTATTCAGATAAGGCTACCAATACTATTGAAATTTTAACTAAGGATGTAGCAATCCAGCAAGATAATCAAGGAGTAGATATATCAACTATTACTAATCCAATAGAACAGACTAGTCAAGAAACCCAAACCAATGTTTTTACTAACGATCAAGGAGTGGGAGACGATGAAGTAGTGACTAGAGATATTGGTGTAGGAATTGAGGATTATCGATATAAAGATCAAAAGATACAGACCGATAATCTCATAATTTCTCAAGCCGATGCAACAACGATGACTGATTTTGTAAATACTAATGATATCAGAACCGGCGATAATAAAATTGATGATTTAAACCAGAAAAAAAGCGAAACGCCTAAGGTTACAGCAAGCTCACAAACAGTGTATCATACCAATGAAATAGGTGTTGGGGATGAGGAACCTATTGTAATCACTACGGGAGATATTGATAAAGGGGACAAATCAACCCAAACTAATGCTCAAGAATTAAAAGATTCAATAACACAAACAGAATCAAATCTCCAAGATAGTAAGCAAACCCAGACAATTGTTCCGCTATCAATTGAGCAGGGGACAACGATGGAAATAACTAATAATGATCAAGAAATTCAAACCGATAGTTATCAAATTGATTATGGAACGCAAACAGATAATATCGCTAGTAAAGAAACCGGCACACAAACAGTATCAGCTCCTAAACATAATGAAACTACAAGTACTTACCAACAGCCAAGTGTTGCTACTCAAACGAACGATTCTGATAATCATGATCAAAGTATCCAAGTTAAGGATGGGGATGAGCAAGCAGCAACAAATACTAGCAATTTTGGACCATTGGCAATAGCTGATGATTTGACACCAGCATCCTGTGAAAATAATCAAACAAGCACTAACAAAATCAAAGGGCAGAAGATAGAAGGTGAAGAACGGTCACGTAATACCTTACATAAACGAATAGCAAAAGCTAATCATTCATTAGTATCGCTAACAGAGAAAGCAACCCAGAATAATAAAAGAAACCGGCAAAAATCATTACCACAAACCGGTAATAATACTAGTACATTAACGACATTAGCAGGGATAGGTATAACCCTTTTGACTGCGGGGATGAGTCTCTTTTCATTACACAAACAGCAAAAATCTAAAATAAAATAAAAAAATTTTAAATAACTACTTGCATTCTTAATTTTCTAATAGTATTCTAATGATATTGAAAACGAAATGGAGGAAATTAAAATGCAAATTTACAATCGATCTATTATTCATCATCTAACCTCCACCTCAACCACAACAACAATCACCGTGGTTGAGTAGTTTTAATATCTCTTAAATCTGTTAGCGATAGCTATCCAGAACGTCTCAACCGCTTATCACATTGACAAGGGTTGAATTGGGACGTATTGGGTAGCTTTTTTATTTGAAATGAGGTTAGTATGATGGATAATCAAAGAAAAGAAGTTAAATTAAATCGGACGATGACGCCAGGACAAATGGAAATGATTGCTATCGGGGGAACAATAGGTAGTGGTCTTTTCATGGGGGCTACGTCGACCATTAAATGGACGGGGCCTTCTGTTCTTTTAGCATATGCCTTCGTTGGGCTTGTATTATATGGTGTTATGCGAGCATTAGGCGAGATGATTTATATTAGCCCGGGAACAGGGTCCTTTGCAGATTATGGTTCCAAATATATTCATCCTTTAGCTGGATATTTAACCAAGTGGAGTAATGTCTTTCAGTTCATTATTGTTGGAATATCAGATATTATTGCAATGAGTCAATACCTTAATTACTGGTGGCCCAACTTACCAGACTGGATTTCGGGATTAGTTATGATTACTATTTTAACGCTTGCTAATCTAGCGTCAGCTAAGGCTTATGGACGACTAGAATTCTGGTTTGCAATGATAAAAGTTGTAACGATTATTGTAATGATTATCTTAGGACTTTTGGTTATCGTTCTTGGGTTTGGTAACAATTGGCATCCTGTTGGCATCTCTAATTTGTGGTCCCATGGCGGCTTCTTCACTGGTGGCTTTATGGGCTTCATGTTCTCGCTTTCAGTTATTGCGGGTTCATACCAAGGAATTGAACTATTAGGAATTACAGCGGGTGAAGCAGCCTCTCCACGTCATGCAATTGTTAAATCAGTTAAGTCTGTTATTTGGCGGATCTTAATTTTCTACATTGGTGCAATCTTTGTGATTGTTTCAATTTATCCTTGGAATGAATTAAAAGCAGTAGGTTCACCATTTGTTGAAACGTTTACGAAAGTTGGAATTACTGGAGCGGCGGGAATTATTAATTTCGTTGTTTTAACCGCTGCCTTATCAGGTGCAAACTCTGGTATTTACAGTGCCAGTCGAATGCTCTTCAAATTGTCGGTTGATGGTGAAGTTCCAAAGGTTTTCAGTAAACTATCAAAGCGGATTGTCCCTAATGTGGCTATTTTGACAATTTCATTCTGGATTTTCCTTGGTTTTATCGTTAATATGCTTTTATCGGCATTCAATTCTGCATCGGCTAACATTTTCGTTATTGTTTATAGTTCGAGTGTCCTACCAGGAATGGTTCCATGGTTTATCATCCTTATCTCTGAGCTTAATTTCCGGCGTAATAATCCTGTTGAGTTAAAGGGGCACCCATTCAAGATGCCATTTTATCCAGCCTATAACTACTTTAGTTTGATTTCCCTAACGGTTATTTTACTCTTTATGTTCTTTAACCCTGATACACGAATCTCAGTTAGTGTAGGTGCCATCTTCTTAGTACTTATGAGTGTAATCTACAAATTAAGAACAAGTAAGCAAGATAAATTAGCATAATTTAATTTCTAAATACTCCTGAAGCAATTTATGTTTTAGGAGTATTTTATTTTAGTTGGTAAAATGATAAAATATGTTCACGAACGTACGTTTATAAAGAAAGGTATTATTTATCATATGCGATTTCGATTTAACAAGAAAACACAGTATTTAATTCTTGCAGTTATTGCGCTCCTTGGAATCGGCGGCTTTTCTCAGCAACCCGAGAAAGGAAATGCAGCACAACAAGGGATACAGCGACTTGCTTCGTGGAAACACAATAAGAGCGATCATAGCCATTCATCACTTACACCACCGACTCATGAACAAGCACAGAGCGTTTTATCAGCGGGTGTGCAACAACAGCTAGGAACATCCAACATAAAATGGAATGGAGCTGGAGCATTTATCTTAAATAACAATCAAACTAATTTAAATGCAAACATTAATAATGCACCTTATGCAGTAAACCGTCGTGATTCTCGTGGCCGCGCCTGGCAGGGAGATGCTTGGCTCAATCGTACGACCAGACAGTATCGTAACCGCAATGAGACCGGTAATGGTGCGACAAACTGGAAACCAGCGGGCTTTTTACAGGCTCATAATTTAACAGGTGGCATTTCTCACGCTTATGACCGCGGCCATCTTCTGGGATATGCATTAGTTGGTGGGATCCATGGCTTTGATGCCTCCGAGTCTAATCCGGCAAATATTGCAACTCAAACTGCCTGGGCAAATGAAGCTCGTAGTAATACATCAACTGGGCAGAATTACTATGAGGGATTAGTTCGTAAGGCGCTTGACCAAAATAAGCAAGTCCGTTACCGGGTCACTGATATTTATGATGGTAACAATCTTGTACCGGCAGGGGCACATATTGAAGCAAAATCAAAAGATGGCAGTTTGCAATATAATGTATTCGTCCCTAATGTACAACGCAATATTTCTATCAATTACAATACTGGAGCAGTAACAGCGATTAATCATTAAATATATAACTGTAAAGAGACTGAAAAAACTCAGTCTCTTTATCATTTTAAACATGCAATAGCTAATTGGCTGTTCAAACACTCACCAGCCGTAGCGGTGTAAAGGCGGAACTACAAACTAGGCAAGCTAGTTTTGCTTTCTGCTTTTTAATTTACGGTAATTTAATATAAGGCAGATTGCAAGAAATAACTTGAACGAATTTAGTGACGTAGATTAAGCAAGAAGATCTCGATTGGTGTATGCCA
>NZ_RDBR01000050.1 GCF_009663775.1 Lactobacillus sp. 0.1XD8-4
AAAAAAAATACCCCCTACATTTTTGTAGGAAGTATTTTTAGTCAACCATACCAGTTGACAGATATCCGCTTTTCCGAATACTAGAACCCCCTTTGTGTACTGTAGCATTTTTAACAGTAGCGGAGCCTTATGTCACTGCCCCTTTACTGCTTATTTTTCTTCTGTCTTTTCTTTATCGGCATTATCATTATCCGTTACAACTTCATCTTGGTCGCTTGTTGCATCAATAATAATGTCATTATTGTTTTCTGCCGTTTCCTTATCCTTCGCTAATTCTTCACGAATATCAGCAGTTTTTTTATCAAAATCGTCATTTGTCATTCGGTTAACAACCTTGTTGGCGCCATCTTTAACTTTTCCAGTAACATTATTAACAGCATCAGCAGCACCGTTGACCTTATCATTAAGTTTAGAGTCGCTTACTAAGTCATCCACAACGTCTAATGCGTCTAAAGTATAATCAGTTACATAATCAGCAACCTTATTAAATTTTTCATCAATACTTTGCTTTAAAGCTGCTTTTTTGGCTGGTGCCATATTCTTCCATGCAGCATATGTAGCTGCACCACCTAATAACATTCCAGCAAGTAATTTTTTACTCATTATTTGTCATTCCTTTCTTCTGCTTACGGTGTTGTCTTAATTTGTTAAACGCCTCTAAAACAATTGTTTTCCCGGCAAATTTAAAAATCCCACGATCAAATTGCCGTTTTTCACGCCGCATACGAACCTTCTCTGCCATTTCCTGAAGTGAATCGTTTACCTCGGATACACTTCGACTAACATCAGCAACTGCCTTGACAGCAGGATCTAATTGCTCTGATTTATGATTAATATCATCCAATAACGTATTCGTGTTACTTAATACATCTTCCATTTCCTGACTAAGATAATGAATATCACGCGTTAAAGTGGTAATACTCTTATTTGTTTCTTTCATTGTCTTACTTAAGTGGTTCAACAGGATACATGCAAAAATGACTAAGATTAAAAATGCGATTGCCGCAATCAACCCCGCTAGTTGGCCAAAAGTCATCTGACAATCCCTCCTTTGATTTCGAAATTACTTATCAATACTAAGAATATCATAAAATAACGAAAAACAACAATTTAGTGTAGTCGACAGAAGCTTGCTTTCCCTGTTAGAATATTTATTAGTATTTTTTAGGAGGTAAGCTATGATTATTGGTGCAACTTCATTTACATCAAAACAAATGGAACAAGTAAAAAAAGCCTTTACTGATTTATCTTGGCATGAAATTTCGCAACAAATCCTAAGCAAGTTTTTGCTAATTATTATCACCTTTGTATTATTTTTGCTTATTCTATGGCTTGGTCGAGTCATTATTGTTCATTTATTCCAAGAGTCGAAAAAATATAATGTCCTTAAAAACAGCAATCGAATGGCAACGGTAAGGACCCTTGTATTAAATATTTACCGCTATACCTGTTACTTTTTTCTTTTATACGCAATTTTATCTGAAATTGGCGTTCCGGTTGGTACCTTAATTGCTGGGGCTGGAATCTTTAGTTTAGCACTAGGGCTGGGGGCGCAAAGTCTTGTTAGCGATATCGTAACCGGCTTTTTTATTCTCCTGGAACAACAATTAGATGTCGGTGATACCGTTCAAATTGGTCAAATTAAGGGAACTGTGACAGCCCTTGGGATCCGAACCACGCAGGTCACAAGCTCAGACGGAACCCTTAACTACATTCCTAATCGTAACATTACCATTGTTCAGAATCTTTCCCGTAATAATATGGTCACTAATATTGACATCCATATTACCTCTAAAACCCCACTAAACAAGGTGGAACAAATTATTACTCAGGTCAATAAAAAATTAGTACCACAGACAAAGGCACTTCAACTAAAACCAGTTATTGTTGGGCCAGTAGTTACACCAGATGGTTCATTAGTATTCCGGGTCACAATAACTGCGACCAGTGGTGAACAGTCAACTGTTGCTAGCCACTTTTTAGCCGCCTATCTCAAAGAATTACGTACAAACAACATTCCAATTGCATGGGAGGGAATGATCAATGAGCATTAAGTTAATTGCTACAGATATGGATGGGACCTTTTTACGTGACGATCACACTTACAATCATCCACTATTTGATAAGGTCTTTCGCCAACTTGAACGGCATAATATTTACTTTGTTGCCGCAAGCGGTTCAAGTTTTCCGCGCCTGCAACGTGAATTTAAGGATTATGTTAATAAGATGATTTTTATTTCCCAAAACGGTTCAGTTATCCATCTCGGTAATCAGCTATTTAAGTCGTTTTCTATTAATCAAGAAGCTTTGGCACGTGTTATTCATATTCTTGACCGGTTTTATGGCCCCAATGACATTAACCAACTAGTAATTTCAACTAGTGAAAAGTCTTATGTTGATCAAGGAATGAGCGCGCGTGATTTTGAAATTGTCAAACTTTTTTATGAACAAGTAGAACGAATTCCTGATATTCGTAAAATTTTCTTACAACGACCCTCTGAAAAATTTACAAAAATATCAATTAATTTTGCTAATCATATCGATCTCAAAAATGTTGCCGCAACCTTAGATAGTTATTTGCCACCTTCATTAATTATGGAAAACTCTGGGTTTAATACCGACTTGATTGGAAATGCAGCTGCCACTAAGCAAAATGCCCTGTCAATTTTACAACATCATTTTAAACTACGTACAAATGAAATCGTCACTTTTGGGGATAATGAAAATGATCTCGGTATGCTTGCTATGACCACACAAAGTTATGCAATGAGAAACGCACACTCAATTATTAAAATGCAGGCTGCGCATATAACACAAAACGACAATAATCACGATGGCGTGTTGCAAACAATTAATGCATTAATCAAAAATAACCACTAAATAAAAAGGATGCTTGCCGATCATTTTTAACGGCAATCATCCTTTTTACTTATTTTCCAAATGTATGAACTGTAAAATTTACCGCCTTTAATATTTCTCGTCGTGTAACAATCCCACAAAAGTAATTATCGTTGTCCACTACTGGCAAGAATGACTGATCAATCAGTAAATGCAAATCTTCTTCAATATCAGCAGGATCAGTAATAACAGGTGTATCAGTTTGCATAACATCTGCCACCGTCAAATCATGAAGTCGATTAACATTGATTCGTTGCGTTTCTAGTAACTGATCTGTAATCATTGCCAAAGAAATTTGACCACAGTAATGGTTCTTATTATCTACAACAATAATCTTGGCATAGCGATCTTTGGTTAGAACTAAAAAAGCATGATCTAAACTATTATTCTGATTTACCGTTGCCACTAAACTTGCTGGAATCATAAATTTGTTCTTGTTTTTCAACAGTAAGGTCCGTAATCGCTGATCAATCACAAAAATACACTCCCTTTATTTCTGACGATTAAATTCACGATGTAACTGGGATAATAACTCCATTTGCCGATTGTAAAAATCAACAATAAACCGGGTTGGTCGTGCATCAATTATTGCAAATGTGCCACCAATTCCTGCATATTCACCTCGAGGAAAACTGATACTGCCCGGATTCACAATCAACATCTTATGATCGTAAGCTACTCCTAATTGATGAGTGTGACCATAACAAATAATTGACGCCCCTTTTTCCTCACCGGTAAGCATCAACGGGGTAAGCGAAAAATTCACCCGTTGCATATGTCCATGGGTGACATAAATATGTTCCTGTCCCTGATTTACTGTCAATTCAGGAGGATACGGAAGACGATAATCATTATTCCCTTTTACTGCTTTAAAGCTATCCATCGGCTTTTCATCAGGCATTAATTCAGAATCACCGCAATGAATCATCAAGTCAACTTTGTCTCCTACCTGCTGGATAATATCTGTTAGTATCTTTGCTTCACGATGATTATCACTCACAACAAGGATTTTCATGAAATTACCACCAATCGTTAAAATTTCGCATAAACGCCCGCAATGCTTTTCCTCGATGACTTATTTGGTTTTTTTGATCCGCAGTTAACTCTGCCATGGACTTTTGGAGTTCATCAACATAAAAAAGCGGATCGTACCCAAAACCATTTTCACCTGTTAATTGATGGAGAATATGACCATCAACTCGTCCATCAGCCACTAACTTGGTCCCATTAGGCTTCACCGCTACAATAGTTGTATGAAAATGTGCGGTCCTTTGCTCACTGGGAACACCAGTCAATTTTTGCAAAAGTTTTGCATTATTCGCCGCATCATCATGATCCCCTGCATACCTTGCCGAATAAACCCCTGGCGCACCATCTAAAGCATCAACAACTAATCCTGAATCATCTGCCATTACCGGTAGTTGTAGCTGCTTAGCTACAGTCATTGCCTTAATCGTCGCATTTTCCTCAAATGTCTTACCATTTTCATTAATGTTAATTGGTGGAAAGTCGGCAAGGGTCTTAATTTCAATTCCTTGTGGGGTAAGCATTTTCCGATATTCCCGTGCTTTACCCGCATTTTTAGTTGCGATTACAATTGTCTTCATTTTAAGCCTCCTCACTTAATTGGATATGTTCGCATTTGGTATAACCATTAGGCAGCCATTTTTTGGCCCCCACAATCAAGTCTGCAATTTTACCAGTTGAATATAATTCAACTGTTGGCGTCCCAACATCACTTAACAATCCTTGCTTAGTCAAAAATTCTTTTGCTTGCCGAACCGTTTCATAGGCCGGATCAATCAGTTGCACATTTTCCCCAAGCTTATTAGCAATTTCTTTTGCTAAAAACGGAAAATGAGTGCATCCCAAAATTAAGGCTTGGATTGATTGACTATCAAAAATATGTAGTTCTTTATTTACCGTTTCTTGCGCAAGGACCGTGCCAGTCTGACCATGTTCAACAATCGATACAAGCGGCTGGGTCGCATGACTAATCACTTTGAGCGTTGGATCAATCTGATCTAATACCTTTTTGTACGCATTATTCTTGATTGTTGATTCAGTTCCAATAACACCAATTGTTTGGTAATTATGCCTAGTCGCTGCTATTGCTCCCGGTTCAATAACTCCAATTACTGGAATGGGTAGTTTTTCTTGCAAAAGTTGAAGTGCTGCGGCAGTAGCAGTATTACAAGCAATAATCATTAGCTTAATATCATGGGTTAAAAGAAAAGTACCAATTCGTAAAGCTAATTGTTGAATTTCTTTTCTAGTTTTAACTCCGTATGGAAAGTGTCCCTGATCACCGACAAACACGATCGATTCATGGGGCAACTGGTCACGAAGTACACGGGTTACAGATAGTCCGCCTAGGCCTGAATCCATTATACCAATTGGTCGCTTATCCATTTTTTACACCTCATTAATTTATTAAAACGCTTAAAGCTTTGAAACTATATTATCCGTTTCTATTCAATATTTTGCAAGTTTTTCAGGTTTACCACTATTAAGATCATGATTTTTAAGTATAATAATAATGATTGTTAAAAAGGAGCGAGTTGATTATGAGTCAGAAATTGTATAACCAGTTATTAGCAGGTCATCAGGGATTAGCAACAGGAACAATGCGCGATGTTATCCTCCCTGCAATTCTCGGCAAGGAGACAGATGAGATGCTATATTGGATTGGCAAAGACCTTGCTCGCGTATACCCAGTAGCAACTTCTGCGGACCTAGTATATTTAACAAATCAACTTGGCTTTGGACGGTTAGTATTACGTAAAAAGAGTAATACTACTCAACTATGGCGTTTATCGGGAGTAATTGTCAAAGAAAGAATTCAACAAGATGAAGAAGAAACCTCCTTTGGACTAGAGTGCGGATTTCTCGCTCAAGAAATTGAATTTCAATTAGGAACAGTTGCTGAGGCAAAGATATTTGATCGTCATCGTGATTATGTTGATATCTTAGTTCAAAACGATCCGCAAAATACTGCGGATAATGAACGTTCAGAAATGGTAACCTTTATTAGCCTGGACCGTTCTGACGAAGAAGATGCTCCTAAAAAAGAGCCGCGGCATTCAATACTAAAGCGAAAAAAGAAGGATAAAAAATAAAATAAGGTATTTAAGAGGAGCTGTGACATAAAGCTTCAATATAGTTACTATAACGCAGTACGCAAGAGGGCTCTAATGTTCGGAAAAGCCGAACACTAGAGCCCTCTTTGTGCTTGCGGGGCGTAAAGACGAAGTTACAAATGACTTCTGTCACGCTCCCGTTTGTTTTAATTATTAATTTTATTAGTCAACATATTGTTGTAAGATCTGCTTTAGTTGCTCCTCACCATGATAGCCCACTACTTGATCTACAACTTCGCCATCCTTCTTAATCATTAACGTTGGAATACTCATAATCCTAAACTTTTGTGCTGTTTCAGGATTTTCATCAACATCTAACTTAAAGAATTTTACATTAGGCATCTTCTCAGATAATGCATCAACAACTGGTGATTGCATCCGACAAGGGCCACACCATGTTGCCCAAAAATCAGTTAAAGTAACACCAGTCGCGGTATCTTGTTCAAAAGTTTGGTCTGTAGTTACATTTACTGCCATTTTCTATTCCTCCTTAATTACTTCTTACCGTTATTCTAACAAAACAATTATTAGATGTCATTTAGTTTGCTTACTTTTTTATAGTAAGTGATTATAAATTAACAATTGTTGCACCATCTCCACCAGCATTAGGGGCTGCATATGAGAATGATTTAACACGCGGATTGCTTTGCAGGTACTGCTGAGTTCCCTTTCGTAAGGCCCCCGTTCCCTTTCCGTGAATAATCGTGACGGTTGAAAGGTTATTCAAAAGAGCATGATCGATAAAATTACTTAGTTCACTCATTGCTTGTTCATAGCGGTGACCACGAAGATCCAGCCGAGCCGATGTTTGCCTGGTTTGTGTTGTATGGACAGCAGCCCGTGGGCGACGACGAGCATCTTTTTCACGCGGCAGATCTTTTTTAGCTACCTTTTCAAGATTATTCTCATCAATTTCCATCTTGAGAATGCCAATCTGAACTTCCCACTTATGGTTTCCTCGTTTAGCTATCAATTCTCCATATTGTCCATATGACTTAACTAGCACAGCATCTCCTTTATGCAAGTCATGCTTCTGTTTCGCGCGTTGTAAGACTGAGTTATGTTGTAAACGTGGATTATCTTGATGGAGGGCATTAAGCTGTCCCTGCGCATCAATTAATTCGTTTTCTTTAACATTTTGTCCTTGTTGAATCTCAAGTTGACGTAAATGATGGATTATTCGATCCGCCTTTTTCTTTGCCATCGATACTTGGTGGTTGGCTTTTGAACGGGCCTGCTCATATAACTTTTCGCGTTGTTCATTGAACCGGCCAAGCTTTTCATCAAGTTCACGTTGAGTTTGCTGATTAGTAGCCAATAATTTTTCTAAGCGTTCGCTTTCTTCACGAGCTTTTTTACGTTGCGCGACCAAATCACCAATCATATTATTGAGGTCTTGGCTATCATCACTTACTAGTGACTGGGCTTCATCAATAATTTGTGGATTGATTCCTAGACGACGGGCAATTTCTAACCCATTTGAACGACCTGGGATTCCTAACAGGAGTTTATATGTTGGTTGTAAAGTCTCCTGATCAAATTCCATACTAGCATTAATTGTTTTAGCACGATCATAACCATAAACTTTTAGCTCTGGATAGTGCGTAGTGATTACGACCATTGCTCCTTTACTACCAATTTCATCGAGAATTGCCATTGCTAGGGCTGCCCCTTCTTTAGGGTCAGTTCCTGCTCCTAACTCATCTAATAGTACCAAACTTCGCTTTGTAATTCGTTCAAGGATCGTTTTTACCCCATCCATATGACCAGAAAAGGTACTAAGATTCTGCTCTAGTGATTGTTCGTCACCGATATCAGCAAATACATTATCAAACACCCCAATTGTGCTGCCTTCTTCTGCCGGAATAAATAATCCTGATTGACCCATTAGTTGAATAATTCCCAAGGTTTTAAGCGTAATTGTCTTCCCACCAGTATTCGGCCCCGTAATAATAATAGCCTGGTAGTCTTCGCCAATTTCAATATCATTTGTAACAACCCGCCGCGAATCAATCAACGGGTGGCGCGCCTTCCGTAACATAACATGATTTTCGTTATCGATCTTAGGTAAGGTCGCTTTAATATCATGCGCCCACCGTGCCTTAGCATTAATAAAATCTAAATGACCTAAAATAGCTTCATTTTGGCCAATATCATAACGGTAAGGAGCAATCATCTGTGATAATTCAATTAAAACCCGGCGCATTTCTTGGCGCTCTTCAATTTGTGCCTGCCGCAAACGATTGTTAGTTTCTACAACTGCCGCTGGCTCAATATATAAGGTCTGCCCACTAGCACTTTGGTCATGAACAACTCCACCGAATTTATTTCGATACCGAGCGACTACTGGAATAACATAGCGATCATTACGCATTGTTACAATCGGTTCGCTTAAATACTTGGCACTTTTGCCACGCGTATATTGTTCCATTTGCTGATGAATTGCATTTTCGGTTTGCGCAATTAATTGGCGAATTCCATGTAGCTTAGCTGATGCTTCATCATTTATTCGTCCATCTGGATCAATTGACCGAACTAGGCGTTGGGTAATTGAAGGGATAGTTACCAATTGATCTACCTGATCATTTAATACGCGTAATTTAATCTTCTTTTCCCGCATTTGGTCAAAAAAGTTTTTGACACTCATACTTGTTTGAAGGACTTTTGCGATCTGTGCTAATTCAGTCCCATTTAAACTTGCTTTTATCTTGAGCCGTTTTAATTGCGGTTTAATATCAGCAAGTTGAGGGATCGGAATTCCGTCTTCTAACCTTAAAATATCTGCTCCGTCTGTAGTTTCAGTTAAGAGCCCCTGTACTTTTTGCGGGTCAGTTTGAGGTACAAGGTGTTGTAACTCTCGCTGACCAGCTGCTGAAACAAGGTAGGGAGCTAATTGTCCCTTAATTCGGTCAAATTCTAGCGTTTCTAAAATTTTATGATTCATTTTATCCTCCTTGAATTAGAGTATCAATCATTAAATGTGCCAGCCCTGGAGTCTGGTTAATAATAAGCTGTGCTAACTCCGAGGTTGCCATTTGCATCTGCCACCAGCCTGCAGGCCATAACTGCATAACAATCAAGACGACAAATATAATCAAATAACCAATTAAAAATGAAATAACACCACCTGCTAATTTATCAACAGTTCCTATTACTGGAATTTTCTTTATCCAGTTTAACTGGCGAATTCCCCAATGGCAAAGAATTGACACAATCGTAAAAATTATCATGAAAGCAATCCCGTTATAAAAGAACAAATTACTATTCACATCTGCTAATAAATTAGCTGAAAAAGTTGCTTCATCCCCAATGCTAGGTAATAAAGATTTTAACCAACTGCCAACGAGTTGGGTTCCCTGTCGTGCAACTAGCCAAGCAATAATATATGTTCCTAACATTAAAACCATCGTCAATAATCCTCGTCGGTGACCATTAACAAAACAGCCAATTAAGATAAGAATAATAAAGGTTGTTAAAATCATTCCCGCATTCCCTTTCCTTTATTAGTAAATAAAAGGGACTGCGACACCATGTCCACAGCTCCCTTTTGTTAATAATTTAATTATCCTGCCTAAGCGGTTTCCAACGATTATTGTTAAGCTTTAAAGTTACCATCGTTATCAAGGAAAGTATTTAATACTTCTTCAACCATGTCCCATTCTTTATCATCTTCGATTGGAACAAGGTCTTGTCCATCGCCATCTTCATTATCAGCAACGATGTAGGCTTGAATATCAACGGATTCATCGTTTTCTTGTTCTGCAGGGTAGATAAAAATGTATGATTTACCATAATCATCTGAGTCAAATGTAAACAATTCTTTGAATAATTGTTCATTGCCATTTTCATCAATTAACGTAATCATATTTTCGTTATTTTCTTGTTGTTTGCTCATATTAATTCCTCATTTTAGTTTAGCGACAAGCCGGCCATGCCGGTCTAAATAACTTTGTAAAATAAATGTCGCTGCTACCTCATCAATTACCTTTTTTTGTTTGGCACGTGAAATATCTGCCTCTTCAACAAGCATTCGATGTGCTTCTACTGTCGTTAAACGTTCATCTTGAAAGTCAATTGGAATATCTGGAAAACGTTGTTGTAGCAACTCACCGTAATGTTGAGAAGCCTCAACTCGAGGACCTTCAGTATTATTCATATTCTTAGGAAGCCCAATTACAAAACCAGCAACTTGTTCTTTTTCTACTAGTTCTGCTACACGTTCAATGCCAAAAACCTCATTTTCCTCATCAATTGGAATAATCTCAACTGCTTGAGCTGTCCATCCTAGAGGATCGCTGACTGAAATACCGACTGTCTTAGATCCAACATCTAATCCCATTAATCTCATTTAGCTTCACCATTATTCTTTAGGTATGACCGCACAAGCTCCTCGATTATTTCATCGCGTTCATGTTGACGAATCAAGTTACGTGCATTATTTAAGCGTGGAATATATGCAGGGTCACCAGATAAAAGGTAGCCGACAATTTGATTAATTGGGTTATACCCTTTTTCTTCTAGTGATTCATAGACTGTCTTTAACGTTTGGTTAATATCTTCCTGACGTTCTTGACCGAAATCAAAAAACATCGTCTTATCATTTGTAGCCATCAATCGTCACCTCCAGACATTCTCTTCAAACACACATTTTACTATATTATCACTAAAAGCACAATTTACATTTGTCAATTGTAAGTAAACGGTAATATGAAATTGGACCTAGTAGAATCACCTACTAAGTCCAAAATTTAGTATTTATTTATCTAAGTACTCTTTGGCCTGACTCAAAGCATCTTGTATGCCGGCTGGATTTTTCCCACCTGCTTGGGCAAGATTTGGTCGACCGCCACCGCCACCATTAATAGCGGGAGCAATGGCTTTGATCAATTCACCAGCTTTGACCCCAGTTTTAGCTTTGTCATCGCTAACCGCAACTAATAGGTTAGCCTTCCCATCATTAGCTGTGGCAAGAACAAGCACATCGGAAAGACCTTTTGTCCGCCAGGTATCAGCAAGTTGCCGCAATTGTCCCATTCCAGCTACTTGTACCTCGGCTGCAATCAAGCTTCCTGCCTTGGTATCTTGCACATTTGCGAAAACATTATTAGCTTGTTGAGCCGCAATTTTAGCTTGCAAAGCTTCAGTTTGTTTTTGTGCTTCTTTTAATTCATTTTGCAATACTTCAACTTGGTGAGGAACTTCTTTGATCTGGGAAACCTTTAAGCTAGCTGCACTCTGCGTTAACAATTCATCCCGGTCTTGCAGATATTTGAAGGCATCACTGGAAGTTACTGCTTCAATCCGCCGAACACCAGCACCAACGCCTCCTTCAGATACAATCTTAAAGAGACCAAGTTCATTAGTATTCTTTACGTGGTCACCACCACAAAATTCTGTGTTAAAGTCACCAATCTTAACAACTCGTACCTTATCGCCATATTTATCAGAGAAAAGAGCGATGGCACCCATTTCTTTAGCAGAGTCAATATCGGTTTCAACAGTTTTAACTGGAATCTCTTTCCAAATTTGTTCATTAACCATTTGCTCAACTGCTTGGAGGTCCTTAGCAGTAACTTGACCAAAGTGGTTAAAATCAAATCGCAAATAATGCTCCTCAACTAATGAACCTGCCTGTTGGGTGTGGCCGCCTAAAACATTCCGTAAGGCTTGGTCAAGTAAGTGCGTTGCGGTATGGTTCTTTTCAATCTTAAGATGACGAATACGATCAACAACCAGCTTATAACGAGCACCCTTCTTAATTGGCGCTGTTAATTCTACCCGATGAAGGTTTTGCTGATTTGGTGCATGTTGAACATCGACAACCCGTCCTACTTTCTTGCCATAATTGTCAATAATATCACCAGTATCAGCTACTTGACCACCCATTTCAGCATAGAATGGTGTTACATCAAAGATCAGTTCAATATTTTCATCACCAGGCTGTGCTTCGTCAGCTTGCTTGCCATCATGGGCTAAACCGATGACCTTAGCATTATCAACCGTCAAATCAGTGTATCCAACATACTTGCTTTCATCCTTAAAAGCTGTCCATAAGTCCGTCTGCACACCCATTCCATTATCCATGTCACGAGCGTTTCGAGCACGATTTTGTTGTTCCGTCATTGCTGCTTGGAAGCCGTCTTCGTCTACCGTCAGCCCTTCATCAGCTGCATATTCCTTCGTTAATTCAATTGGGAAACCATAAGTATCGTACAACTTAAATGCTGTCCGTCCATCAATCTCATTAGTATTATCTTGCTTTGCTTTAGCAATAACATTATTCAAAAGGTTTAATCCGCCATTCAAGGTTGCACTAAAACGGTCCTCTTCTGATTTAATAACTGAAGCAATGTAGTCAGCATTTTTAAGGACATCTGGATAGTAATCTTCCATTATCTTACCAACAGTTGGGACCATCTTAGCTAAGAATGGTTCATCAATTCCTAGCTTCTTTCCTGCAACGACGGCTCGCCGTAGTAAGCGGCGAATAACGTAGCCACGACCAACATTTGACGGTAATGCCCCGTCACCAATTGCAAAAGTAATTGTCCGAATATGGTCAGCGATAATCTTAAATTGAATATCGTCTTCCTTGTTCTCACCATATTTCTTTGTCCCACTAAAGTCTTCTGCCTGCTTAATAAGCGGCATGAACAAGTCAGTTTCAAAGTTTGTTGGTGCATTTTCGAAAATGGAAACAACCCGTTCAAGTCCCATCCCCGTATCAATGTTCTTATGAGGAAGCGGTTCATAGGTATCTTCTGGCGTGTGGTTGAACTGACTGAAAACAATATTCCAAATCTCCAAGTAGCGTTCATTTTCACCGCCAGGGTAGTTTTCTGGGTCATCATCTGCTAGATTATTAAATTCTTGTCCCCGATCATAAAAAATTTCTGTATCGGGACCAGATGGGCCTTGACCGATATCCCAGAAGTTATCTTCATCAGCAATCAAGTGGTCCTTAGCTACTCCTACTTCTCGCCATCTGTTATATGCATCATGATCTTTAGGGTAGTAGGTAATATAAAGGCGTTCTGGATCAAAGCCGAACCATTCATCACTAGTTAACAATTCCCATGCCCATGGAATAACTTCATTTTTAAAGTAGTCACCAACCGAGAAATTCCCCAACATTTCAAACATCGTATGGTGCCGGGCAGTTTTACCAACGTTTTCAATATCGTTAGTCCGAATACTCTTTTGGGAGCTAGTCATACGGGGATTGTCTGGAACAACCTTCCCATCAAAATACTTCTTCATTGTTGCTACCCCTGAATTAATCCATAACAAAGTTGGATCGTTAACAGGGACTAGTGATGCACTTGGCATAATCGTATGACCATGTTCTTCAAAGAACTTCAAGTACATCCGTCGTACTTGAGCACTATTTAGTTGCTTTAATTCTTTCATCAAATCGCCCTTTCTAAAACAAAAACCACCATTGCGATCAGAGACGCCGGACGACGCGGTACCACTCTGCTTGCAACGATGGAATTCGTTTACCTCTTTAATTTCTTGGTTTTCCCAAGTCTTGTTATCAAATTGTCTGAATGGGGAGCACTCTCACCAGAAAGTCAACTGTCACACTACCCCAGTTGTCCCTGAAACTTTCCCTCGGTATTAAGCATATCCCAAACGTGTCATATTATAGCGAACAATTACTTTAAAATCAACGGGAATTTCGTTCACGTCGATGCTGCCGTTGACGAGCACGCTTTGCTTTTCGGATTTTATGACGAACTTCAAGCTTCCGTTTCTGTTGCTCGTCTTCTTTAATTGCCTTCTTAATTCGTTTCTTATATCCCGGCTTAACCTTTTTCTTAGTCTTTTTAACGTAGCCCTTCATCGATGGATCAAGTTCATTTTGCCGGTGTTTATAGTGTTTCCGCCGGTTCCGATCATGAGTCGTTACTAATTGCCCATCACGAAGTTCTTTGGGAACGAACTTAACCCCACGTTCTTCTAATTTTGCAATTAAGTCATCCTCAGCTGGCTCATACAGGGTAATCGCAGTACCTTTCATCCCATTTCGTCCAGTTCGGCCTACCCGGTGGACAAAATATTCAAGGTCAGTAGGCAAGTCATCGTTTATTACCAATGAAACACCATCAATATCAATTCCTCGGGCTGCCAAATCAGTCGCCACAACGTATTGAAAATCAAGGTCCCTAATTTGGCGCATTGTTCGTTTACGGCGGCGGGCTTCAAGGCCACCATGAATCATCGCAACTTTTAGTCCCTGATTTTCTAAGTATTGTGTTAATTCAATAACCCGTTCCTTTGTATTAGCAAAGACCAATGCAAGATACGGTTCACCAAGCGTTAATAATCGATAAATTAATTGGTTCCGATCTTGTCCCTTCGTCGACATCAACCAATTATCAACATCTGGATTAATTACTGCTTCTGTCGGAATTTCCTCAATAACTGGATTTTCCATGTACTTTTTCAAAAATGGTCGTAACTTTTGAGGGATTGTCGCTGAAAAGACCATCATCTGTAAATCATCAGGAAAATGACTGGCAATTTGGTCAACTTCATGGAGAAATCCCATATCTAAAGTCATATCAGCCTCATCAACAACGAACATGTTAGCAGTATGGATATCTAATGCCTGACTCTTAATCAGATCTAATACCCGCCCTGGTGTCCCGATTACTAATTGCGGCTGTTTGCGGTTTAATTGTTCAACTTGATGTTGTTTATCAGTTCCCCCTACATAATTATGGATCGTTAACGGTTGGGGAGCATGTTTATTTAATTGCTTAGCAGCGTTATAGATCTGGTATGCCAGCTCACGGCTAGGAGTTGTAATCACCGCTTGGACCGCTTGATCTGCCGGATTAATCTTTGAAAAAATTGGTAGTAAAAAGGCATGGGTCTTTCCGCTACCTGTGGCTGATTGTCCAACGACACTGCGACCTGCCATAATTACAGGAATAACTTGTTGTTGTACTGGCGTTGGCTGACGAAAGTTTATTTCGTGGATTGCTGTCAGCAAATATGGTTGTAGCTGAAAATCAGCAAAAGTTTTATTACTCATTATATTTTCCTTTCATTTTTACGAGCATATGCTTGTGTTAACTGGTCTAATTCCGTAATTACTTGCTCAATTTCCGCTTCATCTTGTGCTTTAGCGCCACTAGCAAGTGGATGCCCACCACCATCATGCTTTTTAGCTAATTCGTTAATTGTCGGACCCTTAGAACGGAGGCGGATCCGATAGTGTCCATCCTCTTGCTCAACAAAGATTGCCCACGCTATAACATCACGAATCCGTCCTGGCAAAGAAACGATGGCCGAAGTTCCTGCTTCGGTCAAACCAAATTCCGCTAAAATCTCGTTAGTTAAAACAACATAAGCAGCCCCATTATTCAGAATTTTTAAATTTTCATAGACATATGCGGATAAGCGAGCTACAGGCAAAGTAATTTCATTTTCATGCTGACTAATCTTAGCTGCATTAGCTCCTGCAGCCATTAGCGCGCCAGCTACCAACATTGTTCGCGGGGTAGTTGCCGGATAAAGGAAACGTCCTGTATCGCCAATAATCCCAGCATAAAGTGCGTGCGCTGCCGCTTTAGGCAACGTTAAATCTGGGGCAAACCGTTGGTAAAAATTATAAATCATTTCTGAACAACTAGATGCATCAGGCTCAACCCACATAATATCACCAAAAGGTTCATCATTAGGGTGGTGATCGATTTTAATCAATTCATCTCCGTTGTCAAAGCGCCGATCGTCTATCCGTGGAGCATTAGCAGTATCAGTTACAATAACTAAGGCATCATCAAACGTATCATTATCAACTTCGTTCATCTCACCAATCCAATCAAAGCCTGGAATATGCTTACCGACAACATATATTTGCTTATAGGGAAATGATGCCCGTAAAATTTCTGCAAGCCCGATTTGTGAACCAATCGCATCTGGATCAGGACGTTGGTGTCGGTGGATAATTATTTTGTTGTACTTTTTAATTTGTTCAAAGATTGCTGTTAATGGATCTGCCATTATGCTACTCTCCTTACCCGATTAAAATTTAACACTAGGTTCTAGTATAGCAATAAAAAGGATTAACGACCAAGATTTATACAATAAAAAAGATGAAAATATTCGCTTACTTGACGTGTACCCTTAAAGTTGGAACCTGTATGTTCTTGCTTTAAAATTGAATAAATATTTTTCTAGGCAACTAGAT
>NZ_RDBR01000004.1 GCF_009663775.1 Lactobacillus sp. 0.1XD8-4
ACCGCAGAACAATTCCGCAATCAAGCCGCCTAAAATTTTTATCTATTTGATCTGTATACTTGACGGGACATAGTGCCTAATAAGAATAATGCTTTGGTCGTTTTCTATCTTAAATTATTATGGTTGAGGAGCAGTACTTGGTTGTGTAGCTGGAGCCGAAGAAGCAGAGCTAGAGCTTGCTGCTGGGGCTGATGAACTAGAACTAGCCGGGGCACTGCTTGACGAAGATGGTTCATTACGATTGTTTTCGCCATTGTTATGATCTTCTGGTCTGCTTTCACTGCTACTACTAGAAGACGAACTTGATGAAGATGATTCCGAAGAGCTCGATGATGAACTATCAGAATGGCTATCTGATGTATCTTCGGTATACTCAAATGCCCATTTAGAATCACGAATTACTAATTGCCGTTTACCTTTTACACGGACGGCTTCGACAGTATCAGGCATTGTCCAGTCAGAAGCATGGTTTTGACTATCAAGATATTGCATAAGGTCTTTGTAAAGTAGCTGTGCTGACTTGACGTACTGTTCAGAGATGCTGCCACCAGGTTCGAGAGGGTGATCATAACCAGTCCATACGGCAATGGAGTAGTTTTTAGTATATCCAGCCATCCATGAATCCATTACACCAGATTGACCTGAATTTCCTGGGTAGTTAGTAGTACCAGTCTTACCAGCTTGGTTAACCCCGTCAATCTTAGCAGCAGTGGCGCTACCTTGCGAATCATTAAAGACGCCTTTTAGCATATCGGTAATCATATATGCAGTAGCTTTATTCATTGCACGGCTACCTTTAGGATTAAATTGTTTTACATTACCGTCTTGAGTTGTAATCGAATTGATATAGTAAGGCTTGTAGTATGTTCCACCATTAGCAAAAGCAGCATAAGCAGCCGAAACTTGAAGTGGCGAAATATACAAAGCAATCCCATTTTGTAATGTGTAAGGTTGCTTTTGTGAGATACCAAGGCCATCAAGGAAAGTCGTTGCCCGCTTAATTCCAACTGCTTGTAGTGCACGAATAGCAGGAACATTTCGAGATTGGACGAGTGCTTCACGCATTGTCATCGTCCCCTTGTATTTTTTATCAAAGTCATGAAGAACAGTATTTGTTCCCGGGAAAACAAACTTTGTATCAGCAAGGGGCTTAAATGTAGGCCACTGTAGATATTCAATTGCAGGACCATAATCCATTAAAGGCTTAGCCGTTGAACCAGAGCTTCGGTTACTTTGCACGGCCCGGTTAAGACCATAGACAACATTTCCGGTATGACGACCACCGAGCATAGCTATAATCTGCCCGTTATGTGGATCGGTAACCGCTACCCCGGCCTGCATTTTATCGTTTTGGAATTGCACGCCGCCATTAGCCGCATCGTATAAATGTTGCTGGGCGTCTAAATCAAGGTTAGTATGCACTTTTAATCCATCACTGTATGGGTTATATCCTTGAGCTTGTAAGTCTGCTAGAACTTGTTTTACATAAGGATCGACAACTTTAGCCTTCGCTGCTGTTCCACTGCCAGAAATGTTGCCGTGATCGGGGTCTAATCCAGCAGTGACACTTTCACTAGCTGCTTGGTTTGCTTGAGCTTGACTAATATATTTGCTCCGAACCATTGCATTTAATACTTCATTTCGCCGTTGTGTTGCATACTTAGTATTATTTACTAATGGATTATAGTAGGTTGGCGATTGCGGCATTCCGGCGAGGAGAGCAAGTTGTGAAAGGTCTAGCTCATCTAAATCCTTACCATAATAATATTGGGCCGCTGTTTGCATGCCGTAAACACCATTCCCCATATAAACTTTATTAATATAAAACTCGAGAATTTGGTTTTTGCTAAAGTGTCGCTCAACATTAGTTGCCAACCATGCTTCTTGGGCTTTGCGTTTTAAGGTCCGGTCAGAAGCTGCTGTAGAGAAAACCGATAATTTAACTAACTGTTGAGTTAACGTGCTTCCCCCTTGCATCCCAGATGAACGACCGAAAAGATTCGAGGTTGCCGCTCCCATGATTCGAATAGTGTCAACCCCGTGGTGTTTATAGAACCGCCGATCCTCAATAGAAACAACAGCTTCTTTTAGCTGCTTGGGAATCTGATTATTTTTAGCATACTCTCGTTTCTGTGCTCCCAAACGAGAAATTACCCGATTTTGATCATCATAAATTGTCGTAATACTTTGACTTGTTAGATCATTTCTACTAATTTTAGGAGCACTGGAAGCGTAGTAGAAAAATAGTGCTGCTGAGGCAACAATTAGTAGAACGGCGATTCCTACTGCCCAGAGCAGGATCTTTTTTATTAAGCCGCCAACATTGCGTTGTTGATTGTCATCATTATTATGACGCTCACTACGCGTTGGCCGATTATCATTTGACATAGTAAACTCCTTTACGCTTTTGCAGCAATTATTTTATCAACGGCGCTTAGGTATGGTAGGCGCGGATTAAGTTGATAATGAATTTGAAAGCCTTCTTTGGCGATATCTGTTCGTAGAATTGACTTACGACCGCCACTCTGCTGTTGGTCCCAATATTTGAAAAGGTTTGAAGCCGGGAGGAGGTAGAGTAAATCAAGCTCTGTAAACTTTATGAAGGCAAAACAAATTCCACCCTGTGCTACACATTCACGCATATGTTGAATTTGGTGAGGATGAAAATTCTTTAATGGAAAAGAATTTTTGTTACGGGTTTCTTTGGCATCAAAATCAATATAATAACCCCGATACACGCCATTATAATCAGTTGTCGAAGGACGACGGAAATAGGCTTCACGAATAACAGCTGCGCTCCGCTTAGGGTAGTCGACTTTTACAAGCTGAACAGGAGTCGGCTTTTTATGGATAACTGCAATATGACGTGCAAGATAATATTGATTACTATGATTAATCTCATCCTCTAACGACATCCCACGTTTGGCATAGATTGATTGATGTGGTGTCGGTAATTCTTTATGTGTATTATAGTGTTGTACAGGTTGCTGACCATTGGGATAGTGAATGGTCACATTGATCACTCTCCTAACTAGAGACCTATTATACCAGACTACTTGCCTAATGAGTGATACAAGATGATTACAAAGTTGGATATAAGTACCGCCATAACGATGTTTATTACCAATGCTTTTTGAAATCATGATGGAAGACGTATTTTGTTAGTTGAATAAAATAATGATAATTATGGAGGAGTTTATGAAACGTATATGGATAACTGGTTATCGAAGTTATGAATTAAATGTTTTCAAAGATGATGATCCGAAAGTCAAAGTGATCTTGGCGGTTCTTGAAAGATATTTAAGAGCATTGTTAGAACAAAGTGAAGAAGAATTATGGGTGATTACTGGACCGCAAATGGGTGTCGAGCGATGGGCAGTTGAAGTGGCAGCACAACTAAAAAGTGATTTTCCGCAATTGAAAGTTGCAATGATGTTACCCTTTGCTGAGTTTGGCAAGCAGTGGAATGAAGAAAATCAAGTAAAACTTACTAGTGCCACTCAAAAAGTAGATTTTTTTGCGAATGTTTCTGCAAAACCATATCAGTCACCACAGCAATTACGAAATTATCAACAATTTATGCTAACTCATACTGATGAAGCGCTTTTGCTTTATGACCCAGAACATGAGGGGAAGACGAAGTATGATTACGTAGCAATTCAGAAATTTTTGGAAAATAGTAATTACCAATTAAGGATAATTGACTTTGATGAGCTACAAGAAGAAGCCAATGAGTGGGAAGAACGCCAAAGAGAAAATTATGAATAAATAGACTTGCAATTACGCCTAGGTTTGGTATTATAGTTATTGGATTACGCAAACTAAACAATTGAGGTGTTTAAGTTGGATAACATAAAATTTACTCCACAAGATATTTTGCATAAGCAATTTAAGGAGAGAAATATTGGCAAAGGCTATGATGAAGCGGATGTTGATGCTTTCTTAGATGATGTTATTAAAGACTACGACACCTATAATAAAGAAATTGAACGTTTAAATGATGAAAATGAACGTTTGAGAGCAAAAGTTGATGAGTTAAACCGTCAAGTTGAGGTAGGTTCTTCGATGAGCAACCAGACAACTTCACGGCAACCAGTATCTAGTGCCACAAATATGGATATTTTGAAACGTTTGTCTAACCTTGAACGGCGGGTATTTGGTTCCCAATTGGATGGTAACGATAATAATAATGATTCACATTTGCTTTAGTGCGTGTCGTATAAGATTTAGTTTATAATATTATGCAAGTTTTGGGTAATTGAGCACAGCTTTATGTTGTGTTAGGAAGGTCCATGCTCGCACAAGCTGCGATGCTTGTAGTGTTTGTGCTCGCTGAAAAGATAAGGCGGGGCGCCATTAATTTGGCGACGGCGGAAAAACAGACTAAGGTTTTACTATGTCTTAGTATTCCTGAAAAGTGCCACAGTGACGATACAGTATTGGAAACAGTACTGGTGGAACGCGGTAAACCCCTCAAGCGGTAAACCCAAACTACGGTAGGGGAGCTTTGGATAACAAATTGAAGTGATTCCAGGGGAGAGTATTTAGATACTCTGAGATAGATGATTACCTCGATATAATTATGCCTGATAATTATATTATGACAAAACATGGCCTACAGATTCTTGCATACAGGTACCCGAGTTCGCTCGGGTTTTTTTATTGCCTAAAATTTGAAAATAAAGCATTGCAGTTATAACTTGATAATCAATTTTAAAGAAAATTTATTAAAAATATTTTTAGATAATTGCTTTATCCATAGTAGGTATATGATATCAACCTGCTAGCTACTAATGGTTAAATATAAAAAATTGTAGTGAACAAAAAATAGTTATTTTAATTAATGAGTAAACAGTTTATAATAGTATAAGAAAAGGAGAGAAAAGAATGAATTTGATTAGATTTGTTGAATTAAGTTAAATTACTATTGAACTTTCAAAGGCTTTTGGTACTGCTACTTTACTACTGTTAGGCTTGGTTATCACTAGATTAGTTAATGCAACAATATCAGATATTAGGGAATTATGAATAAGAAGATTACGATTGTATATATGTCATTTTCTGGAAATGTTCGGTCATTTGTTTATCGTCTTCAGGAATATGCTGCACAACAAAACCACTTAAATAACGACAATCCTGTTATTGAATTACTTGAAATTTCTGAACAGACGATACCAACGGAGAGTAAAACAGATTTCTTTGTAATTCTTCCTACTTATATGGTTGGAGGGAGTAGATTTACGCCAACTTTGACAGAAATATTGACCAATCCAATGAGAGATTATTTGGAAACAGATAATAATCTTGATAAATGTTTGGGTTTTATTGGAAGTGGAAATTTAACATTAGGTAAAATGTATGTTGTTACAGCTAAAACTTATGCTTATGACTATGATTTACCTTTACTAGCCGCTTTTGAATCTCGAGGCACCACGCGTGATATTGAGCGGATTTATAAAATTTTAACAGATAAGGCATTTGAAAAATAATTTTCAGATGCTTTTTTTATGTAGCTTCTTTTTACTTTTCTATAACTTAAGGTAGAATAAATATTAGAATATAAACGCGAGGAGAGTTTAATGTGCAAACATATCAGTTAATTGCTACAGCAGCTGCAGGAATTGAAGCACTGGTTGGCAAAGAATTACGAGATTTAGGATATGAAACTAAAGTTGAGAATGGGCGTGTTCGTTTCCAAGGAACAATGAAAGATGTAATCAGAACGAATTTATGGTTGCGGACTGCGGATCGCGTTAAGATTATTGTTGGCGAATTTGATGCGCGAACCTTTGAAGGGTTGTTTGATCGAACAGAAAATATCGCTTGGGAAGATTTACTCCCATTAGATGCTAAGTTTCCTGTAGAAGGGAAAAGCCATAATTCTCAGTTACATAATGTCCCTAGTGTCCAAGCTATTACTAAAAAGGCAATTGTTCAGCGACTAAGCAAAGTATATCATCGCCGGACAAAACTAGCAGAGTCAGGTGCAACCTATCCCCTCGAAGTAGCGATTAATAAGGATCATGTCCTATTGACGCTTGATACTAGTGGTGAGGGATTATTTAAACGTGGTTACCGAAAAAATAAAGGTGGGGCGCCGCTTAAAGAAAATATGGCAGCGGCATTAGTCTTACTCGCCCATTGGTTCCCGGATAATCCATTTGTTGATCCTGTATGTGGTTCAGGAACCATTCCGATCGAAGCGGCGCTCTATGGTCATAATATTGCTCCAGGTATTAACCGTTCATTTATTTGTGAACAGTGGGTTAACTTAGTGCCGGATGGATTATCCGATGAAGTTCGTGATGAGGCTGATGCTGAGGCTGATTATGACATCGAGCTTGACATCCATGGATATGATATTGATCAAAATATGATTGATATTGCACAAGAAAATTCGCGCGCTGCCGGATTAACTCATGACATTCAGTTTAAACAATTAGCGGTTAAAGATTGGCATACAGAGAAAGTTAACGGGGTGATTGTTGCTAATCCACCATATGGAGAACGGTTAAGTGATAAAGAGTCGGTTCATGAATTATATCGACAAATGGGTGAATTATACCGCCCAATGACAACATGGAGTAAGTACATTTTGACAGCAGACATGGAGTTTGAAAAATACTATGGTGCAAAAGCTACTAAACGCCGTAAACTTTATAATGGTGCTTTGCGAACAGACCTTTTTCAATACTGGGGCAAAAAAGATCGCTCCAAGATCAAAGTCCTTAAATAGCAAGGATTTCAAGCTGTTAAGCTAGTCCGAGAGGGCACAGAAATTTTAATTAAGCTTATGTAAAGCTTGGTTAGCAAGGTTATGAGCCCCGTTATTTTGACTTTCTGGAATCCATTGGGTAATTACTATATTGAAAAAAGCCATTAGGCGATTTAGGTCGTCTAATTCTTTTTTGTAATGTTTTGTATAATTTTTGCCAATTGCATCACTAAGAATGCGACTATCAGTATAAAATAAAATTGTTTCATTTTTACTAAAATGATTAATTAGGTACTTAAACCCAAATTGTGCAGCGGCGAATTCGCCATGATGATTATCCATTATGGTTGTAGGAATAGAAAGTTGAACCTGTTTGTGGTCTGCGATGATTACAGCGCCAATCCCTGTTGGACCGGGGTTACCTTTAGTTGCTGCATCTGTATAAATTTTAATCATAAACATACCTCTTTTCTGAAAAGGATTTAACTGTGTAGATATTATGGAAGAAGAAACTCGTTACTTTTATCAGCCGGATTTAACCGGAACAATTATTTGCTGGTGTTGGACTTTTCTATTTTTTATTGCCGGATTGGTAACTTGGCTTGAAATAACACATTTCCAGTGGTTGAGCGCACTTTTCTTTGCTATTTTTGCTATATTAGCATTATTAGAATGGCGAAGACGGACAGTGGTAATTACGCCGACAAAAATGGTGTTTAACCGGCTGCTGCAAAAAAATTATTTAATTATTCCGATAGCCGACATTCGGCAGCCACAATTTACTAAGCATACTGTAACAATGACAGTTAATGGAGAAGTTTTAAACTTTACGTTTACATCCAAAGCAATTGCTCGTTTAAAATTAGCTCTTAAGCAACAGGAGGTACAATAATTGCTACTTAGTTTGACTGCAGTAATTATCTTAATTTTAACAATCTGTGATCAATTATTAAAACATTGGGTTGCAACAACGATTGCGATTGGTGGAACCAAGCCGCTTATTCCTGGAATAATTGAGTTGACAAATCTGCGGAATACTGGGGCGGCATGGAGTTTATTTGAAGGCCAGCAAACTTTTTTTACTATCATAACAATTATTGCAATTATTGTTATTGGCTATTTTATCTGGCATTATCGCCGAAATGTATCAATGTTAGTGGGGCTTGCCTTGATTATGGCAGGGACCATTGGTAACTTTATTGACCGTGCTACTCAAGGCTATGTAGTTGATATGTTTGAAACGACATTTATCAACTTTCCAGTATTTAACATTGCAGATATGTGCTTAACTATTGGCGTTTTATGGCTAATAGTGTGTATTTTAAGGGAGAAAGACTAGGATATGCCAGAACGATTAGAACTAACAATTGACAATGAACTGACAGGACGAATTGATAAACAGTTAAGTCATCATTTTGAACAATTCTCACGCTCACAACTTCAACATTGGATTGAAAACGGGCATGTATTAGTTAATGATAGGCAAGTAAAACCTAAATATAAATTAGTGGTTGGTGATGTCGTAAAAGTATTTCCAGAAGAGCCACAAAAAATTGACCTAGCACCGGAAAACATCTCCTTAGACATTGTTTATGAAGATGATGATGTTATCGTTGTTAACAAACCGCAAGGAATGGTGGTTCATCCAGCACCAGGACACCCTGACCATACCCTTGTAAATGCCTTACTATATCATTCGCCGCTATCAACGATTAATGGGGAGTTTCGTCCAGGAATCGTTCATCGGATTGACAAGGATACTTCTGGATTACTGATGGTTGCTAAAAATGATATGGCTCACCGCTCTTTAACAGCACAACTAAAGGCGAAAACCAATAAGCGTGAGTACGTGGCATTAGTTCATGGAGTTATCAAGGAAGATAAAGGGACAATCGATGCTCCATTAGGCAGATCATTAAAAGACCGAAAAAAACAGGCAGTAGTAGCGGATGGACGACATGCAGTTACTCACTTTACTGTTTTAGAACGATTTAAGGATTATACCTTAGTCTCGTGTCAACTCGAAACTGGCCGTACACACCAAATTCGTGTACATATGAAATATATTGGTCATCCATTAGCAGGGGATCCGCTATATGGACCGCGAAAGACGCTTCCAGGTAATGGACAGTACCTCCATGCCCGTTTATTGGGATTTAAGCACCCCCGCACTGGCAAAGAAATGGTTTTTACCGCGCCGCTGCCGTCATACTTTAAGAAGATGGTGGAGCATTTACGTAAAACTGACCAATAATTCACTTGTGTTTAGTAGTAAGAACGTTCATAATAACATTGATCAGTTAGTAACAAAGTTGTTTTAGGAGAGTGGTAAAGTGGCAGCACGATACCTAATATTTGAAGATGGTTCGGTCTTTGCAGGAGAGGGTTTTGGCTCTTCAGCGGTGACTTTCGGGGAAGTTGTATTCAATACGAGTATGACTGGTTACCAAGAAATTATTACTAATCAAATCTATAATAATCAAATTGTTGTTTTTACGCAGCCTAATATTGGTAGTTATGGAATTCAACGAAATATATACGAAACAATTGTGCCGACGATTAAAGGAGTTATCGTTCGCTCACTTTCAGATGCAGCAATCGATAACGGACGGCAACTGACACTAGATAAATATCTTCAACAAATGAATATTCCTGGAATTACTAATATTGATACTAGGGCAGTTGTTCATAAATTGCGAAAAGCAGGCAAGCCATTAAAGGGGAGTATTGTTCCGGTTCCAGATGACCATGCTTTTGATCAGCTTCATGCGACAGTCCTAACTAATCAACAAGTAGCCCAGGTATCCACTCCGAAGCCGTACCCTAATCCTGGGACAGGTTTAAGTATTGTTGTCATTGACTTTGGGTTAAAACACGGAATTTTACGTGAACTTAGTCGGCGAAAATGCAACGTTACCGTTTTACCATATACCGCTACATCCGAAGAAATTTTGCGGCTAGACCCTGATGGAGTAGTTTTATCTAGTGGTCCGGGGAATCCGCAAAATGTCCGCAAGTCAGTTTTAGAAATGATTCGTACTGTGCAAACAAAGGTGCCATTATTTGCAATTGGTCTAGGACATGAATTGTTTGGAATTGCCAATGGCGCCAATGTAAAGCCAATTCCTGTTGAGCATCACGGGATGAACCACCCAATTCATGAAATTATTACGGACCATATCGTATATGCAACGCAAGGCGAAGGCTATATTATTGATCGTAATTCGGTTGATCGATCGCAATTATTCATCACGTATGTTGATATGATTGATGACAGTGTTCAGGGATTACGACATCGACGCTACCCTGCTTTCTCGGTACAATTTTTTCCGGATGGGGCACCTGGACCAGACGAAACAGATGGTTTATTTGATGAATTTGTTGATACGATGAATAGAAGGGAGGCTCACCATTAGTGACAAACCTAAAATCTGTGTTAATTATCGGCGCTGGTGCAAATGATGTACAGCATGGGGATGAACTGGATTCTGCCATCTATCAAGTATCACGTGTTTTTAAAAACATGAAGATTAAGACAATCTTGGCTGATGATAATCCATTTTCTGTGAGCCTAGAAAAAGTTGATGAAGGGCGGATTGTGCCATTAGAAGTGGATAGCCTTGTTAACATCATTAATGAATTTCATCCGGATGCTATTTTACCGACTTTGGGAAATCGGCGTGCATTTGAGCTAACCCAAGAATTATTAGAAAAGGGAATTATTCGCAAGGAAAATATTCAGCTGTTGGGAGTTCCGGAAGCTACTATCCGACAAGTGAATAGCGCGGTCCTCCTTGAGCGGACGCTTCGACAAATGAATGCACCGACTAAAAAGATTGTTACAGTCAATAATTATCAAGATGCATTAGATGAGGCAAATAAGCTAGGGTATCCAGTAATTATAAGATCTGTTTTACCTAAAAGCAGTAGTACACGAAAAATCGTTCATGACCGGAGCGAGCTTGCCGACGCGGTAAAACAGTGTCTCAATCAGTCACGGGCTGAGCAGGTTTTTGTTCAACAGAGTCTGGCGGGATATAAAGAAATAGAAGTTATTGTGCAGCGTGATAGCTCCGGAACGATGATGATGTTGTCAATGATTGAAGATATGGACCCCATTGGTATTCACGCGGATGATTCGATTGCTTTTAATCCGGTGCAGACGCTACTTGATCGGCAAATTCAAGATATTCGTGATACAGCATTTGCAATCACTCGTAAATTACGAATTGTTGGGACTAACCATGTCCAGTTTGCGCTTGATACTAATAGCGACCGTTTTTACGTTATTAAAAGCAGTCCATATTTTGACCGCATGACTGCCTTTGCGGCACAATCGACGGGTTATCCAATTGCGCAGGTGACTGCCCAGCTATATGCGGGTAAACGTCTTCGGGATATTGACTTGGGTGATAAGTATGTTCATCACGCAGCACTTGTTGAACCAACAATGGACCACATTGCAGCGCGGGTACCAGTATGGGGATTTAGTGAATTACCAAAGGCCAGTAAGCTATTAGGAACTGAAAAACGATCTGTTGGAACGGTCTTTGGTATTGGGCGTAGTACGATTGAAGCACTATTCAAGGCTATTGAGTCCCGTTATCACGAGCCAACAGATTTTCATTTAGCAGCGCAAAAGCAATTAACTGACGACCAACTTATTGCAAAAATCGTCCATCCAGAAGCAGGAAGGTTATTTGTACTAATTGAGGCAATGCAACGAGGATATTCAGTTAGTGAATTGTCCGAAATGACAAAGATTGCGCCATTTTATTTTGCACAAATTAACAAAATGCGGTTATTAATCCGCGAAATTGCAGAGCATCCAAATAAAGAACCAATTTTGCAAAAAGCAAAGAGTTATGGTTTGAGCAATCAGTTAATCGCGAAGTTATGGAAAACCTCACCTGAGCAAGTTTATCAAATGAGCCGTGATCATCAGCTAACAACAAAGTATAAAGAAGTAGAACCTTCCGCAGGGGAATTTGATCAGCATACGGGAATTTTTTATTCAGCATACGAGGAAGAAAATGAAATAGCGAAAACTTCACAACCGAGTGCGCTTGTAGTTGGAACCGGTGGCTTACGGTTAGGTTTAAGCAATGCCGGTGACTACTTTATTGCAATGCTTTTGCAGGAATTACGAGAAGAAGGGTTTAATAATATCATTATTAATTCTAATCCTAGCTCTGTAACCCTTAGTCCAGAATTAGCACAAAAAAGATATATTGAACCAGCGGCTGTCGAAAATATTTTGCAAATTTTACAAGTAGAGCAACCACAATATTTGTTTATTCCCGCTAGCTACAATCATTTATTATCTGCATTAGCGAACTATGAGTTGAATACAAAGTTGATTATTATTCCTGATGACTTGCCGATGAATCCCGCGGGAAGCGATCGCCAACGCTACGCATTTAACTACGTTTATGATGGGGAATATGCATATCCGTTGGGAACGACAACTAATCTTTTTTCACCGTTAGCTTTAAAATATCAATCAACATCTCTTCGGTATCCGGCAGATTTGCCAGCTAGTATGTATCAAAATATTGGAAAACAGGCTAGCGCAGCAGTATCAAAGGTGGATAAACCTGGTTTATATCAGGTTATTTTTGAGCAAGCAGATGATGGTTTTAAGCTGTTAAAAACTCAGCCATTATCATTACCAGAGGTGGCCTTTTTGTCAAAAGTACTCCATATAAATCTTCCGGGAATTTTTACGAGGTTATTTACTGATAATGTAAATAACGATATTAGTAATTTACTAGTATACAAGCCGATGCCGGGAACTGTTACTTATCGAGCGACCTTTCCCTTTAAGGCATTACGAGTTAAGGGTGGAATTCCAGCACAGAATCGTGTGATTGGCGCGCAAATGCAATTTTTAGAAAATTAAAAATATTGTGACAATTTATATACAAATAGCGTGTACGCAAATAGGGCTCTAAAGCTCGGAAAATCCGAACTCTGGAGCCCTATTATTTATGCTTCCTGTAGTGAGAATTGACAAAGAGATAAAAAGATAAATGCCTCACACGCTCTTGCTATTTATTAAGCTTACGGGGTGTCACATATAAAGTCTTTTGCCCGCGAAAAATCACAAAACCTGGTTTAGCACCGTTTGGCTTATGCAATTGTTTAACTGGTAAGTAATCAACCGGAACATTATCTGAGTCGCGTCCTTTGGAAAAATATGCGGCAAGTTCGGCTGCTTCTAAAAGGGTCTTGTCGCTTGGCTTGGTTGAACGAATAACTACATGTGAACCGGGCATATCTTTAACGTGTAGCCAAATTTCATTTTTATTTGCGAGTTTAAAGCTGAGACGGTCATTTTGGAGGTTGTTTTTACCTACCAATACTAGTGTCCCGTCGCTAGTATGAAATTCATCAGGAGCACTCGGCTTGACTTTGCGTTGCTTCTTACCGTTTTTCTTCTTTTTGATGTAGCCTTGATCTTGTAATTCGAGGCGGATCTCTTGAATATCTGCTGGTGCCGCTAATTTGATTTGACTTTCAATATTTTCAAAGTATTGAATTTCATCTTCTGTTAGCTTTAGCTGTTTATTAACATACTCGACAGAAGTTTTTAGCTTATTATACTTAGTAAAATATTTTTGAGCATTTCGCGATGGTGACAGTTCGGGTGAAAGCTTAATTTTCAACAACTTATTATCATCGTAAAAATTAGGAAGTTCGATTTCTTTCATTCCAGGAGTTAATTTACTAAGATAAGTAGTAAGGATCTCTCCACAGATGCGGTATTGGTCTGCGGTAGCCGCGTCCTTTAGTTGTTGCTGTAGTTTTTTGACTTTCCGTCGATCCTTTTTAAGTTCATTTTTTATAACTTTTAATACTTGACCAGCTAATTCTTTTGACCGATCCTGCTCTGCCTTATTAGCATAAAAGGCATCCAATAAGGCAGAGATAGAATCAAAGTGTTGTAGCATTGATTTAGAAACATCAACGGGGGGAAAAGCAGCAAATTGTTTTTTGCCATTTGGATGAGTAATAATTACCGGAGTCGGATTGTTAAAATGATCCAAAAACTTTTGGTAGGTCGTTGGTAAATTATCACTTTGTAACAGTTCTTGTGCTAATTCTTGTGCTGACTCTTTACCGAGGCCTTGATAATGCTGTTGCAAATTACGTGCTAAAGTTTGTAAATCAGCTGTTTGTTTAACGAGGTCACTATAAACTTGATTTGGTAGATAAGGATTAATTTTGCCTTGTTGAGGAGGCATAACAAAAGTAGCTCCTGGCAATAAAAGACGAACACGGTTCTGGTCAGAACCAACATGCTTAATTGTATCAATGATTTTTCCATTTTTTTGATTAACTAATGAGATGTTGCTGTGGCGTGCCATTATTTCAATAATAAGAACTAATTGTTGAGTATCCCCAAGCTCATCTCTGGTATCAAAGGTCAATTTGATAATTCGGTCGTTATCTACTTGCTCAATTTTATTAACAAGGGCTCCTTCAAGGTATTTGCGCATTGTCATTGTGAAATTGGTGGGTACTGCAGGGTTTTTATAAGGAATATTTGTTATTTGGACTCGCGGATAGGTTGGATTAGCGGAGAGCAATAACGGATAATTTTTTCGGTGAGCCCGGATAGTGATTATTAATTCGGCAGGGTAAGGCTGACTAACTTTGGCTACCCGGCCAGTTGTTAATTTTTGATTTAGCTCATGAACAATTGCATGAGTAAAAAAACCATCAAAAGACATAAGTTAATCCTCCTAATAATTATAGTTTTTTGTAAAACGAAAATAGCATTATTAATTATACAGTTTTGAACTATCAATGAAAAGTAATGTCGCTTTAGTGAACATATTTTTAGTTGGTTTAGTGTCGGTGATGTGGTATGCTTTTTGTATTATGTGGGTAAAATCCGCGTAAAAAATGCAATTATTATTTTTAATTATACAATTTTTAGAACATGGAGTTGATAAGATGAAAATTGCTGTTGTTACTGACAGCACTGCCTACCTTTCTCCAGAAGAGGCGGCGGCTAATAATATTCATGTTGTCCCAATCCCAGTAACGCTGGACGGTCAGACATACCGTGAGGGTGTTGATATTTCTACTAGTGATTTTTACGAAAAAATGGCAAATTCTAGTTCTTTTCCTAGTACATCACAAACACCAATTGGTCAGCTAATGGAAGTTTATCAAGGATTAGCTGATAAAGGTTATGATGCTGTAATTAGCATTCATCTGACAAGAGCAATTACAGGATATTTAGACACTGTTGAGCAGCTTGCTGAACAAATGAAAGATACTATTAAGATTATTCCTTTTGATTCACATTTGACAGTTAAGATGATGGGACATTTAGCCCTAGAAGCTGCTAAATTGGCTAACGAAGGTGATGACCTTGATGACATTATCAAAAAAATTACAGAGTATCGTGATACTTTCAATAATGTTTTTGTAGTTGATGACTTGCAAAACTTAGTACGTGGCGGGCGCCTTTCTAACGCATCGGCATTTGTTGGTTCGATTTTAAAAATCAAACCTTTACTAACTATGCATACGCCAACACATGCAATTGAAGCTTTTGAAAAGGTACGTTCAATGAAAAAGGCTAAGCTACGGTGTGAACAAATCTTTAATGAAGATATTGCCAAACTTGATTATCCTGTTCGTGCAATGGTTGTTCATGCTGATGTTCCTGAAGAAGGACAAAAGTGGATGGATAAACTTCAAGAAGATCATCCAGATATCACATTTGAATTAAGCTATTTTGGTCCAGTCATCGGTGCCCACTTGGGTAAAGGTGCATTGGCATTAGCATGGATGCAAGATACAGCAAAGAAGCCTTTAGCATGAAGAAAAAACAAATTTTAACTAAAACACTCTTGGCGATTGTTGCTGGAGTGTTAATGATTCTCATTTCATTTACTGGTTTTCAGACGATCCTACCAACTGGTGAGGCATTCATGCCATTAGCTGGTGTGATTACAGTCGGTATAGCAGTAGCGCTAGGGATTAATATCTCGCTTATTGTGACGATTATTAGTACGATTATCATGATTGTTATTGGGACTGCTGACTGGGTTGTCCTTGTTGACTTTATTGTCATTTTGATTGTAGTCGGGTTAATCCTTAATAAACAAGTTCCGCTATCAACAGATCTTAATCATCAGCAGTTGCTATGGTTAGCTATTTTTACTGGCTTAGTTCAATTATTCTTCATATCAATCTTTTATGGCTTGATTGGACTAGTCCTCACTGGTAGTCCGGCAGGCGGTTTAACCTTTGTCCAGCAAATTATTCCGAATGCTTTATTAACTGGATTATTATACGGATTCTTGGTTGCACCAATATCATTAATTTTTCGCTGGGTTGCACGAAAAGCCTTGCATGTTAATGATCACCATGATGATTCAAATGATGGGTCTAGTAATAATCATGGAGGTTCAATCATCGTTGATTTAAGTAACCAAAAAAATAAAAAAGAAGATAAATAAATAATATGTCCCTAGCATTAGGATTATTGCCTGGTGTTAGGGACATATTTTAATAAAATACTATTCTATTTTTCAGCATTCCATTCTGCATGAAACTCATCGAGATAATTAAGCATGACTTGTTGACGGTGAGCAGCAATCTTTTTGGCAGTTGTGGTGTTCATCATGTCTTTTAAATGCAGGAGTTTTTCATCAAAGTGGTTAATGATTGTTTCGTTGGCTAAGTTACGGTACTCTTCACGAGACATATTATGACGAGGTTTAATTGCCGGATCGTAAATTTTTTCATGGTGACCACCCCCGTAATAAATTGCCCGAGTAATTCCGATAGCACCAATTGCATCTAGCCAGTCAGCGTCACGGACAATCTGACCGACAATTGATAATTTAATTTGCTCACCATCGAGGGTATGTGCAAAGGAAATGTTATTAATGACGTTCATAATGTTGTTAATCTGATCGGCATTAAATTTATTTTCTTGTAAGTAAGCTACTAATTCTTGCTTTGCGGTTGAAACATTGGTAACTAATTTTTCGTCAATTGTATCGTGTAAATAGGCGGCTACAATTGGTAAAAACGGATCAACATTTTCACCAATTGCTAGTCGTTTGCTCATCCTAACAACGCGGTTAATGTGATCCATTCCATGCCCGGTTTTATCATGACTGAGTTTACTGAGGGCATACTTCTTTACGGCTGCTAATTGGTCTGCTTGTTTCATTCCGATACCTCTTTTTCTGATTGGTTCTCTCACTATTAAATACTGAATCGTTATTATCGTCAACAATTTATCGAATATATCAACCTTATTACGATTAGTGATTAATTATTTGATAAGGCATCAGTAAATAAACTAATCAAGATAAGATTAAGCGGTCATCGGCGAGGAAACTATCATTAAATTTGCTAAGCGGATGAAAATAAATTTTACCAAATTCATCAATAAGACCGTGAAAGTCTTTGGCGATGGATGCAGTGAAACGATCATCATACTGGTAGCGTTTAGCCAAACTATTGTAGTTAGTTAAATCTTTAATCCCTAATAAGGTGAAAAGGGTCCGAGCATATTTATCACTGATGAATGTTGGAATTTCAAAAATATAAGTTAGTAACACGTCAGCTGTCTCTTGCCCGACCCCATGAAGTTTTAGCAATTCTTGGCGGAAGTTCGTAGGGTAATGTTTGGCGAGCGCGGGATAGTCAAAATCATATTGGGCTAACCACGAAAAGATAGTTTTAATGGCCTTGCTTTTATTACGATAAAATCCTGCTGGGCGTACTAGCTCTTGTAACTCTTGATCTGAAAGAGATAAAATTTTTTGCGGGTTAAAGCTGGTTTTTTCTTCAAACAATAAACGTGCACGGTCAGCATTTTGCCAATTTGTGTTTTGAATTAATACCGCGCCGACAATGATTTCTTCTTTTGATTCTGCAGGCCACCATCCAGACGGCCCCATGTTTTGGCGCATTTTTTGGTATAGTTGTAAGACCGTTAATTCCATTTTACTTTCCCCAGAAGAAATTCATTAGGATTTTATTAACTTGCGGGTTATGATGTAATAACTCGTGTTTAGCATTCGGCCCTGTAATCTTGATTTCACGGTAGGAGCGAGGTCGATTATTAACTAAATATTTGAGTGACTTACAAGATGCATTAGATACTTGACTATCATTGCCGTTACTTAGGTCACCGTAGATATTTAATAATTTAATTTGCTTTGGATACCGATGGCGGAGGGCGAGCAACCGTTGATAGCTATCATTCATTGCAGATGGCTTACCAGTCTGTGAATTAACTGTTAGATTAGCTGGCTCATTCCAGCCAATCGCGCCATCGAAAGTTCCGGCCATGGCAACTTGCTTTTGAATTTGGGGTAAGTTACGGTTACCAGCATTAGTAAGCAAGTAATACATAACCGCCATGTTTCCCATTGAATGGGCTTCGATATTTACTTTTTTAAAATGGTATTTGGCTTGTAATTCTTCCAGCACATTTTTGACCCATTGTCCTTGAAGCGCGTAATCTGAGGTATGATTATCTTCAAAGTTTACTTTAACTAATGGGTTAATCGCCCCATGAGGAATATTTCCCTTCAAGGTAACAGTTCCATTACTTGCTACGTCCGCAGTAATGACGGTTTGGGAAACGCCAGCTTTAACGAAGCCGTTTACCATGTATTCTTCAGCATGCGCACCGCTGCCGTATCCGTGAAAAAAGAGGGTTGGTGTAGTGGAATGTACGTATTTACCCGATATTGCTGCATGGCCAGTTTTGCCAGTCAAACCGAAGAAAATAAAAGTTGCCAGTAATGTAATTATCAATATTAAATTAAAGTTTTTTCGCCTAATCATTTTAGCGCCTTCTTTTAATGTTTAGTGTTATCATAGCATATTAAAGGACTAACTTTTAATAATTAACGGTTGTATTTAAAACGTAAAGTATGTTACAGTATTAGGGTTGTTTAACGAATAACATATTTAAATAATGTAATGAGAAGGGAAGGTAATACGATGCAAATCACACAAGCCAAAATGGATGATTTAAATCAAATTATGGAAATTCTGCGAGATGGTCGAAACCAGTTAGCTGAGCAGGGGATTGATCAATGGCAGGGCGATTACCCGAACGAAGAACACATTAAAGAAGATATTGAAAAGGGTTTTGCATACCTTGTTCAATCAGATGATGACGAGACCGTTGGAGCATTATCAATCGTTGAAGCACCAGACCACTCATATGATGAGCTTCATGGCGATTGGTTAATTGATACTGATAAGTACGTTGTTATCCATCGTGTAGCAATTCACTCCAGCCATGCCGGTAAGGGATATGCTTCTCAATTGTTCACTAGTGTAATTGATTACATTAAGAAAAACCGGACAGATATTAAGACGATTCGGATTGATACTCATGTTGATAATAAGATCATGCAACATTTAATCGCCAAGAATGGTTTTACCAAGGTTGGCGAACTTCATGGGGTTTACCGTCCAGAAGAAAATTCTTATGTTTACGCCCTTTTAACAGGGAACTAATTAACGTTAGCATAATGAAAACAGCAGAGACGAAGGAAAGTTTTTCCAGTCTCTGCTGTTTTTTTAGAATAAATTAAATGCCAAATTGCATCTTCAACTAGCTAGTCAAGTTCTCAGAAGATTTTCTTTAATTCTTAAAACTGTGAACAGGGGCAGGGATAAGACCGCCACGGTTAATCATTGCTGTGCTTGTTGCCTTGTTAACCGCCATTACAGGGGCATAGCCAAGGAGGCCGCCAAATTCAACGGTATCACCGACTTTTTTGCCAGGTGCAGGAATAACGCGAACAGCAGTTGTTTTGTTATTAATCATTCCAATCGCAGCTTCATCAGCGATCATTGCACTAATTGTTTCTTTTGGTGTATCACCAGGAATTGCGATCATATCAAGGCCAACGGAACAAACAGCGGTCATTGCTTCTAATTTAGAAATATTTAATGTTCCCGCATTAACGGCTTTAATCATCCCAGCATCTTCAGAAACAGGGATAAAAGCACCAGATAATCCACCGACATGACTACAAGCCATAATTCCACCTTTTTTCACAGCATCATTTAACATTGCCAAAGCGGCGGTGGTTCCATGGGTTCCAACTTGTTCAACCCCGATTTCTTCTAAAACTTCCGCCACTGAATCGCCAGCTGCAGCAGTCGGTGCAAGCGAAAGATCAACAATCCCAAACTGAACACCAAGTTTTTCAGCGGCAACGGTTCCCACTAATTGACCCATTCGGGTAACCTTAAAGGCTGTTTTTTTAATCGTTTCAGCGACCACGTCCATTGATGCACCCTTTACTTTTTCGAGAGCTGTTTTAATAACACCGGGTCCAGAAACACCAACGTTGATTACCACGTCTGGTTCGCTAACACCGTGAAAGCCACCAGCCATAAAAGGATTATCTTCAACAGCATTACAAAAGATGACTAATTTTGCATTGGTCATCATGTCAAGTTTAGAACCTTGCACGACTACGTCACCCATTTGTCTAACAGCATCCATGTTAATTCCGCTCCGAGTAGAACCGACATTAATGGAGGCGCAGACAAACTCAGTTTCAGCTAAGGCTTCAGGTAATGAAGAAATAAGGGTCCGGTCACCATTTTGATAGCCTTTTTGAACAAGCGCACTGTAGCCACCAATAAAATCAATTCCTAAAGTTTTGGCTGCCTTGTCTAAGGTTTTCGCGTATTTAACGTAATCGCGGTCGTGAGATGCTGCCGCAATTAACGCGATAGGGGTTACGGTTACGCGTTTGTTAGCAATAGGAATCCCATATTCTGTTTCAATTTGTTGGCCAACTTTAACGAGATCTTTTGCTTTCGTCGTAATCTTATCGTAAATTTTTTGGCAAGCAACGTCACTATCGCTATCAATACAATCTAGTAATGAAATCCCCATGGTTATTGTTCGAACATCAAGGTTTTCATTTGAAATCATGTGGCTGGTTTCATATATTTGTTGAGAGTTCATTAAAATACGCTCCTTAATTAAAGGTTATGCATTGCATCGTATATTTTGGCATTTCGCAAGTTAATTTCAACGCCAATCTTCTTACCGAGAGCAGTGAACTCAGTATTTAATTCGTGACTATCGAGTTCAGGCGGTACCATTACAGACATCATCATAACAAAATTGCCATCCATAATTGTTTGCGAAACATCTAAAATATTAATTTTCTTTTGCGCAAGTAAAGTACTAACTTGGGCAATAATTCCTACTTGGTCTTCTCCTAAAACAGTTAATACGGCTTTCATCCTATTTCCTCGCTTTCGTTTAATGCTTTAAATTCTAATACAATAAAAGAATAATTGCTAGATAACATTCGCTTTTTGGGGAGAAATGTTAAATGAAGAGAATGTAATTAAATATTAAAGAGCTAAAAGCCGATTTAAAAGAAAAGAACGGCTATCCGAATGAGTCGATAACTGTTCTTTTTCATATATTCTAAAACGCTCCTGGCTTAGCGATATAATCATCGACACCATCGGGATTACCGGACCACTTGAATTTATCGTACCATATGGCATGTTTTTCTTGGTCCAATTGGTTAATCTGCTCCATCTCATCAGCAGATAATTCAAAATCAAAAATTTTAGCATTCTCACGCATTCTTTGTGGGTGCGTTGTCTTTGAGAGGATGATGAAACCTTGTTGAACTTCCCAACGAAGGATAACTTGAGCTGGGGTTTTATGGTGGTGTTCAGCAATCTTAGTAATGGTAGTATTTGATAAAAGTCGACCATTGCCAAGCGGAGACCATGCTTCAAGCTGAATACCTTTTTCGCGACAAAAATCGACAATTTCAGGCTGGTGGATGAGAGGATTAAATTCAATCTGATTTACAGCGGGAGTAACTTTGGCATGGTCAAGCAAATCCATCATTCGTTCAACATTAAAGTTGCAAACACCAATTGCTTTAGCTTGTCCGTCAGCATAAATGTCCTGAAGTGCTCGCCAGCTTTCATTGTATTTATCATTAACCGGCCAATGTAGGAGGAGAAGGGCTACATAGTTAGTGTGAAGCTTTTGCAGCTGCTCGTTGAACGCTGTTCTTAACTTATCATAGTTACCTTGATCACCATTAAATATCTTTGTTGTCAAAAAAACGCTATTTCGACGGCGATTAGTTGCTGTCAATCCTTCTTGAATTCCGCGGCCAACAGCTTCTTCATTCCCATACTGTTTGGCAGTATCAATAAGCACATAATCATTTTCAAGAGCATCTTTTACCATTTGCCGAGTTTCGTTTAGCGAAGTTTTCCAAACGCCTAGACCGAGTTGAGGAATCAGTAGTCCATTGTTTAACTTAATTTTAGGTTGAAGATTGTGATTCATTTAATCGAACACTCCTTTCTGGTAATAATTATAACAGTTATTTATTACTTAGAATAAAAATAGCCACCCGACTAAAATAGGCCAGTGACTACTATATCGTTTAGTAATACTTGTACATTTCGTTTGCAAGCATGATGAAAGGTCCAGTACCTTTGTGATCATTAGCAACGATTGGTTCACTCATGTAATAAGCAAATGAACCATCTCGGTGATTGGGACCGCCTAAGCCACCAACATGAGCAATCTTGTTAATGTTAACATAGCCTTCGTTTGTAATGGAGATGAATTGTTTTAAGGCATTTTCCCATCCTTTGACTAAAAACTGTTGCCAATTATTCTTACTCAAATAACCCATCCGTAATGATTTTGCAATAGCATTAAGGATCATTAAACTTCCTGAAGACTCTAGGTAATTCATTGGGCGATCACTTTCGTCGGGAATTTGATACCAAAGATTAGTATTGGAATCAGCAACATTTCTTAATGCGTCCAAGAGACTATTAAGGTTTTGCAAAATTTGATCACGACCAGGGTTATCCTTAGGTAAATGTTCTATAACATCGGTCATTGCCATTACATACCAACCAATACTTCTTAACCAGAAATGAGGAGAATGTCCATTTTCCTTGTTTGCCCAATACATTTTTTGGGATTCATCGACAGCGTGGTAGCATAAACCAGTATTTTTATCTAAAGCAATTTCATATGATTTAAGGAATTGATGAATAACATCATCATATGAGGGACTAGCTTGAAAATTTTCTAAGTATTCGGCGTAAAAAACATCACCCATATATATACCATCAAGCCATACTTGATTAGGATAGCTATTTTTGTGCCAAAAAAGATTGCTTGAAGTTCTTGGTTGGTCCTGCAATTGAGAAAATTGTTTGTCCAATACTTTTTTATATTTTTCATCATTAGTCAGTTTATAAAGTCTTAGAAGGACCTTCCCGTTATTGATATCATCTAAGCGGAATAGGCTTGTATTGTAACCTTTTACATCGCCATTTGAGTTTATATAAGTATCAAAATAATGCTTAATATAGTTTAAATAAGAATTATTATGAGTTCGTTCAAAGACGTCCATGACACCATCTAACATTAAACCATCTTCGTACTCCCACTTGCCTTTTAGATTTACTTCTGGCTCTCGTTTTAATAACGTTTCAACCGTTTGTACTGCCCAGTCATCACTAGGCTTCCCATATTCTTTAATCATTATATATATCTCCTTTAATCATAAATTAAGCATTAAGTTTTCGTTAGCAGTATTATGAAATACTGCATTGTCATTGTTGTTAGAAATAATAATATTAGATAGTCTACAGTTTTTAGTATTTTCAATAAAGAAGCCTTTTTGTGACAACTTCGGTGCCTCGGCAAACATAGCAGGTTCTTTGGGAGAGCAGTTTGAATCAAGATAGAAGGAACTATTTGAAATACTTATATCTTCTATTGGCATTTCTGGTAAGCCATAAATCAGGCCCACGCAAGACTGAATATGCATAACACTAAGTTGGGAAATACGAATATGCTTAATTGCTGGAGTTATTGCTGAGATAGGATAGGGATTCTTATCCCAGACAATTTTATCTTTTCCTTTTTCGCCACAGAAGTAATAAAGGTTCATTACGATGGGGCAAAGAACATTATCCATTGTAATATTTTCAATAGTACCGCCTCTACCACGACGAGTTTTGAATCTAATACCACGATCGGTATTTGTAAAAGTACAATTACTGATGGTAACATTACGAATGTCACCGCTCATTTCGCTCCCGAAAACTACTCCGCCGTGACCATAAAGCATATTACAATTTGAAATAACAATATTTTCGCAAGAAATCTTTTGAAATGCATCTTCTGTCCCAGCTTTTATTGCAATACAATCGTCTCCAACATCAAATACGGAGTTAACAATCCGGAGATTATGACAAGATTCAGGATCGACGCCATCGGTGTTGGGAGAATCAAAAGGATTTTTTACAGAAATTCCGTCAATTAAGCAATCGTTACAATCAAAGGGATGTAGTGTCCAAGATGGTGAATTAATAAATTGCAAATCTTTTATTTTAATTCGCTGTGAGTGCTCAATTGAAAGAAGATAAGGGCGCGCATGATCGACCTGTTTGTTCTTTTCGTGAAATTCTTTCCACCAAGAAAACCCATTTCCATTAATAACTCCTGAACCATCAAGAATAACATCACTGACTTGATCAGCAAAAAGGCAGGCCCGATATAAAGAAGTTTCTTTTCCTTCCCACCTAGAGGTAATAACTGGATAATAATGACGGTCATCGGAAAATACTAACTTTGCATCAGCTTCAACTGTTAAATGCAGATTACTGCAAAGCTGAAGTGATCCAGTGTAAAAAGTTCCCCCAGATAATATCAAGTGACCACCACCACTACTTTTTAATTGATCAATAGCTCTTTGAACATAGTATTTATCGTCGTTTTGGGAATTAGCCGAAAGCAATATTGGTTTTCCATTATCAACCATTTTTTAGCCTCCATAATTTTACCGTTAACATTAAATTTTAATAAAGCGCTTTCATAACTATTGAAAATAATTGATCATAGTATGTCAATTTTAGTTTAAATAATACGATAAAATATTTTTATAATTGCCAATACGTTGATATAAAGGGGATTTAAGTGCATTTTTAGAAAACGATTCCATAAATTCATTGATTAACAAACGCAATAGTTGTATATTGAAGTCGTAGATGTTAACGATAACATTTATATTTCCTTATTCCATATTTCCTTATTCAGTTTCTGCAATTATTTTTTGTTTTCTCATTATGGAGGGATAAATATGGCTTCAAACGGGTCTGCTGCTAGTTCGCCGTCTGGCAAACATAAAATTACAATTATTACAAAGCTCGGTTATGGTTTTGGTAACTTTATTGGGGGCGGAGCATTATCAATTTCTTCTGCGTGGTTACTGTTCTTCTATACTACTTTTTGTAATCTTCCAGTTTGGGAAGGAACATTAATCTTTACAATTGGTACTTACCTAGATGTTATTGAAAATCCGCTCATGGGTTATATTACTGATAACTTTAATAACACTCATATTGGTAGAAAGTTTGGTCGACGTCGATTCTTTATTCTTTTATCAGTGCCATTAATGTTTTGGTATCCGCTGTTATGGCAAACAGGTAAGTCATTTGCGTATTACTTGATTACTTATTTGATTTATGAATGGTTCTATACTATGTTTAATGTTCCATTTAAGACGTTACCAGTTGAAATGACTAAAGATTATACTGAACGTTCACAACTGACAGGATTTATGTCAGTCTTTGGTAAAGTTGCTGGTTTGGTAACTTCTGCATTACCAGGGGTATTCTTTGTCTTAATGGGAAAGAATAATCCACATTCTTATCAAATGGCCGTTTTGACATATGCTGCTGTAATGGCTCTAGCGGCTCTATGTGTATACCTTGTTACTTGGGAATTACCAGTAGATGCAGTTAAATCTGAACATGTTAAAGGTTTCTGGGACGGATTTAAAAAGATTTTTGTCGACATTATTTCAACTATGCGTAATAAGAGTTTCCGTTGGCATATCGGAATGTATGCATTTGGTTTCGGTGGCGAATGGCTCTTTGCTGCTACTAATACATACTTCTTTATCTTTGTATTAGCACAAACTAATGTCTTTGTTTCAGAGATTAATTCAATTAATAATATTTTACAATTGATTTCAACATTCTTTATTATGTGGATTTTTGCAAAATACGGAAAAGCTTCAAAGCCTTATATGCTAGCGTTAACTACAGTTATTATTTCAATGATTGCTTGGTGTTGCGTATGGTTTGCTGGTGCAACATCAATGACTTGGTTGATTTTTGCTATTAGTATCGTTTATGGTCTTGGTACTGGTGCTGTTTATTATATTCCATGGGCTAATTATTCGTACATGGCTGATGTGGATGAAGCAATTACGAATCGACGTCGTGAAGGAATTTATTCTGGTGCTATGACTATGATGGGTAAAATTATGCGTGCTACTATTATGCTTATCTTAGGCTTTGTTCTTTCAGAAACTGGTTTTGTTAAAGGGCGTGCAACTCAACCGTTAAGTGCTCAATGGGGAATTGTTTTGATTCTCTTAATTGGTGTTTGTGGTCTTGAACTTCTTGGTATTTGGAGTTCTAAACACATGCATGTCAACCGTGATACGCTGAAGATCTTAAATGATGAAACAAAGCGTCGCCATGAAGGTGGCAAGCCAGAAGATGTGGATCCAAAGACTAAAGCAGTTGTAGAAGATCTTACTGGATTTAAGTATGACCAATGTTATGGGAACAATAATGTCGGTTACCAAGAGAAGCCGGATCCTGTTGATCAAGTTTCCCCTACTCATTAGTTCAAAACGAAATTTAAGCCAATAAAAAGTTGAGTTGACGAGAAAACTCAACTTTTTTATTACTTGAGGTGGGACCATGAAAATAATTAATATTTTTCCTAATCAGAATATTCAAAGTATATTAAATCAATTTCAAAACGAAATTGTATCATCAGAAGAAACGATTATTAATATTTATGCAGGGATTTACAATCAACGTGTCCATATTATTGGTCAAAATCTTAATATTTTGGGGCACGGGATTGTTATTATTAATAATAATTTAGGTGCTAAGCAATTAGGCCATAATAAAACATTTTATACTGCTACGCTCTTGTGTGAAGGAGACAATATAAAAATAACCAACTTATGTATTTCTAATAATGCGGGATTAGGCAGTGAAGTTGGGCAATCTGTTGCATTATATTTAAATGGCGACAATATCTGCTTAGATCATTGTACAGTATTCTTACCAAGATACGCTCTGTTTGGGACCCGTAATTCAGGTTAATAGGGATCGATCGGTTACCAGTACTCCAGTAAAAAATAAGCAACTGAAAAAGGCAAGATATGTTTTTCGAAGATGTACTATTCAAGGGAATATTGACTATATCTTTGGTGGAGGCAGTGCTATCTTCAGGATGTGCACTATAAATAGTCTTTTTAGTGATGGGGGTGAAAGTTATCTTTGTGCACCATGCACTGAGCAATTAAGGGAGAATGGATTTATTTTCTATCAGTGTACTGTTAATAGTGAAAACGGCCAGCAAGATAATTATTTGGGTCGGCCATGGAGAGAGTTTGCAAAAGCTTGGTTTATTAGTTGTGAAATATCAGCAAACTTACTTGCCAACGGTTGGCATTATTGGGGTAATGACCCGCTTTCGGTGCAAAATGCTGATTTCAGAGTTTATCAGGCTAATGGGAAGATCGTTAGTCAACGATGGGCAATGTCTTCTAATAATCTTGATAAAAAATTAATTAATTCGATTCAAAGATATTTTAATATTATTCTTTAATAGTTATAAAAAATGCACACGTGAATATTGATGCGAAACTTACTCTTATAGCAAGATAACTGTCTTTTATATTGTTAAATAGTGTCATTATTTGCTATTATTTACATTAATAGATCATTTGAATGAAGGGATATCTAATGAATGATAAAGTTACAATAAAAACAATTGCCAAAATCGCAAACGTTTCTCACACTACTGTATCACGGGCGCTGAATGATAGCCCCTTAGTAAAAGAGAAAACTAAAAAGGAAATTCGTGAAATCGCGGAACGCCTGAATTATTCACCAAATTTAAATGCTAAAGCGTTAGTAGAGCACCGTTCCTTTATTATTGCAGTCTACTTTACAGACCTAAACAGTGGGACATCACCGAGCTTTATGTCGGAAATGTTGCATCAGATAAAAGAAATGCTGCCTAAGGGATACGAGATTGCGGTGGACAGCTTTGCAAGTTTGCGTCAATCAAAGCAGGCAATTAATTTAAGATTCGATGGAGCCTTAGTTGTTAGCCAGTCTTCCTCGGATGATATTTACATTGAACAATTGGCAAAAACAGGAAAACCGATTGTAATCTTAAATCGAAAGGTTGAGCGGACGGATCTTTTTAATTATGCTTCGGATGATTATTCTGGGACGGTAATTGCTGTTGAATACTTGTTACGAATGGGACATCAAAAAATTGGACTTATTTCTGGTAAAGAGGAGTTTACATCCTCTCAAAATCGTTTAGCCGGTTTCTTAGATACCTTACAAAAACATAATATTTCTCGTAATAATGATTGGATAGTAGCAGGAGATTATAGTGTAAAGTCAGGTTATGATGCAATGGAAAAAATCCTAAATTCAGGTGACCTGCCAACGTGTATATTTGCATCCAATGATGATATGGCAATGGGAGCAATGCGAGCGTGCGAAGATTATGGTTTTAATGTTCCTAATCAAATTTCGTTTATGGGCTTTGACGATAGTTCTTATTCTAACTATTGTATTCCGCGCCTCACGACAATCAAAAAGCCAATGCGTGAAATTACAAACAATGGAATTAAAATATTAAATGATCTAATTAACAATAAAAGTCCTAAAACAGTGCAATCAATGAATATAAAGCCGTCATTAGTTGTTCGGGAGTCAGTAAAAAAACTGAATTAGTTCTTTTTTTCACAAAAATTGTTAACGTTTTCAAAAAAGATGTGGTATTATAAAGCTGTTAAGGAAATCGCTTTCAAGAAAGAGCGATGAAATGTCCTTAGCGATTGCAATCATTCTCAGTAATTACTGTTTAGAAGTTGTGAAAGAGCAGCTTTTAATTTTATAGATAAATGTTCACGTGTGCGTTTTGCTCTTTGTAAATTAAGGGAGGTCATATCGTTGGATACCACATCTGTTAAAGACGCTACTGCCAATGATCATAAAGTTGAAAAGACGGATAACTTTAATAAACAAATTCCTACTCATCAGAAGGTTTTTTATGGCTTTGGTGATTTTGGTAACGGTTTTATGTTTGACTTGGGTCAGGCTTATCTGACTAAGTTCTGGATTGATGCAGCTGGGATTGGTGCTGGTGCTGTTGCCGGAATCTTTGCCTTTACTAAGATTTTTGATGCATTCATGGATCCGATTGCTGGTTCTTTTGTTGATGGACGAAAAAATATTGGTAAACGTGGAAAGTTCCGTCCGGTAATGATGGTTTCTGCAATTATTCTTGGTATTATGACGGTTATTACGTTTACCATGCCGATGGGGTTAACGACCACACAAAAGATAATTTATGCTTATGCTGTTTACATGATTTGGGGTGTTGTTTACTCATTTACTAACGACCCATATGGTTCGCTAGCGTCGGTTATGTCGCGAAACCCGCAAGACCGAAGCTTTATGGCTACCACTCGTCAAGTTGGTTCTGTCGGGGCCCAGTTCATTGCGGGAGTTGCTTTTATTCCATTAATGGAACTAGTTGGCGGCGGCATGAGTAGTAAAGACCAACTTCATGGTTACTTCTTTGCTGCTGCGGTGTTTGCTGTGATAGGTGTTGCAATGTTTGCTGTTTGCTACTTTGGGACAAAAGAAAACGTTAAGGTTCACCGGGATAAGAATGCTAAGCGTGAAGGCTTCAAGGATTACATTAAGGTTGTCTTTACTAATGGTCCGCTTGGTGCATTAATTTTAATGACATTGTTCACGATTTCAGCCATGAATACCAACAATCAAATGATGGTCTTCTATGCCCAATATAACTTAGGTAACATTGGTTTGCAGCCAGTTATTAATGCTGTAATGATGGGCTGCTCAATTGTCGGTGTCTTTATGATTCCAGCATTAACAAAACGTTTTGGTCAAAAACGGACTGCCATGTGGTCATTTGTTGTTGGGGCAATTGCTAACATCTTAAACTTCTTCTTACCAAGCAACGTAATTACTTTTATTGTCTTAGTTACTATTGGTTATACTGCTTTAGCGATTCCTAATGGGATTACTTGGGCCATGGTTTCCAACGCAATTGATTATGGTGAATGGCATACGGGAATGCGTAAGGAAGGTATTACCTATGCTGCCTTTAACTTCTCTCGGAAGATTGCACAGTCAATTGCTGCCTTAGTAAGCGCAGGTGTATTAGCAGTTACCGGTTATGTAGCTAATGCGCACCAGACTGCCCGGACATTACAAGGGATTAAGGCTGCAATGACGCTTTACCCTGGATTCTGTTTAATTATGGCCGCTATTATTATTGGTTTCTTATATAAGATTAGCGATAAGAAGTTTAAGCAAATTGCGACCGACCTTGATAATGGTAAATGGGAACATGGTGTTATTGGTGATGAAGACGTTAAGGACTAGGTTAATTTATTTTTGATGTAAGATAAGGATTAGAGGAGGAACAATCATGACATTACTTGATAGAGATTTCTTGCTGACTAATGAATGGGGTAAAAAGTTATTCTTTGACTATGCAAAAGACATGCCAATCATCGACTTTCACTGTCATTTAAATCCAGAAGAAATCTATGAAAACAAGAATTATGAAAATATTACGCGAGTATGGATTAATGAAGACCACTATGGTGACCACTACAAATGGCGGTTAATGCGGGCTAACGGCGTACCTGAGGAATTAATTACGGGTGATGCTGATGATTATGAAAAGTTCTTAGCTTGGGCAGGGACGATTGAAAAGGCGGTTGGTAATCCAGTTTATGAATGGACCCACCTTGAATTGCGGCGTTTCTTTGGAATTGATGAACCGTTGACCCGCAAGAATGCTCCTGAGGTTTGGAAGAAAGCAAATGCTTTGCTCCAAACTGACGACTTTAAGCCCCGTAACCTTATTAAGCTTTCTAATGTTAAAGCTGTCTGCACGACTGATGATCCGGCATCAGACCTTCATTACCACAAGCTCTTGAAGAAAGATGAACGGGAAAATGGCTTCCGAACATTACCTGCGATGCGTCCTGATAATTTAATCCAGATTAACAAGCCAACATTTGCTGAATATCTTAAGAAGCTAGGCAAAGCTTCTGGTATCGAAATCAACTCCTTCCGTGACTTAATTAAGGCAATGGATCAACGTTTCCAATACTTCAATGATATGGGTGGCCGTCTTTCAGATCATTCTCTGCTTACTTATCATTATGCTGAAGCTACTGATGATGAACTTGATGCTATCATGAAGAAGGCCGAAGCAAACGAAGAAGTAACAGGGATTGAATATGACAAGTGGCTTACGATGTTCCTTGAAGAAATGATGAAACTCAATACCAAGTATAATTGGACAATGCAGTTCCACATTAATTCAATCCGGGATCTTAACCATCCAATGTTTAAGCAACTTGGTCAAGATACAGGTTATGATGCAATGGGAACCCAACCAGATATTGTTTCGCATATGCAGCAACTTTACACTAAGATGCGTGATACTAATGATATCCCAAAGACAATCTTCTATTCCTTAAATCCCAATGATTGGATGCAACTAGTTACATTAATGGGATGCTTCCTTGAAGGCGGTAAGCAACGGATGCAATTGGGAGCCGCTTGGTGGTTCAATGATACTGCTGAAGGTATGACGACTCAATTACGTGATTTTGCGCAACAAAGTCTTTTGCCTAATTTTGTCGGGATGTTAACTGATTCACGGAGTTTCCTTTCATACCCTCGTCATGAGTACTTCCGTCGAGTATTATGTAACTTTATTGGGAACTTAGTTGAACAGGGACGGGCACCTGAAGACAAGAAGTATCTTGGTAAGATTGTTCAAGATATTGCTTATAATAATGCTTATGAATACTTTGGATTCTTCGATGATGCTACACCAGAAGAGCTATTTACTAAGCACGAAAATCCATTTCAATATTAAAATTTAAGAACAATTAGGGGCGATGGCGGTAATGTCATGGCTCTTTTTTAATTAGAAGGAGGAAATAGACAATGAGATACCCAGGGGAACCACTAAATATCTTACATACAATCGGATTAAAAGAATTATACCCACTTATTCGTATTAGTTTTGTAGTGGATCGTCACTTTAAGGTGGAGCGGTTTAAAAAGGCAATCATGCAATGTAATAAAGTTGTTCCGGAGCTTTTCTCAAAATATGTGCTTGAAGACAATTCGTTTGTTCCAGTGACGGATGATTTAGAGGGCGTCTTATTTATTGGGCTTGATCCTGATATTGATAGTGAACGCTGGGACTTGTTTGCAGATCCGCAATTACGAGTCTATCTAAATAAGACAATAGACAGTTATCATATTGTTATTTATCTTAGTCATATTTTGACTGACGGAGCGGGGGCCAAGCAATTTCTGTACTTACTAGCCAAAGCATATAATATCGGGAAAATTGACGTGGTGAACCATCAAGACATTGATTGGTTGCGGCAATTACTTAAAGAACACCCCGTTAAAGCTAATCCGCAAGTAGATCATCCGACCCAGCCATTAACGATGCCTGCGCTTATGAGTGATCAAGGGAAACGGCGGCGGACAATAACTTTTAGATTAAGCAAGGAGGAGACAAAACAATTACATCAGGCAGCGCACCGTCAAAATGTGACCTTGAATGATCTTTTTATGGCAGCGTTTGGTCAAGCTGTTCAGCGTTATTCTAATACTGATGAAATAGCGTTAGCATGTCCAACAGATATGCGCCAATTTATTTCTAATCAGGAACAATTACGGATAGCTAATCATACGTCCCGATATAATATTGCAGTCAAATCTGACTTACAACAGCCATTTGAAACCGTAGTGGCAGCCGTTCATCAAGCAATGACAAAGAATAAACGGGAATTTCAATGTTTCCAGTCAATCAAAGAGTTGATTGGTAAATATGATCATTACACACTTAATGAACTTCAGCAAATTGTTGAAACAAACTATCACGTTCGATCCATTTCGTATACTAATTTTGGCGTTATTGATTCGCAACGGTTTGCTTTTACTGGGTGCGCTCCGACAGATTTTGCAATGCTGGGAACTTATCGTCAATACCCCATGTTCCAAGTTGCCGTTAGCACTTATAATGGCCAGATTAATTTGTCCTTTGCAATGGTTGGCAATGATACAGCAGAACGAATGGGACGGGCAGTTATACTAACAATGCATGACTTATTGTGTGAGTATATTTTGAAATTTAAGTAGAGTGGGCCAGAACAAGCTTAATTGACTAATTCGATGAAAGTGTTTATACTACTAGTATACTAATATATCAGTTAAATGTTAGTATCTAGTTTGACTTAGTTAAATATACAAATCCTCTTGCATCATAATAGATATGTAGTAGAATATTGGTTGTTATTTTAGTGTTCACGTGAACACTAAAGACCAAAAGTGTGAGAGGAGAGACTTTGATGAGTCTTGTTAAGAGTTTTGTTGTTGTTATTATTGCTAGTATTCTTTTGGCAGGGTGTGTCAAGGCTAGTTCAATTTATACGACTAGTCAGAATAGCACCAGCCATAACTTAAATCAGCAAATGATTAATGTTGTAACAAAAAATAAAGAGTTAATTGATTATCAATTAACTAAATAGCGAAAACCGTTAATAGACCGGCGTCAACGTTGGTCTTATCTTTTGAATCGGCTTGATCAATCCTAAACAAACTCTGGATCGCTATTGAAATTTTCACGTTAACATTCTATAATACAGTTAGATTGATAGCGCATTCATGGGGTGCTGTAAACATAGTAATGAGTACGTATTCAATAGACCAGCTTGGTTTGCAAGTTAGTGCACATCATCCTCTCACAGGTATGGCTGAATTTAGCAAATTGAACTGATTGAACAGTAGCTAATTTGATTTGGAGGGTTTTAGGATGGAAAGTCTAAATAACAGTTTTCGCAAGTTGCCACAATATCCCAATAAGGTTATTCAATTTGGTGAAGGGAACTTTTTACGTGCATTCATTGATTGGCAAATTCAACAAATGAATAAGCAAAATTTATTCAAGGGCGGAGTACAAATTGTTCAACCGCTACCAACTGGTCGAGTGAAGGAACTTGATGAACAAGATGACCTTTATACCGTATTACTTGAAGGAATTTTGAACGGAAAGAAAATCCAAAGCCACGAAATCATTGAGTCCGTTAACGGGACGGTTAATCCTTATACAGAATACGATAAGTACATGGCTTTAGCTGAAGATGACAACATTGAAGTTATCTTTTCTAACACGACTGAAGCAGGGATTGCATTTGATGAAAACGATACTCGTGAAAAAATTCAAAATGGCGAAAAGAGTTCATATCCTGCAAAGCTGACTGCTTTACTTTATCATCGCTTTGAACTTGGCAAGAAAGGTTTTCACATTATTCCGTGTGAACTAATTAATCATAATGGTGACGCCTTAAAGAAGACTATCTTACAATACGCTGATCTCTGGGGGCTTGGCCAAGAATTTATTAATTGGATTAATAATGATAATGAATTCTATTCCACATTAGTTGATCGGATTGTCCCAGGATACCCACGTGACCGCGCTGCCGACTTAGAAGAGGAATGGGGATATAAAGACAAAAACATGGTTAAAACAGAACCATTCTTGATCTTTGTTATTGAAGGCAATAAGGATATTGAAAAAGTATTACCGCTTAAAGAGGCAGGAATTAACCTTGTTGTGACTGATGATATGCAGCCATACCGTAACCGAAAAGTATCGATTCTTAATGGCCCGCATACTACAATGTCACCAATTGGCCGTTTGGCTGGGTTACAAACAGTTGGTCAGGTAATGGCTGATAAGGATTTTTACCAATTTATTGATGATGAAATGCATAAGGAAATTATTCCAGTTGTTCCATTACCAAAAGAAGAATTGGAAAGTTATGCTAGAGGGATTCAAGAACGTTTTGAGAATCCATATGTTAAGCACCAATTAAGTGCTTTAGCCCTCAATAGTATCTCAAAGTATCGTGCACGGTTATTACCAAACTATAAGCGTTATTACGAAAAGTATGGCAAGCTTCCTCAGCGGATGACGCTTGCATTAGCTGCCTACCTTTGGATTTACAACGGTAAGTCAGAATTTGAAATTAATGATACCGCTGATATCGTTGATGGTTTCGCAAAGATTCAGGGCACAGATGATTATATTCATGCCGCCCTTTCTAACCCTGATTTTTGGGGTGAAGATCTTACTAAGATTCCAGGACTGGAAGACTTAGTAACCAAGTATTACAACGAAATCGGAAAAAAGGGAACGCGTGAAATCGTTCAAGAAATTAACGCAGAGGAGTAATTTTATGAAAAAGCTACTTATCTTAAACCCTAATGATAACGTGGCCGTTGCGACCGTTAATCTTCCTGCCCAAACAGTTGTTGAAGTTAAGAATAAAAAAATTGTTATTAATAATGATGTTCCTGTTGGTAATAAAGTAGCTTTAGCCAATTTACAAAGCGGGGCTAACATCATTAAATTTGGTCAGCCAATCGGACACCTGACAGCTGATGTAATTCCTGGTTCACTGGTTAATAAACAAAATCTTGCAACAAATCAGACCAATGAAATAAATGGCAAGGTTAGTGAAGCTTTTGATATTCCCAACCTTAACCGCAAAACTTTTATGGGCTACCGGCGCAAGAATGGAAAAGTTGGGATTCGTAATGATCTCTATATTGTACCAACAGTTGGATGTATTACACCGTTAATGGATGTGATGGTTCAACAGTTTAAGGCCAAGCATCCTGACAATGGTTCTTTTGATAATATTATTTTGCTTAAGCATCCATACGGTTGTTCGCAATTAGGTGATGATTTTGAACAAACTCGCCATATCCTCTGTGATGCAGTATTACATCCAAATGCAGGTGGGGTGCTAGTATTTGGCCTTGGCTGTGAGAATAACCAAATGGCGGGGATGAAAGCTGAAATTAAGCAAATGGCTGGAATTGATAATCAACGAATGAAGTTCCTTGTTGCGCAAGAAGTAAAGGATGAATTCGCAAATGCCCAGCAAATGCTAGAAGAATTGAATACGGCCGCCGCTAATGATCAGCGGGTCCCGGTACCTTTGAGTGAGTTAAAGGTCGGATTGCAGCGGGTACGGCCTGATGGCATGAGTGTATTTACAGCTGACCGCTTAATTGCCGATGCTGCCAGTTATATTACGGCCAATGATGGAACGGTAGCATTAGCGGGAATTCCGACATTAGCTGGAGCAGAGAAGGAAATCATTGCTCGGGCATCGGATAAGCAAGCTGCCGCATGGGTGACGACGATCTTTAATAATTTTAAGCATTATTATGCTCACTTTGATTCGCAAATGGAAAAGGTTCCTGATGATGCAGAAGACCATATTGGGATTTCAACTGCTGAAGAACGGGGACTAACCTTTTTGCGCCTTGCGGGAAAGGGTCAAGTTACTGCTGGTTTGCCTTATGGTCAAAAGATAACAAGCAATGGAATTAACTTAATTGAAAGTCCTGATAATGACCTTATTGATTCATCGGCGGAAGCTTCTGCCGATTGTCAAATGGTGATTGTTAGTACCGGTAAGGGAACCCCATATTCAACTTATGTTCCAACAATTAAGGTTGCTTCTAATTCGGCTCTGGCGGAAAAGAAGAACCGCTGGGTTGACTTTGATGGTGAAAAAGCAGCAAATGACCATAACGGTAGTGCAGAACTCGTTAACTTTATCATTGATGTTGCAAATGGCACTAAGACCAATAATGAAAAATCAGGTCTTCATGGTTTAGCGATTTTTAAGATTGGTGTTACCGAATAATGGAGGATTAACATGCAAATTATTGAAAATAAAGAGTTTCGAGCAGAAATCGATGAGCATGGTGCGCAATTGACCCACCTTATTAATAAGGCAGCTGGCTTTGATTATATATGGAACGGTAAGGAATGGGGGAAGCATGCGCCAGTTCTTTTTCCAGCAATCGGTCGCTCTAATAATGATGAATATGTATTAAATGGTCAGACATATTCTATGCCCCAACATGGTTTTGTGTCAGATGAAGATTTTACCGTTGTTAATCATGAACGGAATATCCTTACTTTAGGATTACGGGCCAATGATAAAACCAAGGAAATGTATCCTTTTGATTTTGAATTAAAAATCACGTTTACCCTGCTTAGCACAGGCTTATCACTTAGTTTTGACGTTAATAATCATTCTGATGCAATAATGCCATTTTCTCTTGGTTCTCATCCAGCATTTAATGTGCCAATTAATGGCGTTGGTAAGTTTGATAATTACCGGGTTGAATTTAGCGGCCCTGAGGATGCGTTGAACGTTGCTGAGATTGTCAAAACACCAGCACCATACCGGACTGGCAACCAGGAACAGTTAACTAATTCCAACGGCAACCTGTTTGAATTAAACTATGAAACATTTAAACCAGGGCTACGGATTATTACCAATCCAGGAGTAAAGAGTGTCCGGCTCTTCTCACCATTAACTAGTCATCAAATTCAACTAGATATTGATCAATTTAATAATGTTTGCTTATGGACAAAGGAAGATGAAGATTGCCCGTTCTTATGTATTGAACCATTCAACGGCTTACCTGATGTACTTGGCGAACCAGTTGATTGGATGAACAAGGAAAGTAATTTATTCCTGCCGCCAAACAGTTCACAAGTATATCAATATGAAATGCGTTTATCATAAAAAAGGAGATTATTTAATTATGTTACCAAAATTTGAAGCCTTAGAAGCTGTTAAAAATGCTGGTGTTGTAGCTGTTGTTCGTGGACGAAGCGAAGAAAATTCATATAAAATTTCAAAAGCTAGTATTGAAGGCGGCGTGAAGGCAATTGAATTAGCCTTCACTTCCCCTAATGCCGATGTAACGATTAAGCGCCTTAGTGAAGAATATGCGGATGATTCATCGGTTGTTGTGGGGGCGGGAACGGTACTTGACCCGGCAACTGCTCGAATGGCAATGATTGCTGGCGCTAAGTTTATCGTTAGTCCTTCTTATAATGAAGAAGTTGCAGAATTATGTAACCTTTACTGCGTTCCATATATGCCTGGGTGTTTTACGCCGAGTGAAGTACAAAAAGCGCTAAGTACTGGTGCCGATGTGATCAAGATTTTCCCTGGTGCAATTGCTACTCAAAAGATGATTCCAGAATTACAAGGTCCATTTCCGCAAGCTAATATCATGCCTAGTGGCGGAGTGTCCCTTGATAACATGGCTGAATGGTTTAAAGCAGGGGCATTTGTTGTCGGCGCTGGTGGTAGTTTAGTTGGCCCTGGTGCTGATGGTGATTATGCTCAGGTAAAGGAAAATGCGCAAAAGTTTCATGCAGAATTTGAACGGATTCAAAAAGCGGGTATGGGACAAAACTAGATTGGACAAGAGGCAGATTTAATAAGCTTCTTGACGATAAGAAGGAGTTTGATACTAGTGAATAATTTTATTATTCTCGATGATCATGATGTTGTCGCCGTTGCCCTCCAAGATATAAAAAAGGGGTCTGTTCTGCATACAAAGCGCCACGGGGATGTGACCGTTTTGGAAGATATCACGCGTGGGCATAAAATTGCGCTTGAAGATATTGCTGAAGGTGAAGACATTATTAAGTACGGGTATCCAATTGGTCATGCAACGAAAGCTATTAAGCGTGGTGAACATGTGCACGTTAACAATCTAGCAACCAATTTATCCGGTGAATTGCAGTATCACTATGATCCGATCGAAATAAAATCCAAAGTAAAAAAAGATCAACGGACTTTTATGGGCTACCGTCGGCCTAATGGAAAGGTTGGGATTCGTAACGACCTCTATATTATTCCGGTAGTAGGTTCCGTTAGCGAGACTTTGGACCCGCTTGTTGAGCAATTCAAAGCGCTTCACCCTGATAATGGCAACTTTGATAATGTAATTCCATTAAAACATACGTATGGTTTTGACACGCCCGAAGATAATTATAAACACGCGCGCAAGATTCTTGTTGATGCTGCATTACAACCTAACGCTGGTGCAGTCCTTATCTGCGGGCTAGACTGTGCTGATGATAGTGAATTGGAGAAGATGAAGCAGGAGTTAGTTGCCACTGCCGGTCCAATTAATACGCAACGGATTAAGTTTCTCTCGTCTGCTGACAGTGAAGATGAACTTGCAGATGGACTGGCGATGTTGGAGGAACTGAATAATGCGGTAGCTGATGATCAGCGGACACCGCAACCATTAAGCGAATTAAAAATTGGCTTAAAGTGTGGGGGCTCAGATGGTCTATCCGGGGTTACAGCTAACCCGTTGCTTGGGCGGCTCTCTGATTTTGTCGATGCTCAAGGCGGAACAACTGTTTTATCAGAAGTGCCAGAAATGTTCGGTGCAGAACAGATTTTAATGTCGCGAGCACGGGATAAAGCGACATTTGACAAGATTGTTAACCTAATTAATAATTTCAAAGCATATTTTGAAAGTTTTCATCAACCAATCTATGAGAATCCGTCGCCAGGTAATAAGGCTGGTGGGATTTCAACCTTGGAAGATAAGTCGTTAGGCTGTACTCAGAAGTCTGGTTCGTCAGCAGTAAATGATGTTTTGCAATATGGTGATAAGTTGAAGACAAAGGGATTGAACCTATTGCAGGCACCTGGCAATGACCTAGTATCATCATCAGCAGAAGCCTCGGCTGACTGCCAGATGGTATTATTTACGACTGGGCGTGGTACCCCATTTGCTACCTATGTACCGACCGTAAAAGTTTCTTCAAATTCTTATATTGCTAACTTAAAGCCACGGTGGATAGATTTCGATGCTGGCCGATTAATGAATGAGTCAATGGATGATTTAGCAGATGAATTCATTCAGTTCATTATTGACGTTGCTAGCGGTAAAAAAACGAATAATGAAAAATATAACGTTCATGGTATCGCAATTTTTAAGACTGGTGTTACTGAATAGTAAAAGGGGTGACATGTGATGAGTAAAATTGTAACTTTTGGAGAAATGATGATGCGACTGAAGCCAACAGCTAAAAAGCGGATGTTGCAAGCAGACCAATTTGATGCCAATTACGGTGGATCAGAAGCAAATGTAGCCGTTTCACTAAGTCTTTTTGGCGATTCAGCAGCTTTTGTATCAAAATTTCCTAAAAATGTGTTAGGCCAAGCAGCCAAAGATAAACTTCGTGAATATGGCGTTGATACCTCATTGCTTCAATATGGCGGTCCACGTCTCGGCCTTTATTTCTTTGAAAAGGGGGCTAGTGTGCGGGCGACGAAGGTTACTTACGATCGAGCAGGCAGTTCGTTTGCTACTTCAAAGAGTGACGAATACGACTGGCCAACCTTGCTTAAAGGCGCTGATTATTTCTACTTTAGTGGGATTACGGCTGCTCTATCTGAAGAAATGCGAAAGACAATTTTAAATGCTTGTGAGTATTGTAAGGAACACGGGATTAAAGTTGCCTGTGACCTTAATTTCCGAGGAAAGCTCTGGACAACAGCAGAAGCACAGGCCTACATGAAGCAAATTATGCCGTACCTGACTGTCTGCATTGCTAATGACGAGGACTTTGAACAGAGCCTTGGTATCTATGCTTTTGATGGTGATATGTCACGGGGAATTGAGCAAAAAGATACCTTTATTAACGGGATGCAGGAAATTATTAAGCGGTATCCAAATATCAAGGTTGTCGCAAGCGTACTGCGGAATATTCAGTCTGTTGATAAGTCAACATGGATGGCGCTAATGATTAAAGATGGTCAGATTTATGAGAGTCCAGCATATGACATCAATGTACTAGAAGGTGTCGCAGGTGGGGATGCTTTCGGTGCATGGTTGAATAAATATATCTAGAATGGTGCTATATTAGTAATAACACGTTGTTAAACACCCTATTTTAATTCCATGGGAAACTTATGGGAAAATTTTATTTATCTAAAGAAGAGATATTCTTGTGAATAATAATAATTTATAAAAGAAAAAGCGCCAACAAAAGTCAGCGCTAAGATTACTACTTGAGTAACCATTTAATTAGATGTTTAATGTGCTTACTAGGCACAATGAGAATCAGTACACACCAATGCAAGGGAGTCACCTCCAAACTTGCGCTTAGTAAAGATTGATTAAGTCTTCGGTGCGCTTAACCATTGTATCACAATTTATTTATGTTATAATACATACATGAGAATTAGTACACCGGTGTGCAAAATGGTTTTAGTTGATTACTTAAACCGAACCGGTTGGGGCGCTTAATAGGCGCTCTTTTTTTATTTACAGTTAAAATTTAACAAAAATAAGCAGCAAGTCCTCTACACGGAAGGAAACTTGCTGCTTATTTTTTATTCAAATGGGGCACGTTTAGTTGGCATCGCTTTTCCAGTAAAGGGATCATACATAGCCCATTTATCCCAATAATCTACTAATTCTTGGCGGAATACTTTCTGAGCTTCTGGAATAGAAATATGGTCAATCCGGGCGATTCGTTCTACATAAGGTTTCCATTCTTCCGGAATTTGAATACTGTCTAATGAAGCTTCCTCAAGAATATAACCTTTGAAATCTTCTTTATATCCTAAATGATCAAACAAGAGCTTACCCATTACATTTGCATCGTGAATAATCTTTTGGGCCGTTTCTTCTGTATAGACGAGCGAATATTCAAGGGGGGCTTCGTTAATAAGATCCGCAGATTTACAGAAATATTGATTAGTATGAGGGTTCTTCATTCGGTATAAAATAGTCATAAAAATAGCTCCTTTTAAACATATGTTCGATATCAATATAGCATAGTTAGTTATATTTATCAAACATACGTTCTAAATGGTGGATTAAGAAATGTATATTAAAGCTTACTTAACTTATCAGCCAAAGACTCTTCCATTTCTTTAGTGACGTGTAAATAAATTTCTTCTGTAATTTTACTATTTTCATGTCCTACATGATTTTTTATAACGTATAAGGGAACTCCAAGTTCTGCTAATTTTGAAACATGAGTATGACGAAAAAAATGTGTAGTAACACTTTTATCAATTTTTGCTCCTGCTTCTAATCGATGGAGAAAACGATCTAAATGTGATGCATCAAATGGACGATTACTTCGGGAATCTTTATTAATAAAAATCAAGTCATTTGGATCTTTATCAAAACTAAGTTTTTTGTAAATATTGACGGCCTTTTGTGGCAATAGTACTTCCCGATTACTAGCAATTGTTTTTGCACCGTCAGTTTTCTTGACTGAAACTTTAACGGTAGGGTTACTTACATTCCCCAATAGTTCTCGTTGGTGTGAAAGAGAGCCATCAATAATTGCTTTATACTTACCTCCTTCTTTGATTATGTCTTTTACATAAAGTCCGGCCGCCTCTCCACAACGCATACCAGTCAAATAAAGCCACTCTAGGAAAAGCTTGATATCATTACGATCTTTTTTCTCGCAAGCATGAAGGATTGCGTGATACTCATCGTCAGTCAAATATTTATTTTCAATACGATCACGTTTTCTTTTAATTTCGCTTCGCCATGTTATTTCAACATCTTTGACCGGATTCTTTTTAAGATAGCCATATTTAACGCCAAATTTATATGTCATTGATAGGTATTTCTTGTAATTTTGGATTGAAGCATTGGTTAAAGGCTTATCTGGATCATAAAGCTTTTGATCTAAATAGCGATTAAGTATTTCTGTAGTTATTTTATTAGCAAGAGTATCGTTACCTAAGTCATTACAAATCCGTTTAAGTCCTCGAAAGGCATTATAGTAAGTATTAACCGCTACTCTTTGTTTATATATAGTTAGAAATTTGTCAGCAAGGTTTCGGAGTGAAATATCTTTATCGGTGAAGTATTCTTTTTGCTTAGCTTTTTCAATTTTCTTTGCTAGTTCAATGGCCGCTGCTCTTTTAGTTTGATTATTATTTTTAAGATAACTAACAGATACTTTTTTATACTTTCCCGTTAATGGACTTTTATAGTTTTCGCCAAAACGATATCTAACTTTGCCACGTACGGTATATTTTTCAACCCACATTTTTATCTCCTTTAGTTTATATTGTGCAAAACGTACGTTCTTTTAGAGTGCTAAATAAAAACGCCAGTAGAAGAAATAGCTAATTCTCTATATTTTTTGCGCATTGCAAACAATGTAAAATTAGTAGCTCTATCAACGCTTTCTGTCATTGAAATAGGAATTCGAAAGGCTTCAATTAATTGCTGCTTAGTCTCAAAAGTGATGTCATGTGTACGGCAATAATCTAAAAGCAACATAATTGCAATTAGATCACCATCACTCTCAGCTTTCTCATTAACACTACAATAATTACAACTAAGACTAACTTCATCACCAGATAAAATATGTCCAATTTCATGAGCTAGTGTTAGTGGTCGTTCGCAAGCTGGAAACCAGTTAGGATTGTACCAAACGCATCGCAATTCAATTTGCGATTGTGGTACCCAGTCACTTGGCCATTGGCTTTCAGTAAGGACAGTAATGTTATGTTCCTTAGCAACACCTTTTAACCATTCAATAAGATCTTCCATCTTGTTCATCAACGTCACCTTTTTTCTCATCAACTTTATATTCAGTTAGTCTATGTATTAATTATTATTTTTTCTTATTTTGTTTATTATGCATTGCCTTTTGTGATTCTAGAAAGGACTTAATTGAGTTGCGCATAAATGCTTTTTGCTCATCACTAATTTGAAGGCCTTCATAAGAGCGCAAACCGTTAAAGTAATGGTCAATATCTTCGGAAGTAATATCACCATTTTCTTTTTTTGTGTTTTCAACTTGTTCCTCTGGGTGCCGGCGTTCCTTTTTTACGTCGTATCCCATTAGCCAAGATTCGCTAACATTTAATGCTTTAGCTAACTGGTATAGTTTATCTTGTTTTGCTTCGTATTTTCCTCTAACGTAATCGGAAATTATTGCTCTATGAATTCCAGAACGTCTTGCTAATTCAGATTGAGTTAGATCAGCATCATTAATTCCTTCTCTTAAGCGATCCTTAAACGTACTAACTAATTCAGACACTAAAAACACCTCCCAGTAATTTATTTTACGATTTATATTTTATCATATAAAACCTTACACATGTAAAATGTTGTAAGAAAAAACCGACAAAAAATGTTGACTAATACATAAAAAGTTGTAATATATATTTTGTAAGGTTTAACATACAAAAAGAAAGGAGGGAAAATATGCCAAAATTACTCTATGATTATACAAGATTAAAAAAACGAATGAAGGATATGCGGTATACTCAAACAACGTTAGCGCGATAAATACCAATGGATCGGCAGACTTTAAGCACTAAATTAAGTCATAGATCTATGTTTAAACAAAATGAAATATCTGAAATTGCCAGAGTGTTAAATATAGATGCTGAAGAGTTCGGCTCTTATTTTTTTACTCTTGTTGTAAGGAAAGACCGACAAATGTTAGGGGACGACAAAAGGAAAGATAGTTAATAGGTATTAATCAAGGTGATAAAAATGATGGCAAACGGTTGGAAGAGCAGAGAACAAATTATGAAGGATTATGGATATAGTGAAGGAACTTTTGGTGATCGAATGCGTGAATGTCTTGAATCTCCATACAGCAGTGCCGTTGTTAGCGACACCTCTAAGTATGCAATTATTATTGAACCGCTTTATCAAAAGTTCCTTATGTGGCGATCAGAAAAAATCCGTAATGAGAAGTCGGAAAAATCGGGTCGTTTAACTAGAGGTAAACATAATTAAAAAACATAAAGAATTAATCATAAATTGGCAGAACTTGGAAAGTTCATGATATTGCTCAAAGATTGAATAAAGGTGACAACTGGATGCGGAAGGATATTCTAAATAATTCTCGTTATCTTGATGACCTTAGACGGATGGAAGAAGAAACTGTTTGGAAACCCCACGGTGCTTCTCCTTGGATGTTTAAGGCGACAACCTTTGCACAATGGTTGGAAGAGCATTTGACTGCGTTTCCAATGAACGGAACGGAAGTAAGTAATAGGAAAGATGGGGAAATACCAATGTATTTAACAGATAAACAAGTAATAGCAATTAAGCGCAAACGTGGTGAACTTAATTTATCTACTGTAGCGCTTGGGCGTGAACTTGGTTTAAGTCGGTGGACGCTAGACAACATTTTTAAGCGTAACCATCGCAAGGTAACGCCAGCTACTTACAAGAAATTGAGTGATTGGCTCATTAACGAGTACGCCACAGCAGATATTAAAGACAGTACCGTAGTAGCAACACAGGACAAATAGAGGTGACAAAGATGCCTAGAATTATAAAGATTAAGCATAAAGCGATTAAAAATAGTCAAATTCAAATTCCTGACTATGTATTTGATGAGGGACTAACTCTAGACGCAATTGGACTGTATATTTATTTACTAAGTCGCAAACAAAAAGAGGTTAGCCTTGAGGATATTAATAATAAATCGAGGGATTCACAAGAGCATAATTTAGAAATACTGAGTGAATTGGAACAACATCATTTAATTGCTAAAAAACTTAATAGCAAGGCTAACTTTATTTGGAAATTACTTCCGGTAAAGCAGGTGTAGTTTTATGCCGAAAATTAAGCATCGAAGACGTCAAGGGTATTCAACTGTAAGCAATACTCCATATGATGACCGCCGTCTGCAGCTCGAATCAATGGGTGTTTTTCAATTGCTATGGCACTTACCTGACGATTGGTCATTTAATGAGATTGATATTGTTCAACGTTCAGCTTCTGGTAGAACGAAGCTCCGGAAAGCGTTAGACGAACTTGAAAGATTTGGTTACTTAAAACGAAGTCGATTGCGTAACGAAAAGGGGCAATTAACAGCTGGTGATTGGGTATTAGATGATTTAGGGACACTTGGTGATAATTCAGTTTTGGCAAAAAAGAAGAGAATGGAAAGAAAAAAGCCAAGGAAGCATCAAGTAAAATTTTACTCATGGGTTCAAAAGCCTATGTTCTGTTTTGTGACATTGGCTTATTTCTCACCAAAAACCTATGTCACGTTTTCAAACATAGGTGTATTTTATCGAAAACCTATGTCACGTTTTCCAATGTTGGATAACGTCCTACTACTAATTACTCATAGCACTAATTACTCAGTAAGTAGTAAGTATGCTGCTAGCAAAGCAACACAAACTGAGGAACAGATTCTTGCAAAGAATCGTTCAGAACATTCACTAGACGATCCTAAAGGTATTTCGCAAGCATATAATCTCTGGAATGATATCTGGGGTAAACCTTCTTTGTTCGTCGAAAAGCAAATTAGCCAATGGGTTAATGAATTTGGAATTGACGTTGTCGCCCATGCCTTTAACTATGCCAAATGGAAAGTGGAGCAAGCATCAGCAGCAGGCTCCTACCTAGCAAAGGTATTTGACAATTATCGGCAAAACAACGTTCAAACAGCTTCTCAAGCAGCAGAAGCTGATGCAATGAATTTACATCGTTCAAAGCTCTCGCAAAGAGCTAAGCAAAGCGATTCTACTACTACACCTAGCAAAGGCAAATCATCTCGCAAAGATGATCTTAAAAATTTAACAAAAAGCGAACCAGAAGCTATCTGTTACCGAGCAGCCTGTTTAGCAAAAATCAATTTAAGAGGAGCAGACCAGCAGACTCTTAATGAGTTTGTCAGGCGTTTAGGGCCTAAGCTAGTCCTAAATGCGATTGAGGTTGCTAAACAAGAAACAAGGTACCAGTACCCTTCGTGGGGTTTTCTCAGATCGATTTTAAGGCGATATGAGGCTCAGGGAATTAAGGCGGTTGAAGACGTTAAAAGCGATGATCGAAATATGCCTAGCAAAGGTAATTCAAAGCAATATAAGCGCCATAAGCCAATTAAAGAGCCAATGCCAGAATGGAGTCGAAAACCGCAAGAAGAGCTCTACAAAAAGGCAGACCCGGAAGCGATACGTAAGCTTAAAGAACGGATTGCTAATCGCAACAAGCGGCGAAAGGAAGTTTCCGGTTAAGCAAGTTAGGGAGGATTAACGATATGGGGACGAAAAAACAAGCACAAATTATTACTCGGTTAGCTCACTTAATCACAAACAGAAGTGAACGGCTAAGTAATCAAGACAGTCTCTCAACTAGTGTCAGCATTAAGCTTACACAAGAAATTAGGACTTACTGCTTTTTGATTCGAGTATTTCAGGAAAATTAATTCGAGGGAGATTTTGAAAATGAACAGGGAAAAATTGATTGATAATATTTTGACAGCATTCATGCTTTTAGGGATTTGCTGCATTCTAGATGCAATATTCTTTGCCATCGTCCTCTTTGCGCCTTTAGGAAGGTAAGCGACGATGAAACATTTGAATTGGGCTGCAATTTTATTGATTGGCTGGGCGTTTTACTTTCAGATTTTTTTGATTGTGGCGATTAAACGGCTAATTGAATTTCTGAGTGTTAACACAGTTTTATCGGTTTTGGGAGCATTGCTGCTCAGCACCATTTTAGGTGGCACCCTGATGTTGTTGATTATTCAAAATGAAAGCGGGGAATAGAGAAAAGACGATGAAAACGAAACCGACAGAAATTTATAGTACTCATGATTGGTGGAAGCAAACAGGAAGGAAAACAGTTGCTGACTATTTAGAGAGAGCTGTTGAAGACTATGAACTTTATGTGATTGAAGTTGAAGGTAATAGTTTTTTAGCGCTTTTACTAGATGATTTAAGTAATCTAGTTAATCCAAAATTTAATAAGTTTACAGTGACCTCGCTTCTTTCGGCAACTTGTTTTCAATCTGAAGTACTAGCCAATTCTATGCTAGGACTCCTTGCTAAATGTGGTGTAGACACTAAAAGATTAAAAATTAGTAAGTTGTCAAAGTATTTGAAGCCTTGAATTATTAAGGAGCGTGTTTATTAAAAAATGATTGATAGGTTCGATAAATCAACATTAACTAGGATTATCAGTAGTGGTTATCCGGTGGAAGCAAAAGTAGCCCAAATCATTGCATTACATGAATTGCAGCGAATACACCAATTAAATGAAATTGCTAATGAAATTGGACACATTATTGATACTGCCAAGGGGAACGAATTATGAAACTAACTGAAAAACAGGAAAATTGCCAACTTCATAATAAATCTTTCACGGGACAACCGCTTGCAGAGGTGGTCACTGGAGAGGGTACCGTACTACAGATTGAAGAAGACGCAAAAAATGAATGGACATTAAAAATTAATTATCCTGATGATGCAGGAAATTTAAGTGGATTGACTGAGAGTGTTGATATTGTAGCTTGTCCGTTTTGTGGGACACCTTTAAATGAGGAGGAAGATTGATGTTACTACTTACAAGAAAGAATCGAATCAAAGAGCTATGCAAGAGTAGTGGAATAACCATGGAGGAACTAGCTAATCAATTACTTGTTTCCCCATCTACTGTAAGTCAATGGGCTAATGGGAAGCGGCCGCCATTTGACTCAACTAAATGGAAAGAAATTGCAGACATTTTCAATGTTCGGATCAATTACGTAATGGGATTGGATCGAATTGATCCAGAACACTATTAGGAGGAGGGTATGACTAATGAAGAGTAAGAGCATGATAATTACTTACAGTAATTTACGACACTTGTTAAAGAAAGCAGGAGCTTATTCTCAAGCAAGTACAAAATGTAAAAATTATCTTTCAAAATATTTTGACCAGACACATCTGGATAAAATTAAGAAAATTCAAGAGATACCAATGTCGAATATAGAATTTTCAGTAAACAAAGCTAATGAAATTGTTCAATTAGACGTCATTCTTATGTATCAAGATAAAAATCAAAAATTACATTTTATTAATATAAACCAATTAATTCAAAGTAAGAAAGTAAATAAAGATGGCTTTCTTACTGTAAAAATAGATGCTTCAGCATTTTCCATTTTAGCTAAAACACTTTTAGAAACTAATGCAGAGACTTTGTACTTACCTTCATTATGGATTAGGCACCATAAAGCTCTTGAGAATTTAAGCTTAAATTGTTTTTTAGTTTGGTACACCACTGAAATAAATAAAGAAATGTATTTAGAACAAAAAGGCTTTGAATACTTAATTTACGACAAAAAAGATGATGACCAATTCTATTTTGAAACTGAAGAGGAAGCGTTTAAAAAAGTTAATCGCTTATTGCAAGGCCAAGAGAGAAAATGCCTAAAAGATCATGATGATAGATCTAGACACTGGTGTGACGGGAATCCAATTGTTATTGATGATAGTGTGCGTTATTAGTTGTGAAATTATTGTCAAAAAGCTTTTTAAGAGGTGAGTTTGCAGTGATAGTAAAAGTGGGTCATCACTTACTTGAAGCATATCCAGTTGAAAATTATGTTTATGAAGTATCATATTGCGGTAGAAAAGAGTTTTACCAAGATGCTTGGGACGCTTTTCAGTCACCGCTTTACGCAAAAGATGTTTTGAATGCAACAATTACTAAAATTCCAGTTAGGCCTATTAGTGAAAAGAGAATCAAGGATAGATTGCTATATCAAAAGTCGAATTCTAAAGACTGGGATCCGTCAGCAGTAAAAGAATTTAAACAATCAAGGCTTTATCTTTTTAGACTGTGTCTTAGAAAAATAGGTCTCCCATTATTGATTATGTTATATGTTACAGTTTGGATTGGTTTAGCAATTTTTAAGTAAAGATTGGCCGAGGAGGTAACAAAATGGGGAAAGATTATTCATTAAGCTCAGAATTATGTCTTAGTAATTGGACTGCAGAAGCTCTTGATAATTCTGCAAAGCACTGGGTGAAAAACAGAAATCAGCTGTCAAGTGCAAGTGCTTATGTAATTAGCGATGAAGATTGTAATTTTCTGAAGATTGATTTTGAAGATCCGGTAAAGCAGGCTAATGTTCTAAAAATTAATCGGGTTCCTCTTGCTTTGGCAACTGTATTTAAGACTATTCAATCTGCTAATGCTGTCATAAATTTTCTAAAGGCTGTAGGTATTAAAGAAAAGAAAGAGTTGCACGTGCGAAGGCTCCGAAGCTTATTGCATTAGTATTACGAAATGAGGGTGAATATATGGAACTTAAAGTACAAGAACGGAACTCGCTTGAATTAGTTAGCCAAATTTTAAAAGATAGTCCATTTAACGGCTGGGTAATCGTTGCACAGTCTCCGGAGGAACAAGATATGATTTCAATCACTTCTGGTGGCAGGGGAATTTCACATGGTGCGTTAGTGAATGGACTTTATGATTCAGCAAACCGTTTTGCGCAATTAAATTTTAAGAGTGAAATTACTAAGACCGATTTTATTTTGACAATGGCAGAAGCGATGGGAGTCTCGATGGTTAATTTAAGATCAGCTATTGAGAAAAAACTACAAAATATTTAGGGGGCTTGTTGCAAATGCAAGAAAGTAATGCTTCACAATCGGGGTATCAAATTGAAAACTCGAATAATGGTTTTACCCAAATAACAAATACGGAAAGTCAGGCTGTCTTTGTTCCTAGCGAACTGTCAGAGAGCTATAAAGCTTTATCTCCTGAGGAACGGCAATGGTGGCTTGGAATTGAACGAAAGGTTGATAATAACCGGCGTGACTATATTATCCGTTTTGGCACAATTTTAAAAGAAATTAAAGACAAAACTAGTCGTCAAGGAAACCGTGATAAAGACAAGATTACATTTGAGCGGTGGATTAAGGCTCATCATGTTTCAAAGGGGAATGCCTATAACGCTATTAACATTGCGCAAGCATATTATCGAATTAAGACACAGAATGATCCAGATGAAGAGCTAATGCTTGATAATTATCTAAGCCTTCCTAAGATGGCCCAATTAGCAATTGCGACCGGAAAGGCTGATCCGGAACAGGAAAAATATTTGTTACATGCAACTGTAGAAGCTCGTAATTCGCGAATTTGGCAGGAAATGGCTAAGTCGATTAGCAAGAAAAACGAACTCGCTAAAAGCCAATCAGATAAAATTCAAAAACTTAATTCTGAAAATCAGCGTTTAGCTAATCGTTTAGCAGACGTTGAAAACTCTCGGGCTGAAATTATGAATGAGCTGAATGATTTACGAGAAGGAAAAAGACACTTAGAAATGCAACTGGAGGAGCAAAAAAACAAGGAGCCGGAATTAGTTGAGGTTGCACCTGATGATTATGACGAATTAAAGGCTGATAAAGAAGAAGCTGAAAGCTTGCTTGCTGATCGGGAAGAAAAACTCAAAAAAGTTAAAGCGGAGTTAAAAGCTGCTCAAGAATCAGGACAACAGGTTGATGATCTTGCTAGACAAGTTAACGACTTAATTCAAAAAAATAATGCGTTGCGAACACAGATTAAGCAACAAGAATCAGTGGAAAGTAAACATGATGAAGCTTTTAAGCGTGTTTCATCATTTTCATCTGAAATGTTAGCAAATTTAGTAAAAGATTTTGACCTGATGCAAGTTTTACCTGAAACCAAATTCTTAAGTCAGAAGGATTTAGCCCAGACTGATTTAGTAAAACTAGCAGAAATGTTTGAAAGCAAGGGATCAGAAATTCGTGAAAAACTATTAGCCACTCATAATAGTAAACAAGTAATTGACGGGGACTTTAAGGAGGCTTGAGGGGGAGAATGAAGAAATGATGTACGTGAAAGGAAGATTTGTTAACGCAAACGGGCTTGAAAGAAGACCCTGGTATTTTGCGGTTTCCTCGAATAAATTACGGGATTTTAAGTTGGCCATGCAACTTTACAAGAAAAAGTCAGTACTAGTAATGGTTAGTGATCGACGGAAATATGTAAGGATAGCTCAAGTAGAGCCTAAAATCATCAAAACACTTCCTAATAGTGGAAAAAGTGTAGGCAATTTAATTGCCATCTTAAAAGCAAGTAACGGCCGGCCAATTGAATTGTTTAAATTAGTTCAGAGTTTTCCGGACGACTTAAAAAACATTACGGTTGCTGAAATTGCAGCTCTTCATTTGCCAAGTCTAAATCGTAAACTTGACCCTAATGTTCACCACCTTCCTAAATGAGGCTAGAAGCAATGATTTATCGTAGACGATTAACCCGAGCAGAATTACGCCAACGGGCTATCCATAAGATGATTAATGGATCATGGAATGACGCGAAAGCAAATGAGAACAAAACACAACTAAAAAATAGGAAAAATACTGGTCGATGGATAGCACCTATTTTAGGCACCATTGTATTGACCTTATTTATTTTTTTGCTTTTTTGGAATTTGCATCACTTTTTTCAGTAACTAAGGGGACAAAATTTATGAGTTATAAGGAAAAATCAAATCATGATTAGAAAAAAATTGCCGCCAAAGCGGTCGACATATCGACGGGAGTTAAGAAAGAAAGAATTACCTAAAAATATTTTATATACCATGCTGTTGGCGTTTTTAATATTGATTCTATTGGTATTCTTACTGCTATTTACAGCAATGATTAAGATTATTTTAACTTAAACGGAGGAAATTGAAGTTATAAACGGGAAGAAAATTTATGAAGGCGATATTGTTCAAATAATTCATGATCAAAAACCTGTTATAAAGCAAACTGTCAGATTTAATCACGGCAAATTTATTCCAGTATGCGATTACAGGTCGACGGAATTAAGAATCGTTGGTAATGTTTTTAGCTTAAAAAATGATGGTGAACCATAGGTAAAGAAGGTGAACAAAAATTGAAATACAAATTAAAATTTCAATTTGATGATTATAAAGGCTACGCTGTAATCACTTTACCCAAAGAAGAAAGCCTTGAGGAATTAAAGCATGATTTAGATTTAGGCAAATATCTTTTGAATGCCGAAGAAAGCACTTTAGAGTTTTCAACCTTTCAAAAATATAACGAAAAGCGATATCACTTAGTACTTTATAAAAACAAAGATACACGTTTAACAATTGAAGGTTCCTTTAATAGTACTCATGACTTGGGAATGAATTTAGTTGAAGCAGAATTACTGCAATTGAAAGAACAAAAACCTGTGATGCAGGCTCAACAACTTAGTTTTCTGTAAGTGATTCGATGCTAAGTAATAGATTAATTGGGGGTAAATTTTTAATGAATAGATATGATCCAGAATTATTGCATCGTCGTAGAGTGATTACTTTTAGTGTATTAACGGTAGCCGTCATATTGCTTATAACGGGTTTTCTCTACGGAATTGGAGTGCTTCATCGAAGTAGTACAAAAACGCAACAAGCAACTCTTAAAAGCAATGAGCCGGTGGTAGTAATGTACTACTCTAAAACGTGTCCAGATTGCAAAAAAGTAGCGATTGATGTTCATAAAAATGCTTGGGAAGTAACGGCAACTCAAGCCACGATTGGCAAGTTGATGCCATCACCATATCGCCATAAGAATTTATATTTACAATGGCAAAATAATGAAGATAAAAAGCTGTTTAAGCAAAACAATGTTAATTCAGTACCAACATTTATGGTTTATCGCAATGGAAAACCACAACCGATTGCTAATGCGAATGGAATTGATATTTATCAATACTCAGGTACTAATAAGCAGGTAATTGCTAACATCTATCATTACTTACAAATAAATAAACCGACAGAAAAGCAACAGGGGGTAACCAATGAATAAAAGAAAATGGCGAAAAAAGATCCAATTTTGGATTGATAAGTATGGAAAAAGATTTGCTAAATTTAAGACTTGGTATGATGACCACGCAATGCAACGTAAATTAATTATTAGTGGCACACTCTTTTTAACGATGATAGGACTGCTTGTTGGTACACGAGTTGCACCAAGCAAATCGCGTTTTGCTGATACACCATTAAATACAGCGGAGAGTTTTGGTAATGATAGTAATGCCACAATAGCATTAACTTCCCGTAAATATAATGCTAAGCAACAATTTCTGGTTGCGCGCTTTAAGGTGGCACCACAATCTGGTCAATATATCGATCCTAAAAATATTAAATTTAAGGTTCGTACATTAACAAAACAGGATGCTTCCTATCAAGTCATTCCGCTTGTTAATAATAACTTTGTAGTAGTTATTGATAACTTGCCGAAAGGATACAAAGCAATTCAGCTAGAAGCCATTAATAAACAAGGAGATAGTTCGCAAATTACTTATGATGCGTCTTCTAGTATTGATCCAGAATCTTTAAGTTCTAATGGTAGCGAACTTTCATCATCGAGCAGTGGGAATGGCCAGACTGGAGCAGGCAAAAACAGTTACAAATTTGTCATTAATGAAGATAAAAAATTTGTTGATAATCGTTTAACTAGACAAACCCAAAAAGAATATGCGGTTCAATCATTACAAGAATCAATCAAGTTAATGAATAGAGAAATTCGAAAAGAAAAAGGAGCTTTGACTACCTATCAGAAACAATTAGCTGCAGATCAAGCAGCAATTTCTCAAGCAAAGAATAACCAACAATATCAAGTCGATAAAGATAGTAATTCTGATAATATTCAGCAAGCTCAAGCAGATATTGCGACTCAAAAGCATAATATTAAGAACGTAAATAAGGTAATTAAACAAAGTAAATTACAAATTAAGCTTTATCAGAAACAAATTGATGATATTCAATCTGGTAAGTATAAGTTTCCAGCAAAGGTTGCAACTAAGAAGATGGAATAAGGGGTAGTAATAATATGAGTTTTAGCAATATAAAATCGTTCATTAAAGAGAATTGGGCTGCGCTTGTGACTTTTCTTTTAGGCTTTGGGCAATTATATCTGTTTACTTGCTTTCTTCAACAAATAGCTCATTTGTCAAAACACTCTGACAAGGTGAATAACACTTTTTTGATGATACTTGGTGGTAGCTGGCTTTTAACTTTGGCACTTTCAATTGTTTTTCCAATAATTATTATCAGCCACCAAGCATATAAGATTAAGAATTATCAAAGACAAATTAATGATATTCAATCTGAAAGGAGTAAATAAGAATATGATTTTAACATTTATATTTTTTAGTTTAATTTGGAGTTTGTTCTATTCAGTTGGATATTCCGTAAAATATTATATTGATTACGATCAAATAAAAAGTGGAATGTGTGCATATGCAGCACTGTTTCTTTCATGTGTTATATATGTTTTTTGGAATCTTTTCCCAGTTAAAGAAAAATTCTTCTTTCTTATAAAATCAATAATATCAGCACCAATAATAGTTACTGATTCATCAATAAATTTTGTAAAGCTTAATAGTAGTTATATTTTCGTTCTTGGGTCCTTTATGTTGGTAACACTTATTTTTCTTATAGTAAACTTCATTCTTGTTTCAAAAATAAAAGAATAGGAAATCTGATAAAAATTCAATTGTTATCAAAAAGAAAGGTGATAGTTAGGATGAAAATTATAGATCGATTACGTAGCCTCTTTATCCTATATGCGGTGATGATAGCTGGGCTTTGTTTGTGTGCGATATGTAATGGAATTGGAACAAATTTTCCAATACTCAATAAATTTGTTCAAATATTTGGATATTATTGGACAAGTTTGGCAGTGTGCGTGGGTGTATTAAGGCTTGCAATGGGTAAACCATTAAAGGTATTGCCAAAAACTAAAAGGAAAATTTTGAATATTTCTTTGTTTGGGTTAGCAATGCTAATAGATATAATAATTTGTTTATTTCTCAAAGTAATTTGATTTCAAGGAGGAAATGGGTTGATGATTATAACTGATGATGAAACAGTAAAAGCAGCAAGCATAGAGCGAAACAGTGCCTTTTGCATCTACGTTGAGCAGCCATTACGTGACGTTGACGTTACTCTTATTGAAGAAAAAATTGAATTTACTGATATTCCTCGTGAATATGATCTTAACTGTATCAATGTACGAAAACTAGAAATTATGGCTTCTAGTCAAAAACAAAAGATAGTTCACTTTCAAGCCTATTCAATTAAATTTGTGGCAGACCTAGTAACGAATAAAGTTGAAGCAATCATTGATATTAAAGATGAAGGACTAGAAATGTTGCGTCATCTAGGAGTAAATAAATTATCTTTTAACCTAGCAATTTCCATTCCCTCTAAAACAGGAAGTAGTCCATTGATATATTCTGAAACTCTAAGAAAGTGTCAAGAGGTTGTAAAAGAATGGCTTGTAATATAACTGGTAAAAGTTAAAGGAATGATCGAAATGAATGAAATAGAAACAAAATCGTTTGAAGTAGTTCCAGTAATGATTGAGGTTATTGATAACCAAACTGGTAGTAAATCAATAATTGGGAAATATTATTCACTAGGGCGAAAAAAGAATGGCGATAAATATTTCAAAATTACAGGAATTGCTGAATTCTATAAGCAACATGCAAAAAACTTACAAAAAGACGCAGTAGTAATTATTCTTCCAAACTTATGGCAACAAGATAATTCTGTAAGACTACAAAGCCGAATTATTGATGATAGCTTTTTGCACTACGAAGTATTGGATTTAGGAGTTAAATATTGGCAAGAGATTTGGAAAGGTCATCTAAGTCCAAACTGGATTGAAAATTTAGAAGGAATAGAAGCCATTATAAAACAACCTAAGCAACCGAAAACAATTGACTTAAAAATTGAACCTGAATATTTTGAAGCTCAAGAAAAAGGAAATAAGAATTTTGAAATTAGAAAAAATGATCGTGGATATCAAGTAGGAGATTTACTTTTCCTTCATGAATACGAAGATAGTCAATATACTGGTAGGCTCTTAGTACGAAAAGTCACCTATATTACTTCTTACAAACAGAAAGAAGGATATGTAGTTTTAGGAACGAAACAACTGGCAAGTGAAAATGAAGAATAGAAAAATTAAAGAGAGGTTATATGCAACTATCATTCTATTCATTACGTTAATTCTAGGAAGTTGTATATATAGATGGTCTAACCAAATCGAAACAGATTTTCTAACAATTGCAAGATTAGACAGAGTACTTGGCTGCTTTGTAGTGATTTTTGGAGTTGTCGTTTGGGGAATAGTGATTTCAATTGGGAAACCATTAAGCGAAATATCATCAGAGAAAAAGAAAATAATAAAAGGAATACTAATATTTATGTTCTTGATGATTTTATTATTAGCGGGAATAGAAATGTATTTCTTATTTAAAGCTACATTAGAAAATACAATAGTTTAAGGAGACAATATGATTAGTCCAGCAGAATTTAAACAATGGTATAAAAACGCTGATTTGGAATTAATTGCAGGAAGCCATAATCAAGAAATAAATCTTGATACAAATTTATGGCAAGGATTTGAAGTTTACCTTCATTGGTACAAGAACAATAATTATTGGGATATAAAGCGAAATCGTTTCAATTCTAAATGTGAAGTATATAAAATTCAGAAGCGCTTCTTCTCTAAAAAATATTATTTATCGCTGGCAAATGCTGAAATATTATCAGACTTAGATTCAACTGATACAGCATTAATTGACTTAACAATGCAGAAGCCTTTTGTTAAATTGATGGGTGAAAAACTAACTGGCCTAGTTGAATATATGAATTCTGTTACTTTGATTAGAGCACGTTGTCTTCACAGTTTGGGCAATTGCATTGACCGTATGAATGTGACTAGAAGGTCTGGAGTAGTTGATAAAACGTTAGGGCGATTGCAAACTCAAATTAACAATTTAAATAATTTGTTGGAAGAAATTGACGGAAAAGGATTGAAAGTCTCAGCAGAAGATTCAGTAGGATACTTTACTGATCGATACATCAAAATTATGAGCAATTAAATCAAGTAAAAAAGGAAGATTATGATGAGTACAAGATATGATAAAGTTATTAAATTTGAAGGAAAATATTTGAAAGTAAATGCTTTAGCCCCAATTATTCTAGCCAAGCAATTAAAAAAAGGTACAACCATTCTTACTGATGAAATTATTAATAAGGACTTTGGGCCGGCGAATTTTATTACTGTCGAAAATAAAGAGCAAGCAACGATTTTTACTCTCTCAGAGGCAATGATGATTCAAGAAGCATTTAAATATCATGGAGTGGATAAGGGAGAAATCTTAAATATTGGACCGAAATATCAGTCATTATTAAGACAACTAGGGAACATTAAAGAGTTAGATATTAAACGCAAGATTAAAACTTCAACTACAGCAGATTTTGATACTTTGGAGCGCTTAAATGAAATGGCTAAAGGGTTTAATGATCCACAAATTTCAACAGTGTATGTTGATTTAAAGAAGTATCATGTAAAGTCAATTACGGTTCCAACGCAGTTAAGAGATAGCCTGCTAGCAAATGCAATTGATCAAAAGAACTCTTGTGTCCATGTTCTTAGTAAAAACAAACAAATTCCATTTGTAGTTGATGCCATTGATAATAAAACGAATATGCAGGTTCAATTGGGGACGCTCAATAACTTTTAAATAATAAAATTTAGAGATAAATATATCTAAAAAAGCCAGTCGATCGTAGGCTGGCTTTAGTTATAACTAATACAAAAATAAGGTATTTAAATTCGAATAAGTTTAAAATTTTTGGCGAAACTTTGAAAATCTTTATCGATAAATATATTACCAATGGTGATGCTTTTTGTAGATTTGTGTGATGCAAAAGCACATTTTTCTGGGTGTCAAATAGTCGGCAGACGAGAAAATTGGGGTAACACAAGAAAACCCCGCCACTGGCGGGTACCCGGCTTGCCGGGTATCGTTTTCCCTTATGCTCATTAATTAGACTAGCACTTAAATTTTACTGTTTAAGAATTAGGCTGACACTCAAAAGAAAGGACATGATTTTATGAAGAAGATAGATGGCGAAACACTTCAACATTTTAGATTAGATAATAATCAAGTTGGCAAGGTGCAAAAGGAGGTAAAGAAATATAACATGACCAAAGCAGAATTTTATCGCATGGTGGTCAGTGATTATTTCAAAAATAAAACTGTTGCGAATTTAACTCCAGAATATATAGATACGCTGAAGCAATTAATTGAAATTTTGGACATAATTGGTGAACGGCAGAAACGTATTGAACGATCAGTTAATTATTGTGAAGATCATTTACGGATCTTTTTTGATGAATACGATGGTGAGGAGGAAAACTAACATGACAAGAACTACTTTAAGAATGACAAAATCCACCGAAAGTAAAATTAATTATTTTGAAGCTAAACTTGAAAATAATCCTGCCTTAATTAAAAATATTCCATCCTCAAATAATGGCCTGATTAATATGTTATTAAATGATTATCTCACTTTAATAATTAATGCTTGGAATAAAAGTCCTCGAAAAAGGTACGAAACTATTTATCAAGAATTTTTATCGACGCATGACACAAAACTAAATAATTTAATTAAGCATGAACAAAAACAAATGAATCGAATTAATGAAATTCTATATTTGTTAATGGCAACTAATCAAGCAGTCGTCCGAGTTGATAAAGATGACTGGAAAAACATGCAATCGATGTTTGAATTTGGGACAAGAGAAAATGAAATTTATGCCAAGTTATCACAGATGGTAGAAACAGATAACAAAAAATTATTTCAAAAGAGTAAATAAGTTAATCTTATTTCGGGGGTAATAGAATGACTAAAATGGTGAATATAAAAAACAATAAGGATTTCTACGACAAGTTACATGAGCTAGAGGATTTGGATCCAGATTGGTTTATCCATGTTGGCCAAGAGAGTCGTTTAAATACCTATATTGATGATGGGGATTTAAATACTGCAGTAAAAGATGTCATTAAGGAACGAAATTTATTAAAAGAAGTTCGGGATAAGTTGCAAACAGATCCGCAACTATGGAGAAGTGCAGCCAAAAAAGATGCAATTAGATTATTGGTAACTTACTATAAAAGATTCGATTTAAGTAATAAGGAAATTTCGCAAATATTAAACATTCCCGAAAGTACAATTCGTCACGACTATCAGCCGTTGAAACCAGGAGAAAAAATACATCCTAAGTTTGAAGTTGAACTTCGTGATCGTTTCGGAAAACATTTAAGTCCAAATGAAATTTAATAATGAGTATAAAAATATTAGGAGTGGGTTATGAGTAGTCCAGATATAATTTACACTCAGGAATTTAGAGTTGCTAATGGTGCAAGATATTTACAATACACTGAACGAAAAGAAGCAATTAATCCTAGTCCAGAAGATATTGAAATTAGCAATAAAAATTTTCAACAGGATCCAGATTTACCAGAAAACTTTGAAGGTTATCTTGGATATACTGATCGTAAAGCTGCTACGAAAATGGAAGATGACCTTGATGAAAAATTAAAAGGGGATTACCCTACTTTTTCGCAAGGTGTCTATGAATTATCTGAAGAACAGCATCAACAATTAATAAATAATTTAAAAGAGGCTCAAACTAATAAAGCGATGTTATGGGCTGGCGTTATATCTTTTAGTCCAGAATTTTTAACCAAAGCTGGGCTATATGATCCGAAAACGAAAAAGGTAAATCAAAAATTAATTAAGAAAGCAATTCAAGATGCTATGCCAAACTTTCTCGCGAACGAAGGATTAGATAATCAAGAAACTTTCTGGTGGGGTGATATTCATTTGAATACAGATCATGTTCATGTCCACTTGGCAATTAGTCAACGCCATAATACACGCCCATTAAAAAATGGTGTTCCTAAGGGAATGTTTAAGAATAAATCGATTCGTTTATTTAAATCTCAAATCCATCATGAATTAGAAAATAAAAAAAGTCGTTCAAGGATGATTGAAATTGAGAAAGCACTTGATGCCGCTAATCAAAAATTAACTAACGGATTAACAAATGATGTAACTATTCAACAAAAAAATTACTTACAGCAAATTGCTAATGCTTTACCGGATTATAAAGACAAAAGAAAATGGCGTTCTTCAAATCATAGTGTTGATTTTAAGGAAGCTAAGCAACTAACGGATCAATTAGTTAATAGTTTATTGCAAACAAGCCTAAATAATGAGTATTTAGAATATATAAATCTCTTAAAAGCCAAAGATGCAATTAATCGTAAAAAATATGGTCAAAAAATTAAAGATACGGTTAATCCAGCAGATAAAAAATTAAGAGAGTATCTTGCTAATCGAGTTTATGATTTACTAAGGGATAACGAGGAACAATATCAGAAGAGTAGTAGAAATAAAAAAGGAGACTTAATGGCACAAATTAAGTCACAAGGTCTCACTGAAAATAAGAAATTATTAAATTTAGAAAAGGAAAGATTGAGGAAACTTGATCCAAAGTCAAAAGAAGCCAAAAGGTTAAAAATGCAAATTGGTTTAAGGAAGTACTACATTCGGCAGATTAATTTAGATGCACAAAAAGAAAGTTTAGATATGCGGATTGTTCAATTGCAAGGCGCACCATCAACGGACCTAAATCAATTTTTCCTCCATTCTTTAAATGAACAAAAAGAACTAATTCAATTAAGAAAGTTACCTCGTTATCGTTTAACCCAAAACCCAAAATTAATGCAACGGTTTAATGTGTCCTGAAATGTCAATTTAAATTAGAAAAAAGGTGAAAGTTGTTCTTCTGTGACATGACTTAAGAATACTTCTAATGG